>NZ_NSGB01000012.1:0-179658 GCF_002294785.1 Mesorhizobium sp. WSM3868 | reverse complement strand
CGAACTGCTTGCAGGATCGACAAAACAAGCCGCACTCGGGCCTCCTCTGCTACGAGAAAGCCTCTCAAGAATCCTTCCTTTGCGGCTTGGCAATAGCCAATCAACTTATCTGCGATTCCCCTGCCCACGAGGGGGGAGATTGGCAGTTCCGCTGACGGCTTTCCCTTTGCACCGTCGATGATTGGCGAAAGCCGGCGCCACATCTGATCTCCCCCCAAGTGGGGAAGATGTCCGGCAGGACAGAGGGGGGCGCGAAGGAACGCAAGCTTTCGTGTCCAGAGCACAGCCATGATGTCGGGGCGGCCGGACCTTCTAAGGCGGGCGCAGGCCCAGAGGTGAGGGACGCACCCGGCGCGGCACCAGTCGATTGGGAGGATGATCAGGGCCGCGCAAGACTTGGCCAAGCCGGTGCCTGCCTGTACAATCTTAGGGTGAATGCAGGGGAAGGGAGCGCGCGATGCGGCTTGGTCGGGATCTCTGTCATTTGACGGTTTTGGCCTTCATCGCCGGACTGGCGCTTTGGCCTCACGCGGCATCGGCCGATCCCGTCACGCCCGCGCGCATCGCCGCCGCCTTGCCGAAGCTCGAAGCGCTGGCGCAAGCCGCCGTTGCCGATGGTGCCGTCCCCGGGCTCGCCATCGGCGTCGTGCATGACGACAAGGTGATATTCCTCAGGGGTTTCGGGCACCGCGAAGCCGGCAGGCCGGAGCTGGTCGACGCTGACACGGTGTTCCAGATCGCCTCCCTTTCGAAGCCGATCTCGGCTACCGTCGTGGCCGCGCTGGTCAGCGACGGGGTGGTATCCTGGGATTCGAAGATCGCCGATCTCGATCCGGCCTTCCGCCTTGCCGATCCCTATCCCACCGGCGAACTCACCATCCGCGATCTTTTCACGCATCGCAGCGGCCTTCCCGGCACTGCCGGAGACGACCTTGAGGGCATCGGCTACGACCGCGCCGAAATCCTTCGCCGCCTCCGCTTTGTGTCGCCATCATCGAGCTTTCGCGCCGGCTATTCCTACAGCAATTTCGGGCTGACCGAGGGTGCCGTGGCGGCCGCGAAGCCGACAGGCAAGCCCTGGGAGACGGTCGCGGAGGAAAAGCTCTACCGCCCGCTTGGAATGGCTGCGACCAGCTCCCGTCACGCGGACTTCATCAGCCGCGCCAATCGCGCCGCGCTGCATGTCAGAATCGACGGCGTCTGGGCCGCAAAGGTCAAGCGCAATGTCGATCCTCAGGCGCCGGCGGGCGGCGTGAATTCCAGCGCGCGCGATCTCATGCAATGGATGCGCCTGGTGCTCGGCGACGGGGTTTATGCCGGCCGGACGCTGATTGCTTCCGATGCGCTGCGACAGACGCATCTGCCTCAGATGGCGCTGGGCCGCAATCCGGTAACCGGAGGCGAGTCTTTCTATGGCCTCGGCTGGAATATTGATTTCGGCCGGCACGGCCTGAGCTGGGGCCATGCAGGCGCCTTCAGCGTCGGCGCGCGTACGGTGGCGACGCTGTTTCCGCAGGAGAAGCTTGGCATCGTTATCCTTACCAACGCCTTCCCGACCGGTGTCCCGGAAGGGTTGTCCGACAGCTTTGCCGATCTGGTCTTCGACGGAAAAGTCGAAAAGGACTGGGTCGAGGCCTGGGACGGAATCTATGCCGGGATGCTGGGTCCGGCGATCGCCGCGGCCAAGGCCGAATATGCCGCGCCACCGTCTCCGCCAAGGCCGGCCCGGCCGGCCAGCGCCTATTCCGGCCGCTACGCCAACGACTTCATCGGCGACGCGACCGTGTCGAGCGCGGGCGACGGCCTTGTGCTCGAGGTCGGGCCGGCCGGAGCGCGGTCCTATTCGCTGACGCATTTCGACGGCGATCTGTTCCTGACCCATCCCGACGCCGAGACGCCAGACCGGCCGGCGGGCGTGAGCTTCGTCGTCGGCCCCGATGGTAAGGCCTCGGCGATCACGATCGAGTTCCTCGACGACAATCGTCTTGGCAGGCTGCTGCGGGTGGGTGACTGATCGCTTCACCCAGAGCCGTGCGGCTATTCTGGGTGAACGACATGTATCAAAACAAAGACCCGCGGGCTCAGGATGCCTGCCCGTAGCGGAGCAGCTTGAAGCAGTCGCCGCTGCCCGACTTCGTCTGCGTCAGCACCGGTTTCGCGCGGTCGATCCATTCCTGCTGCGATTTGGTGTCGGTCTCGATCGCATCGGCCGGTGCAAGAGCGACGAAACTCTTGCCCTTGCTGAACAGCCAGCAGGCGCGGGCGAGAAACCGCCTGCTGCGCTGACGCAGCAGGTCGGCGTCATAGAGGATGTCGAGCACCTCATGCTTGATCTTCGGTTCCTTGTCGGGCTTGGCGACCGCGGCCTCGACCGCCTCGTCGCCGATCGCCTCATGCAGGTCCTTGTAGTCGAGGGCTAGCTGCGTCGTCGCGTATTTGATCTCGTTCTCGTCGCGCACGATGTTGAACCACAGCGTCGGATCGATCTCGTTGACGACAAAGGTGGCTTCGAGGTCGCGCGACAGGTTCAGGATTTCGAAGTCTCGAACATCGACATCGCGTTCCACCAGCAGGATCTTTTCGACTTGCTTGGCGAGCTCCGTTCCCCTGGCGGTGATCGCGGCGTTGCTTCCCCCGTGTTCGGGGCCGACATAGGCGCCGCCCTCATCCAGTACCTCGTCGAACTCGCCCAGCGTTTCGATGACCGGGGCGCCGCGGGCAACGCGCGCCGCCAGTTTGGCGAGAACCTGCTGCAGCTCGGTCTCGCGCTTGCGCTGGTCCTGATAGTTCTGCTGGAAGAAGAAGATGAACAGCGAAACGCCGATGCCGATCAGGATCACGCCCAGCTGCGAAAAGATGTTGCGATAATATTCCAGCAGCTTTTCGCGATGGCGCAGTTCGTCGCGCACGCTGTGCGCCACGCGCAGATTGACGATCAGCGAAATGATCAGCAGCCCGGCGCCGACCAGGATGAGCCCACCGATGAGAAGGTAGCCATGGCCTGCGCTGAAATCCATTCGTGTCCCCCGAAGCCTGCGCCAAATTAGCGCCAATTTCGTCGCGCTCAAAGCCGCGAGACAAGCCGGGCATCAGGCCCAGCCGGTCTCGCGCGCCGCTCCACCGCTCTGCGGCAACCAAAACGATTGACCCGGCCATCCATCCGGCCGATATCCCGCGCAAGTTCGTACCGAGACCCCAATGACCTCAGATACCGATCTCAAGGAAGCCGCGCGCGGCCCCGACGCCGCCTGGCAGGACGACGTGCGTGCCGGCGTGCGCCATGTTCGCGACCTCGCAGCCCTGCCGCTCTCGCCGGCCGAGCGCGCCGCCGCGCAGCAAGCCGCGGCCGCCCACAAGGTGCGCGTGCCGAAAGTCTATCTCGACCTGATCGACTGGAACGATCCGAACGATCCGATCCGCGCGCAGGTGATCCCGTCGCCGGACGAGTTGATCACTGCCGAGGGCGAGCTCGGCGATCCGATCGGCGACCACGCCTTCAGCCCGGTGCCCAGGCTGACGCATCGCCATGCCGACCGCGTGCTCTTGTTCCCGACCTATCAATGCGCGGTCTATTGCCGCTTCTGTTTTCGCAAGGAGTCGCTGACTTCGATCGGCCGCGGCTATACGCGCGAGGCGCTGGAGCCGGCCCTCGCTTACATCGCCCAACATAGCGAGATCCGCGAGGTGATCCTGACCGGCGGCGATCCGCTGTCGCTGCCCGACAGGGCGCTCGCCGAAATCCGCGCCCGCATCGAGGCGATCCCGCATGTGCGGCTCCTGCGCATCCACACCCGCGTGCCGGTGGCGCTGCCGACGCGCATCACGCCCGGCCTGACGGCATCCCTACAGGGAAGACTGATGGTGACGGTGGTCACTCACTTCAACCACCCGCGCGAGATCACGCTGGACACCGAAACGGCCTGCCGGACGATGCGGCAGGCGGGTTTTGTTCTGCTCAACCAGAGCGTTCTCTTGAAGGGCGTCAACGACAAGGTCGAGGTGCTGGAAGAGCTCTGCCGCGAGCTGATCTATCGGCTGGGCGTAAAACCTTACTATCTTCACCATGGTGATCTGGCGCCGGGCATGGCGCACCGCCGCACCACGATTGCCGAGGGCCAGGCGCTGGCCGCGGAACTGCGCCAGCGCCTCTCCGGCATCTGCAACCCGACCTATGTCATCGATCTGCCCGATGGCGGCGGCAAGGTGCCGCTCGGCCCCAGCCACATCGAGGGCCGGGACAGCGAGACATGGCGGATTCGCGGGCAGGACGGGAAGGTGAGGAAGTATCGCGAGGTGGTCGCCTAGTTCCTCATTTCGTCAGGCGGCAGAGGAACTCCCATCCCGCCCCCCGCATTCTATAAGCGGGGGCTCGAAGGAGAGCAGCGTGAAGGCATTGTTGGGAATCGTCGGCGGCTTCGTGCTGACCCTGGCCGTGTTTGCCTCAGGGCTCGCCTTCGCCACCTGGCTGCTGGCCGCCAAGCCGGTGCGCCAGGCAACGCCGGCGATCGGCGTTTCCGAGCTCTGGACCAAGGACGCCAGGCCCGTCGATCCGGCGAAGCAGGATCTCGAGCGCATCCCGGCCCAGCAGGCCGCCGGCGCGTCCGCTAAGGCGGACGAGGGGGCCAGGGCGGCGGATACGGCCACGCAGACCGCAGCTCTCCCAACGCCGCAAGCCGCCGCGCCGCGGCAGTTGCAGCCCTTGCCCGAGGTCTCTCCGCCCAATGCTTCACAGACGGGCCAGGCCAATGCGGCTGAACAGCCTTCGGAGCAGGCGCCGGCCCAGCAGGCACAATTGCCCGCCGCGCATCTCGAATGGTGCGCCAACCGCTATCGCAGCTACCGCCCGCAAGAAAACAGCTACCGCTCCTACAGCGGGGAGATCCGCCCCTGCATCTCGCCCTATTTCGATCCGGGCGGCGATCGCACAGCCTCGACCGACGGGCACCAATCCGATCAGCCCTGGATGAACAATCAAGGCGAGGTGACTGACGACCAGGCCGAGATGGAAGGCTACGCCACGACACGGGACGGCTACGCGACGACCTATGGCGGCCCGCCGGAAGAGATTTTGCCGGAGGACCAGCCTTCCAGGGATCGGCTGCTGGGCCCGCAAATGTCGGGCGATCATATCGACTCCTGCTTCAGCCGCTATCGCTCCTACGATCCGCAGGACAACACCTACCAGCCCTATGACGGCGGCCCGCGCCGGCAGTGCGAGTAGGGCAGGCCCACGTTCCTGCGAAGTGACGCTGGGCCGCTGAATCTGGCGCGAGGCACCCTTTTGTAACTCAACATTGGCCGAATCCGTTATTGTTGCGGACGCAGTGGCGGACTGTAGGCGGCCTTCACACCTCAGGTCCGCTAGGCCCGGCAAGCCGCCTACGGCCTGCTCGCCGGCGTCGTGATCGCCGCAGCCGGTGAGGGTGCAGCTGGCGGCTTGAGCTATCGTCAGGCTGGAGCGCGAAGCCGAGCGCGGCAGGCCATCTCCGGGCCCCGTTCATGGCGCCGGGTCGAAGTGAGGCACCCGTCGCCGCCCGGCCTGCAAGCCCGGCGCCATGAACGAGGCGACAGGGCTCGAGCCTTCGACTGCGCAAAACCGCACCGGCGCCACGCGAGCCGTATCGCGGCCGCATCAGGCTCCCCCAGGCAAAGCCATATCGGCTTCTTTTCAGGAACATTCTGCCTTCTGCGAAGTTTGGCGGCTGGCCCGCTCATTGAGGCCAAACCGGTTGACAGGCGGGCTTCGGGAGGAAGCTATGACCGCTGTCACGCCTTCACTTCATGTTTGTCGCCGCCGGGCACTACAAATCGGTCTTGGAGCGACCCTTGCTTCAGCGGCCGGCATTGCTGCGACTTCGTCTGCTGCCGCGCAGGACGACATAAAAGACGAAGACATTTTCCGCTTCGCGCTCAACCTGGAATATATGGAGGCTGAATATTACCTCCGCGGCACCACGGGAAAAGGCATCGAGGACTCGGACATCGGTTCCAAACCCGGCGATGTCGTCGGCGGCAAAAAGGTTGCCTTCGATACGCCCGCGCTCGGTGAATTCATGCGCGAGGTCGCGGAAAACGAGCTTGCCCATGTCAGGTTCTATCGCAAGACGCTTGCGTCGAATGCGGTGGACCGGCCGGCGATCGATTTCGATGCCGGCTTTGCCGCGGTCGCCAAGGCGGCCGGCCTCGGCGACGATTTCGATGCGTTTGGCAACCAGATGAATTTCGTGCTCGGCGGCATGCTGTTCGAGGATGTCGGTGTGACCGCCTACGCCGGTGCGGCAACTGTCCTGAAGAACAAGGAATTCCTCGCTGCCGCGGCTGGAATTCTCGCGGTCGAGGCCTATCACATGGGAATGGCGCGATCATCGCTCTATCGCATGGGCGAGAAGGCCTGGAAGGCGGCGAATGCGGTTTCCGACGCACGCGACAAGATCGATGGGAACGAGGACAAAGACCAGGGCATTCAGGTCGACGGCAAGGCCAACGTCGTTCCTTCGACGCCGGATGCGATTGCCTTCACAAGGACGCCGCAGGAGGTGCTGCGCATCGTCTATCTGACCGATCAGTCGGGTGTGAGCAAAGGCGGCTTTTACCCGAACGGGATGAACGGAACGCTCAAGAGCACCTAGCCGTTAGGGTGGAGCCGGTCACGATGATCTGCAACCCGGGCCGAGCAGCATTCGGCGCGGGCATCCGATTTCGTTTCGACGAGGCAGGCAATGAACGTCAGCAGCGAAGCGACCACATCTTTTTGGACACTCGACACCAGCTTGCCCAACGCGCCTCGCCTCGAGCAGGATGAGCACTGTGACGTAGCCGTCGTCGGCGCCGGCATCGCCGGCGTTTCCATCGCCTACGAACTGGCCTTGGCGGGACGCAGGGTGGTGCTCGTGGATCGCGGCCCCTTGCTCGGCGGCATGACATCGCGCACGACCGCCCATCTGGCACCCATCTGCGACGACGGCTTGAGCGCGCTGATCGACATGCGCGGCGAGGCTCTGGCGCGCGGATTCCAGGAAAGCCAGCAAGCCGCCGTCGACCGCATCGAACGCCATGTCGCCACGCTGGAGATCGACTGCGATTTCCGCCGGCTGGACGGCTTCCTGTTCCCGGCCGCATGGATGGACGAGAAAGAGGCCGCCAGAGAATGCAACAAGGAGTATGCGGCTGCGGCAAAGATCGGCGCCGAGGCTGAGCATGGCAAGGGTGTGCCGCTCAAGGGCCATGAAACGGCGCCCATCCTGCGCTATCCAGACCAGGCGACCTTCCACCCGCTGAAATATTTGCGAGCGCTGCTGGCCGATTTCGAGAAACGAGGCGGCAAGGCATTCGCCGACAGCGCCGTCATCGAAATCGAGGAGGGGGACAAGGTTCGCCTGAAATGCGACGGCGGCTCCACCGTCACGGCTTCGAACGCGGTGTTTGCCACCAATTCCCCAATCAACACCTGGGTCAAGATCCACAGCAAGATGGCGCCTTACCGCACCTATGCGATGGCTTTCGACATCGCCAGGGGAACCCTCCCGGATGCGCTCTACTGGGACATGGATGATCCCTATTACTATGTCCGCCTCAATCCCGGTCCCGGCACGACGGATTGTCTCATAGCCGGCGGCCGCGATCACAAATCGGGCGAAGCGGATGACGGCGCGGCACGCTTTGTCGCGCTCGAGGCCTGGATCAGGGCATTGGTGCCCGATCTTGGCGGAGAACGAGCGCGATGGTCCGGCCAGGTCCTCGAAACGATCGACTTTTGCGGCTTCATCGGCCGAAGCCCCGGCAACGGCAACGTCTTCATCGCCACCGGCGACTCCGGCCAGGGCATGACGCATGGCGCCTTGGCCGGACTGCTGATCCGCGATCTGATCGTGGACGGATCGAACTCCTGGGAAGCCGTCTACGCCCCCGACCGGACGCCGCCCGCCGCGCTCGCGCACTACGTCAATGAGAACCTTACGACGGTGAAGAACCTTGCCGGCTATTTGCTGCCCGGTGAGGTCAAGTCGGCCGACGCCCTCGAGCCTGGCGAAGGCGGCATACTTCAGGACGGCTTGAGCAAGTTCGCCGTGTGCCGCGATCGCGACGGCAAGCTGCACCGGCATTCGGCCAGTTGCACGCATCTCGGCTGCATCGTGCACTGGAATTCGACCGAGCAATGCTGGGATTGCCCCTGCCACGGCTCGCAGTTCGCGCCGGACGGAGCTGTCCTCAACGGCCCGGCCATCCGGCCTTTGGGTTAGTTCGGCTGGAGGGCGGGTCGGCCATTCCCAGCCGCGGGAACTCGAGCCGAATCGCGTCGGAAGAAGTGGAGACCTCTGTCGCTATTTTCGCCTTGCCGGCTTCTTCTTTGGCTCCGTTTCAACCGGCCCGCGGGCGAGCCTGGCCGCGCGGAGCCGTTCCGTCTTTGCCTGCCGCGCTGCCGCTTCGCCCTCGATTATCGTGCGCGCCGTCTTCGTGGTGGCTTCGCTCTTGGCGTCGCCCTTCGGCTTGAACACACTGGTTTCGGCCATGGTCTACCTCGCAATTTGAAACGAAGAAGGCCGGGCAAGCCCGACCTTCCAAAGCATATCTCCCGAAATCGGAAACCGGTTAGGGGAAGACATGCGTAAAACCCCAAAACATGTTGCCCGAAATCGGGAGCCGGTTTCGGGACGAAGACATCCGCAAGATCAAAGTGCTCCAAGGCCAATGCCGGTACATCCGCGGTCAAAGGCCATGGATGCACGGCATCAGCCCGCCTGGATATTCTCCGCCGAGCTTTTGCCGTTCCGCTGGTTCTTCACGATGTCGAAGCTCACCTTCTGGCCCTCCGCTAGCGAGCGCATTCCGGCGCGCTCGACGGCGGAGATATGGACGAACACGTCCGGCTGCCCATTGCCCTGCTCGATGAAGCCGAAGCCTTTCGTGGCGTTGAAAAACTTCACGGTTCCAGTAGTCATACGATTTTCCTTTCAAATCGACGCAAATCATCGCCGCCTGGCTGCGTGCCAAACGTCGCAGTCTTCGAAATTGAGAGGGAAGATCGTCAGGGCGCCGAGGCGCAGAAACAACATTCGTTCAACAAGTTCGATTTGAAAAAACATAGCGCTTAACCGCAGCGGCGACAAGGCGAGGCGAAATAATATTATCGAAGGCCGTTGTCCTGAAAAGCTTCCGGGCGACTAATTGCGCTTGCCGCCCGACTCCTATAGCGGGCTTCCGCCCGGCGCCGATGAAAGCGCCGAGATACAGATCTTTATCCCTCGCCGACAAGAACCGAAATGCCCAGCCGATTGTTGGCCCGCTAGCCCCGCTGAGCGTTCCCTGCCGGCTCACGCCATGTGTCGAATTGTGTGCTGGATAGACGCTGCGGCGGGTACTGTGACCACCCCGCCACAAAACTTAGCCGCGCCAGTTCCTCAGCGGCCGCCACCCGCAAAATTAACCTTTTGTTAACCATTCGCCCGGCACCCTTTAACCATTGAGTAAGGATTCGTCTGGCCGTGACCTTCGCCGCCCCTTTGCACAACAAATCCATCCGCTTCCGCGCCCGCTCCTTCGTCGCTTTCACGCTGACGCCGGAGGCGCCGATCGACGAGTGGCTGGAGGGGCTCGATCACTGGATCGGCAACTCGCCGGGCTATTTCAATGGCCGCCCGGTAGTGCTGGATCTCAACACTTTGAAGCCGGGGCCGGAGGAGATCGCAGCGCTTGTCGGCACGCTCGCCCGGCGCGGCATCCGCGTCTACGCGATCGAGCTCGAGGGCGCCGAGCTCGGCCCCGATTTGCCGCCGCTGCTCGCCGGCGCCAAGGAGGCGACCGCCGAGGGGTTGCTGGGCAGGGCCGCGCGCAAGGCGAAGGCGGAAGAGATCACGGTCGAGACGGCTACGGTCGAGGACGTGCAGCCGGGGCAAATGAGGGCGCCGCAGGATGAGCTGGCGAAGCTCGATGCGCAGAACGCGCGAGCCGCCGAAGCAGCCAAGTCGGAACCGGCCGGGTCGGGGCAGGGTGCTGCACCGGCGCGGCACGAGCCTTCCGCCGGCACCCTGATGATCAAGGCGCCGATCCGCTCCGGGCAGTCGGTCTTTCATCCGCATGGCGACGTCATCGTGCTGGGCTCCGTCGCGTCCGGCTCGGAAATCGTCGCCGGCGGTTCGATCCATGTCTACGGCACGCTGCGCGGTCGGGCGATCGCCGGCTCGGAAGGCAACACATCGGCGCGCATCTTCTGCCGCAAGAACGAGGCCGAGCTGCTCGCCGTCGACGGCTGGTACACCACGGCCGAGGAGATGGAAGGTGTTTCGCGCGGCAAGGCGGTGCAGGCCTTCCTCGAAAACGATGCGCTGTGCGTGGTGCCGCTCGGCTGAGTCTTTGGCCGCGCAAGCTTCGGACCGGTTTCGCGTGCCATTGTCCTTCATGAGTCCGCCGTGCCCGGCACGGCCAGAGAATAAAAATCGCCAACGGAGGCTGGATATATGGGCAAGGTAGTCGTGGTCACCTCGGGCAAGGGGGGCGTCGGCAAGACAACCTCGACGGCCGCGCTCGGCGCTGCCGTGGCCAAGACCGGCAAGAAGGTTGCGCTGGTCGATTTCGACGTCGGCCTGCGCAATCTCGACCTCATCATGGGTGCCGAGCGCCGCGTGGTGTTCGACCTCGTCAACGTTATCCAGGGCACCGCAAAACTGTCGCAGGCGCTGATCCGCGACAAGCGGCTGGAGACGCTCTATCTGCTGCCGGCCTCGCAGACGCGCGACAAGGACGCGCTGACCGAGGAGGGCGTTGCCGAAGTCATCGCCCGGCTGCGCTCGGTGTTCGACTATGTCTTCTGCGACAGCCCGGCCGGCATCGAGCGCGGCGCTCAGCTTGCCATGCGCTTCGCCGACGAGGCGGTCATCGTCACCAACCCGGAAGTGAGCTCGGTGCGCGACTCCGACCGCATCATCGGCCTGCTCGACGCCCGCACCATGAAGGCGGAGCAGGGCGAGCTGATCCAGAAGCACGTGCTGGTCACGCGCTATGACGCGACGCGCGCCTCGCGCGGCGAGATGCTGTCGATCGACGACGTGCTGGAGATCCTTTCGACGCCGCTGCTCGGCATCATCCCGGAAAGCCAGGATGTGCTCAGGGCCTCCAACCTCGGCGCGCCGGTGACGCTCAGCGAGCCGATCAACACCGCCGCCAAGGCCTACCTCGAGGCGGCGCGGCGCCTGGAAGGCGAGGACCTGCCGGTGGTCGTCCCCTTCGAGCGCAAGGGTTTCCTCGAACGGCTTCTCGGAAGGAGGGCGGCATGAGCATTCTCGACCTCTTCAAGCGGCGCACCAGTGCGCCTGTGGCGCGCGAGCGGCTGCAGCTGCTGCTCGCCTATGAACGCCAGAGCCGTGGCCAGCCAGACCTCGTCTCCATTCTGCGCGAGGAGATCATGGCCGTCATTGCCAAGCATGTGCAGATCGACCAGGACTATCTCCAGGTCTCGATGGATCGCGGCGCCACCATGTCGACGCTGGAGATCGACATCCAGATCCCCAACAAGAGCGCCGCGCCACTGGCGATGGCGGGGTGAAGCTGGTTTAGCGCCGGCGGGACAGCACCCCCTCTGTCCTGCCGGACATCTCCCCCGCAAGGGCCCGCAAGGGGGAGATCAGATGTCGTCGCCGCTTTCGCCAACTTCCGACGGAGCAGGAAGAGCGCGGCAGCCGGAGCTGCCAATCTCCCCCCTTGCGGGGGAGATGCCCGGCAGGGCAGAGGGGGGTGTCTCGCGCCAACCTTCGCCACTTCCCTCGCAAAGAAAGCCCTCACTCCGGCTGGTACAGCTCATCCATGCTGCGTGCCGCCAGTTCCGCGAACGGCGCCTGCTTCTTCACCCGCCCATGCTCCAGGATCACCAGGTCGTCGCAGAACGCGATGGTCGAGTGGTGATGGCTGATGACGATCGTGGTGCGGCGGCCGGCGCGCGATTTCAGCGTTTCCACGATCGCCGCTTCCGAGAGTCCGTCCACTGCATTTGTGGCTTCGTCGAGGATCAAAATGTCGGGGTCGCGCAGCAGCGCTCGCGCCAGCGCGATGCGCTGCCTTTGCCCGGCCGACAGGTTGACGCCGCGATAGCCGACCACCGTCTGGTAGGCCTGCGGCAGCGTCTCGATGAAGCCATGCGCCTCGGCGAGCATCGCCGCCCGGCGCGCCTCTTCCGCGCTGGCCGTGTCCTTGCCGTAGGTGATGTTGTCGAGGATCGTGCCGTCGACCAGCTCCAGGTCCTGGCTGGCCAGGGCTATATGCGCCCGCCATTCGGCCGGGTCGATCTCGCCGAGCGGCGCGCCGTCGACGAGGATGCGGCCGCCATCGGGCTCGACGAAGCGGCAGAGCAGGTTGACGATGGTCGTCTTGCCGGCGCCGGAGCGGCCGATCAGCGCCGTCGAACGGCCGCTCACGATGTCGAAGCTCGCCGCATGCAGCACCGCCGCGCGCTGCTCCTCATTGGCATAGCTGAAGCTGACGCCCTCGAAGGCGATCTTTCCGCCGAGTCCCGCGAACGGACGGCTGCCCGTGGGCGGCGCGGGCTTGCCCTCGGGGTCGAGCAGCCAGGTCACCTCCTCCAGCGAGCCGGAAAGCCCCTGCAGCTGGCTCCAGGTCATCTGCAGCGCGCGCACATGCGGCTGCAGGCGGTAAAGCAGGATGAGGAAGGCGGCGACCAACGGGAAGCTCAGGCCAGCAAGCCAGGCGCCGATCACCACCGCCAGGAACAGCACGGCGTGCAGCACTTCGGTGAGCGGCGCCAGCGCGCCCTGGCGGCTGGAAAGCGTGAAGGCCGCCCGCCGCACGCTGTCCGATGCCTTCTCGAACGCCGCCTTCTCGCGCGCCTCCTGGCCGAAGATGCGGATGAGACGGCCGGCATGCACCAGGTGCAGCATCTGCGAGGCTAAAGCGCTGTTGCGCGCCGCGACGCTGCGGCTCGGCGCCTTGAGATGCGCCGACAGCGCCATATGTGCCGCTTGCACCAGCGCCAGCCCGAGCATCACCAGCAGCGTCATCTGCCAGGATAAGAGCAGCAGGAAGGCAAGCAGGATAACCGCCGCCGAGGCACTGACGATCGCGCCGAGCACCCCCTGCATGGCATCCGACGCACGCCAGGATTCGTTGGAGATGATGTTGAGCAGCCGCCCTGGGCTCTCCTTCAGGAAGAACGGATAGCCGACGCTGAGCAGGCGTTCGGCGAGCGCGCCGCGGATCGACTGGCCGGCCTTGCCGTAGATATGCGCGGTCAGCACCGCATTGGCGAAGGCAAGCAGGTTCTTGAGCAGGATCGAGCCGAGGATCGCGGCCGAAATCGCGATCAGGCGCTCGCGCTCGCCGAGCCCGGCGCCGACCTTCTGCAGCAGGGCGGAAAGGCCGGCCATGCCGGTCGCCTCGCCATGTCCCATGATGATGCCGAGCAGCGGAATGATCAGCCCGATGCCGAAGCCTTCGAGCGCAGCACTGGCAAGCCCGAGCGCGACCACGACGGGCAGCAGGCCGAGCTGACGGCGGCCGAGCGCCCGCCGCAGCATCGCCAGTGTCGGATGCCCGCTCATGGCGCGCCGGCCTCCGCGCTGACCTCGGCGGCTTCCTGAGCGTGCGGCGGCTGCCGATCGGGCCGGCCGGCCAGCACGAGCGTCATCAATTTCGCCGCGCCCGCGAGGTTCATCAAAACGATCGGCCAGTGCGAGAGCCTGAGATCCTGGTCGAAGCGCGGGCCGCCGATCAGCTCGCGCGTGGCGGCACGCGCCGCCCAATAGAAATGGCGAAGCAGCCATGGCGCGCGGCGGAAATGCTTGAGACACAGCGCGCCATTGCCGAAATGATAGTCGCGGTGCAGCCGATCGATCGCCTTGCGGCCACGCCGGCCGTGGTGATGGAAGATCGTCATGTCGGGCACATATTCCACCGCCATGCCGGCGAGCATGGCGCGCACCAGGTAGTCGGTGTCTTCCGCCGAGCGCAGCGGCCCGCCGGCGCCGAAGCGTTCGTCGAAGGGGCCGATGCGAGCGGCGACGTCCCGATGCATGGTCATGTTGCAGCCGAGCACGAAGCCGCCCGGATGCACGGCGGGTGTCAGCCGCTGGCGCTCGTCGCAGCGCTTGATGGTGAAGGGCAGGTCGCGCGCATCGCCGAGTTCGACGCGGCCACCGCGGATCAGCCATTTCTCACCGCTTGCATAATGCCGTTGGAGGTCGGCGAGGTAGTTGCGGTCGAGCCTGCAGTCGTCGTCGTTGAAGACCAGCACGTGCCCGCGCGCCCGCGCCAGCCCCGCATTGCGCGCCGCCGCCAGCCCGGGCCGCGGCTCTGAGATCGCCGTAAGTGGAATGTCGGAGCTCGCGGCGATCCGGGAAAGATATTCCGCCGTGCCGTCGCGCGAGCCGTTGTCGACCACCACCAGTTCGGCGGCGAAGGCGGGATGCGCAAGACAGGCGGCACGGATCGAATCGATGCAGGCTTCAAGCACCGCCGCGCGGTCACGCGTGCAGACGATGAAGGAGACCTGCGGCCGCTGCCTGGGCCAGGGAGGCGCGGGCAAGGCCGGGTGCCTCGGCAGGGGATGGCGCGCGTCGTTCATGGAGAGGGCTCCGCGCTGAAGCTGCTGACCTCCCCGCTTGTCAGGGGAGATTGGCTTTCGCGCCGGCTTTCGCCGATCTCCAGCGCCGGCGAGTGGACGCGGCCAAAGCTGCTCATGCCGCCTCCATCCTGTAAGGCGCCAGCACCGATGCCGCCGGCGTGGATTTGAAGCGGTAGGCGAGCCTGTCGGCCTGCTTGCCGGCCCACATCGAAGCCTGGCTGAGCCACGGTGCCCAGGCCCCGGGGCGCAACGCATATTGCTCCCGGCGGCGGATCGCGTTCCATTTCGCCGCAAGCGTCAAAAGCTCATGCGTGAGCGCGGGTTGCTCCTCGTCGTTGACGAGCTGGTAGAGGAAATAGAAGAGGTTGAGCGCACCGGCCTCGAAGCTCGGGCGCAGCGCCGCGGGCAGCGCGGCAATCCGCTCTTCCAGCGCGCGAATGAAGGCCGCGGCCCCGGCTACCGTCGCGACGGAAACTTGATCGCCGATGGCGCGCAGGTCCTTGGTATCGTCTGTCAGACCCTCGCGCTCGAGGTTTTCGCCGACGATCCTGAGATGCGTGCGCCGCATCTCCTTCACATGCCGGCTGGTTACGCTGCCGGAATGCACGCGGTAGACCAGCAGGCTCTCCTCCATCAGGGCCGCCGGATAACGGTCGGCGAGCCGGCGGAAGAGGTCGAAATCCTCGGCATGCCGGTAGGCGGCGTCGTAATGAAGGTCGACCTCGCCGATCACCCGGCGGTTGTAGACCACGGTCGGGTGCATGAAGATCGTGAAGAACTTCGCGAGCACGGCGAGGTCGAGGCGGAACACCGGGTCGAACCTGCCGGGCGCGATACGGCCACGCACCAGCATGTCGACGATCGAGCCGCAGAAGCCGAGCTCGGGCCGCGTTGCAAACAGCGCCGCCTGGCGCGACAGCCGCCAGGGATAGGCGAAGTCGTCGGCGTCCATGCGCGCGACGAGCTCGCCTTGCGCGCTCGCCAGCCCCTCGTTGAGGCTGGCGACGAGACCGCGATTTTCGTGCGAAATAATGGATACGCGGCTATCCGCCCTGCGGCAGCGGTCGAGGATCTCCAGCGACCGGTCGGTCGAACCGTCGTCGATCGCGATGATCTCGAGCCGGCTGTAATCCTGCCGCAGGATCGATTGGATTGCAGCGCCGACATAGGGCTCGGCATTGTAGACCGGCAGCAGCACGGAGATGAGGGGAGCGGCGCCCGCCATCATCGCCTCGCCTCGGTTCGCTGCAGGTCGAGCGCGGACACGCTGGCCGGCGGGCCTATCCAGCTTGTCTCGCCCGCCATGCCCGCGCGCGACCGCGCGACATAGGGGAAATAGCGCTTGAGACTGTTGAGCGGCTTTTCGAACAGCGCCCAGGAGAGCGAGGCGACAAGCAGCGTGGCGGCGCCTGCGACCAGGAAGCGGCCAGGCCCTTGCTCCGAGACGTTGAGCGGGATCCAGGGCTGCGCCTTGACGGCGTAGGCGAGAAGGATCGGGTGGTAGAGATAGACGCCGTAGCTGATGCGGCCGAGGAAAAGCAGCGGTGGCAGTTCGGCCAGCTTGCCGAGCCTGCCGCCGAGGCCGTTGGAGCAGGCGGCGACGATCGCCACCAGCGGCACCAGCGGCAGCACCTGCACCAGCGCCCAGTGTCCCCACTCCCATGCCGAGTTCGCCGGTCCCGGATCGGACCAGACGACGAGCAGGAAAACGGCCGCGAAAGCCGGCCAGCCGAGCCGCATCCAGCGCGGCACATCGGCGCCTCTGGCGCGGCGCACGGCAAGCAGGGCGCCGCAGCCGAGCGCGTCCATCGAGGCAGGCGGCAACAGGTCCCGGGCGAGCGCCGGGTTGGCGGTGAGCGGCCAGTAGAAGCGGTAGGCGAACGAGAAGAGGATGACGCCGATCGTGATCGCCTCGATACGCCGGCGCGGCGCCAGAAGCACGATCAGCGGCCAGGCGAGATAGAACTGCTCCTCGATGCTGAGGCTCCAGAAATGGCAGAGTAGCCAGGGGTTCCAGTCGTTGCGCAGCGCATACCAGAAGTTCGAGAGATAAAGCGCATGCCAGGCAAGCGACGAGTTGGACTCTTCTAGATTGGTGACCCAGACCAGGGCCAGCACCGCGAAATAAGGCGGGAAAATCCGGATTATGCGCCTGGAGTAGAAGGCGCGCAGCGCCGGCCCGGAAGCGAATACATTGCTGTCACGCGCGTCCAGCAAAAGCCGGGTGATCAGGAAGCCGGAGAGCACAAAGAACAGCCGCACGCCGAGATGGCCGAGGAAGGAGGTGCCGTTCGGCGCAAGGAAATGCGCGTAAAGCACCAGCGTCACGGCCACTGCTCGCACTGCGTCAAGCTGGATGTCGCGCTGACCTGTCATTGGCGGGGTCCCCAGGTTCCGCCGTAAGATCCTGCGCTGGACCTGCAAAGCACGCCGGCTCTGCCTGTCGACGAATCTCCGTCCGGGGCGAGAGTGCCGTCCTTGGCTATCAGCGGAATGCCCATTCGGCTCAACGTAGCGGCATCCTCCACTGCCCATGTTGGTTAACATCTGTCTCGGCTTATGTTGCGGCGCAACACACAATGCTTACGGGTTTGAAATAAAGCTGTGATCGGGAAGGTTGCAGAACAAAGTTGTCCGCGGGCGATTTGGCCTATGGTCCTATATACGCATGGGCGTTTGGTCCGACTTTGGTAGTATTTATCGCCGAGGATGTTGGGGCTTGTCGCTGCAACCGGAGCGCGTGTTTCGGCCTGTATTTACAGTAACGCCTCACTTAGCTAAAGATTACTAAGCGGCGTTGTGAAAACTGTTTTGACTTTCACAGTCTTGCGCGGTGCAGCAAACCAGTCGCGAGACCTTAGAGGTCTTGTCCAACCATCCGGCCCGTTGCCTCAAGACAAGGGAAACGCCAGTCTCTATCTCCACCTCGGACTGGGCGCGGGGGATGGAGGAGAAGTGACGTCGATGCCGATCGCAAAACCGCAGGCGCCGCTGGGGGCCTTGCCCGTGCTCGGCCTGCTTGGGGCCATTCTTTCGGTGCAGGTTGGCGCCGCCTTCGCCAAGGGCCTGTTTCCGGTCCTTGGGGCCGAGGGCACAACGATGCTGAGGCTCCTCATCGGCGCGTTGATGCTGGCGGCAGTGCTCAGGCCATGGAAAGTGCTGCCGACACGAAAGGGATTGCCTTGGCTCGCCGCCTATGGCGTCACCGTTTCGGTGATGAACCTGCTCTTCTATGCCGCGCTCGAGCGCATTCCGCTGGGCATCTGCGTGGCGCTCGAATTCACCGGCCCGCTTTTTGTCGCCACACTCGGCTCGAGGCGCCTTCTCGACCTCGTCTGGGTGGTGCTTGCCGTCGCCGGCATCGTGCTGCTCTCGCCGTTCGCCGATATCAGCCGCGGGCTCGATCCGATCGGCGTGCTGCTTGCGCTTGCCGCCGGCGCCTGCTGGGGGCTCTATATCATCTTCGCGCAGAAGGCCGGCGCCGAGCTTGGCGCCCGCACCTCGGCCTATGGCATGGCGATCGCCGCGCTCGTCGCGCTGCCTTTCGGCTTCACCGCAGCCGAACCTTATCTCACCGACCCGCATGTCATGGGGGCCGCGGTTGTCGTCGGGCTGTTTTCCAGCGCGCTGCCCTTCTGGCTGGAGATGTTAGTGCTCGCCAGAATGCCGGCGAAAGTCTATGGCATGATCGTCTGCCTGGAACCCGCAGGCGCCGCGCTTACAGGGTTTCTCTTCCTGCACGAGAGCTTGAGCGTTTTGCAATGCGCCGGTATTGGCGCCGTGATTGCCGCCGCGTTCGGCGCGGCCGTGACCGCGAGAGCGCCGGTTCCGTCACCCTGTTGAGGCTCAGTGCATGTAACCCGAGGGCGCGGCGGTTTTGAGAGAGCATAGAACAACGACTCGCAGCTGCGCGAAGCGGTTCACGCGCTTATTCACGCCAGAAGAAGCCGTGCGCGCAACCGTGCCCGATCACATCTGGTGGTTGAGACAGGACTTAGGTCCGACATCGCTGCGAAAAAGGTCTGAAAAAGCAAGACAAGGGTCGTGGGCCACTTCCCCACGACGGGTTGATTAGGGATGCTGATGTTGCGACATTGCCGGTGGGGTAGTTCGGCCGAAGGGTCGGATGGCTGGCAAGGGGAGATTGGGATGCGCGTATCGCGCATGGGCTGCAGGCATGTCTTGCGGGCGCTTGTTGCGCTGGCGCTTGTTGTCGCGCCTTTTCATCTCTCCTTCGACGGTCCCGTCGTGGCCAAGGCCTATGCCGGCAAAGGCGGCAATGGCAACGGCAATGGCGGTGGGAACAGCGGCGGCGGAAACGGTAACGGCAACGGCGGCGGCAACAACGGTAACGGCAACGGCAACTCGGGCGGCAACAACGGAAACAGCAACTCGGGCGGCAACAACGGCAACGGAAATAGCGGCAAAGGCAAGGGCGCAACGAGCACTGCCGCCGCCGCCGATGTCGATGATCATGTGAATGCTGCGACCGGCGACAAGGTCGAGGTCGGTGCCAATAGCATCCAGGTCACGCACCGGAACGGAATGAAGGAGAGGATCGAGAACGGCCGTTTCAGGATGGAGGACAAGTTTGGTCGCACCATCGTCGAGCGCAAGGCCACAGTGGCCGATCTCGATCGCCTGAAGAGTTTGTGAGAGCGAGGTTCTATCTGGATTAGATCTTAAGGGGCCAAAAGCCAGCGCTGCAAAATCAGGTTGCCACCTTTTGCTTCGTCTCTTCGGTCCTGATCGTCTTACGACAGAACTCCCGCTGCTCACCTTGCCCCCGCCTTTTGGCGGGGGTACTTTTTGGGGGCCCTTGAGACGGCTGCCGGATAAGGCGGGCTCTTGGCGCATGCCCCCCGCAGTCCGGGAACAATTCATGCGCAAACCAAAGGATACGGCGCTTTTCCGCCCAGGAGGGTGTATGCGCCTTAGCATGCCGCGGTTCGTTGAGTGTCCGCGCCGTTCTCGCGTGCGACAGTCATAATGAATTGCTAACCGCTTTCCAAGCGATTTTGGTTAACGCGACGGCAGTCGCAGCCTCCAGTTGTGTTCCCGGGTGGTGCGACAATGGTCCCCAAGTGACTGCAAAAAGGTCCGACCGGAGATGGCATGGGTCGTGGGCCGCTTCCGTAACCTTACCAAAGCGTGAATCTTGTCTGGTCAAGACACCGGTTCTGCCTTGGCGGGCTGAGAGCGGAACTTCGGCAGGGCCGAGGCGGAACCGGCATGAACCAAGGACGGCATGCGCGAACCCGCCTCAAAAAGGTTTGTCCGCCTTACGCTGCGCGCCGCGGCCGCGCTGGCGCTTTTTGCCGCGCCTGGTCATTTCACGTCCAATAGCCTCGCCAAGCTCTTGGTGGCCACCGCTTATGCCGACAACGGCGGCGGCAACGGCAATGGCGGCGGCAACGGCGGCGGGGGCAACAGCGGCGGCGGAAACGCTGGCGGCAATTCCGGCAACAGCAATGCCGGTGGCGGCAATGCCAATGCCGGTCCTGGCAACAACAGCGGCAAAGGCAACACCAGCCCCGGCGGCAAGGCCGCCAGCCGTGTCAATGCGGCGACGGGCGACATCGTCGAGATCGACGGCAACAGGATCACCATCATCCACCGCAACGGCATGAAGGAAGAGATCGAGAACGGACGCTTCGAGATGAGCGATGCGCAAGGCCGCACCATCGTCGAGCGCCGGGCGACCGAGAAGGATCTGGCCCGTCTCCTAGGCTTGTGAGGGCCGAGAGAAGCTACCCCCTTTTCCCGCGCCTTCGCATGTCACCCCCGCCTTCAGAGGCGGGGGTGATTTGCTTTTGAAGTGACGGTGAATGGTGAATAGGGAACAGTAATCAACGAAACGCACTTCACCGAATGGGAACGCGCCGACGCTTCACCATTCACCGTACTTTCCACTATTCACTAATTCCTCTCTCTCGCTTCATGCATCAGCAGCGCCGCCTCCGTCCGATTGCGCACGTTGAGCTTGGCGAGCACTCGGGTCATGTGGTGCTTGACCGTCTTTTCCTGCAGCGACAGCCGCATCGCGACCTCCTTGTTGCTCAGGCCCTCCGCCACCAGCCCCAGGATCTCGGCCTCGCGGCCGGTGAGCTGGCTGAGCGGGTCGGGCTTGCGGCTGGTGGGCTGCAAGAGATCCGACAGCAGCCGGGCCGAAAGCGTCGGCGAAACGTAGCTCTGGCCGTTGGCGACGTCGCGCAGGATCTCGGCCAGCGACTTGGAGCCGACGCCCTTCAGCACATAGCCCCGCGCGCCCGCCTTCAGCGCCTGGGCGACATCGGCATTGGTCTCGGACACGGTGAGCATGACGATCTTTTGCTCAGGCGCCGCCGAAAGGATGCTGGCCAGCGCATTGAGGCCGCCGCCGGGCATGCTGATGTCGAGCAGCAGCACGTCGGGCGCGCTGGCGCGGACCAGCTTTTCGGCGTCCTCGGCGCTGGCGCCTTCGCCGACAAGCTCGAAGCCGCCGATCTCGCCGAGGCTGCGCGCCACGCCCTCGCGAAACAGCGGATGGTCGTCGACAATAGCGATGCGGATGGGTGCGGTCACGGCTGCTCCTCGACAGACAATGTGATTACCAGTCTCGTTCCCCCCGGGCCCGAAAGCGTCTCGAACTGCCCGCCAATGCTTTCGATACGCTCCCTGAGACCGGCGAGCCCGAGGCCTTCGCTTCGCGCAGGATTGAAGCCCGGACCGGTGTCCTGCACCTCGACCAAAAGCTTGCCGCCCTTCATCGTGGCCCTCACCTGCTGGCCCTTGCCCTTGCCGTGCCGGAAGGCGTTGTTCAGTCCCTCCTGCACGAAACGATAGATGCTGATCTTCTCCGAGGTGCCGAGCTCCGGCAAGCGCTCCGGCAGCGTCAGCAGCACTTTGGTGTCGGTGCGGCGCTCATGCTCGGCGACCGCCAGCCGCAATATGTCGGCCACCGCCTGCGTCTCGATCTGCGGCAGCACCAGGCCGTTGCAGATGCCGCGTATCTCGCTCATCGCTTCGCCCAGGGTCTTATGGATGCCGGCGATTTCTGCCTCGCGCTGCGGCTTGGGCGTGGCGGGGTCGACCAGCACCGGGCTGTCCATCCTGAGCGCGGCAAGCGCCACCAGCTGCGCCGGGCCGTCATGCAGGTCGGCGCCGATGCGCCTCAGGTAGCGTTCGTTGATGGCGGTGGCTCGCCGCGAGGCGCGCTGGACGCGCTGGCGTAGCGACGAGTTCTGCGCCAGCGCCTCCTGCAACTCGGTGACTTTGGCTTCCAGCGCGGCACGCTGCGTCTGGATGGTGCGGCTGCCGCGAAACACGATGCCCGACAGCAGCGCCAGCGAGGCGGCGGTGGCGCCGGCCACCACCAGCCAGGTCCATCTGAGTGCTGAGTTCAGCGTCTCCTGGAAATCGTCGGCGACTTCGTAGAATTCCGACACCGCCACCACTTCGCCCGACCAGGGTTCGCGCACGGGGTTGTAGATCTCGAACAACGGCGCGGTCACCGCTTTCTCTTCGCTGGTCTCAGGATCGTCGGCGAGGTTGTTGAATTCCGCCACGACATTGCCGGCAAAGGCCGAGATCAGATTGGGGTTGGGCGGAAACGTCTTGCCGATCAGCTTCGAGTTATCGGCGTAAAGCACCGTGCCGTCGCGCCGCCACAGCTTGAATGACACTAGCCTCTTGCCGAGCGCGCCCTGGCCGAGCGTCTCGTCCAGCGCCCGTTTGACTGTGTCGTCGAGCTCGCGGCTCTTGCGCAGGTCCGGCAGCAGCGGCGCGATCACGCTGTCGACATAGAGCGCCGTCGTGGTGGCGGAGTTGTGCATCACGCCTTCGCGGATTTGCGACGTCACCCAGAGGCCAACCACGAGCATCACCGCCAAAAGCCCGATGCCGCCGGCAATCACAAACTGCCAGGCCAGCGACAGCCCGCTCCAGATTTGCACAAGTCGCTTCAAGGTCTCCCTGAGCATTCGCGCGATTCACCCCACCACGGACAAAGAGTATAGGCCAGCCGCGGCAATTGCGACACCGACCTTGGTCCGGCCTTCAGGCGAGCGGTTAACAGCGCGGCCGTCGAGGCTGCAGGAACCGCTTCCAGGTGCCAAGAACGCCTAGTCCGGCCCCCGGCACAGATGCGGGCGGAACATTAGCAGTTTCTAAGTGTTGAGGTCTTTGCGAGGGCTCCCGAAAGAAACTTCGGCCTATGCCCCCTTGGCAGGCGCGTTTCCTGACCGCTGACACGTGGAGAGGACCATGAACAACATCATCTGGATCGTAGGTGCTATCGTCATCGTGATCGCCATTTTGAGTTTTCTGGGTCTGCGCTGATTCGAGCCGGGCCGCTCGTAGCGATGGCGGCGCGAATGAAACGTGCGGCGGCTTGGGGTGGCCTTGGCCATCCGGCTTTTCGGTCGTGCTCGCGGGTATGATCACCGCACTTGTTTTCAGGCGGATGGGCTGGAACGCAAAATAGGGCGACCGCGTTTTGTCTCGCTATGTCGAGGAGTTCTCACCTTCACAAGGCCGAGATGCCAGGCTTGGCCTCGATTGCCGAGGCGGAGCGCCAGGCGCGCGCCGAAAAGAACGCAAGGCTGAGGGATCTTCGTATGCATACATCGTGGCTGGTGCTCGATCCCAACGCGCTTTTCCTGGACGAGATCGACTGCTCGGCGCTGTTCGGTGAAGTGCCTGGCCTAAAAATCGTCGGCTAGGAGAGGTCTCTCGGCTGTCAGGCCGGCTGAAGCCGTCCGACCGGTGCCCCGCGCGAGATCGCTATCAGCCGCGCAACGGCCAATGGCGCCAAGAACATGAAAACCGTCGTGATGCCGAGGAAGATCGACCAAGCCAGATCGATCACGCTGTGGTCATAGCAGACTGCGAATTCCATGGCGCCTTACCCTTTTATCCACCCGGCTGCGCATCAGGTTGCCACGCATTGGGCCAAGCATGGTCCTCATTTTCAAGAAATACAAGAGATCGCTAATTTGGGTAGTGGGTCAGTTTGAAAGTCCATCCCAATCAGAATAGGCGCTTTCGCCTAGGCCCCGTCTGGAAATAGACGGAAACGGGCGTCACCGACAAGCTTTGGGAGAAGCGCGAACATCGTTGCGCTTGTCGAAGCCGAGAAGCCAACAGTGCGCGGCCCTTACAAAAAGCGCGTGACGTAAAAAGAGAAGGGCTCGCGGCGTTTAGGCGCGAGCCCTTTTCCTTGCTGAGAGCGACATTGTTGGGTGTGCTCTGGCGGTCGGATATTCATCACAATCACGGGTTTAGAGGAAGCTGGCGATCATTCACATTCGCTCAATAGAGCGTGATGGACGGGGGAGTTTGGGCTAACCCGCGATTTTAAACCGACCCACTATCCAAGTTGGGGTGGAAATTTCACCGGCCGCCCCGTCGTAACGAAACACCAGCGGCTTGTCTTGGTAATCAGCCAGCGTGTGGAGCAGATCGCCGATGATCGGGTCCGAGGATCCAATGGAGGAGCGGGGACGATATTTCTTGTCAGGAGTGAGCATGTCGGCTATGCCTCGTTTCAATATTTCAAGGATTGTTGAAACGTGGATGAGCGACAAGCCCTGATGGCCTTTGGTGCGCTGTCGCAGGAAACGCGGCTGAAACTGCTTCGGTTGCTGGTGGTTGCCGGGCCGGACGGCATCGCCGCCGGTTCGCTTGCCGAACAGGTCGAGGTCTCTCCGTCCAATGTCAGCTTCCATCTCAAGGAACTGGAGCGCGCCGGCCTGGTCGGCACGCGCCGCGACGCACGCTCGATCGTCTACAGCGCGGAATACGATGCGCTTTCCGCTCTGATCCGCTTCCTGATGGAGGATTGCTGCTCGGGCCGGCCGGAAATCTGCGCGCCGGCGCTCGCCGCCCCGTGCTGCCGGCCGGGCGAGGGGCCCCGGCAATGATCTCTTACGATCTGCCGCGACGTGCCGTTGCTGAAGCCCTGGGCGCCGGCCTGCTGGTGGCAACGGTGGTCGGTTCCGGCATCATGGCGGAGACGCTGACGCATGACACCGCGCTGGCGCTGCTCGCCAACACGCTCGCGACCGGCGCCATGCTGGTGGTGTTGATCACCATCCTCGGACCGATCTCCGGGGCGCATTTCAATCCGGCCGTCTCGCTCGTCTTCTGTTTGAACCGGTCGCTCCCGCCGCGCGATCTGCCTGCCTATCTCGCCGCGCAGTTCGCCGGCGGCATCGCCGGCACGATTGCCGCGCACCTCATGTTCGCCCTGCCGGCCTTGGAAATCGCGACCAAGCTGCGCGCCGGACCGCCGCAATGGTTTTCGGAGATTGTCGCGACATTCGGCCTGGTCGCTGTAATTCTCGCCGGCCTGCGCTTCGAGCGACGGGCTGTGCCATGGCTGGTAGGCCTCTTCATCACCGCCGCATACTGGTTCACCGCCTCCACGTCCTTCGCCAATCCGGCCGTCGCAGTGGCGCGTGCGCTCACCGACAGCTTTTCCGGCATCAGGCCGGCCGATCTCCCGGGTTTCATCGTCGCCGAACTGCTCGGCGCCTTGATCGGGCTGGCACTGATGGGATGGCTGCTGCGGCCCGAATCCATCGAGCAATCCGAGCCACTGAAAGCCAAGCCATGACGGTCACCATCTACCACAACCCCGCTTGCGGCACCTCGCGCAACACGCTTTCCATGATCCGCGCCAGCGGTGAGGAGCCGATGGTGATCGAATATCTGAAGGCGCCGCCGAGCCGCGAACGGCTACTCGAATTGATCGCGGCGATGGGCATCCCCCCGCGCGACCTGTTGCGGGAGAAAGGCACGCCCTACGCGGAGCTTGGCCTCGCCGATCCGAAATGGAGCGACGACGAGCTGATCGGTTTCATGCTCGCCCATCCCATCCTCATCAACCGGCCGATCGTGGAGACGCCCAAAGGCACGAGGCTCTGCCGGCCGTCGGAGGCGGTGCTGCCGCTGCTCGACAACCCCGTGCGCGAATTCATCAAGGAGGATGGCGAGAAGGTCGCCTGGTTGCCGCAAACCTAGAGCGCCAGATGCTTCATGAAGTAGATCGAGGCTCGTGGTTTGCGAACGGGTCGACAAAGTGATGCGGCACGACACCGACTTCTTGCCAGTTTCTGCATAAGGTCCGCCGCTATCGGAGCTTGGCGAAAGATTTGTCGCGCGGCGAACCCATGGCGGCGATCGCTACGCCGGCAGCCGATCAGGCGCAGTCCTTCAACTCGACCACCTCGACGCCAAGGCGGAAGGCCTGACCATCGGCATAGGAGCGCGCATATTGCTCGGCTTCGAAAGGGAAGGTCATCGTTGTGCCGTAGGCGGTGACGCGCACCGTCCACCTCTGGCCCTTGACGAGTTCAACGCCGTGAAGCTTGGCCGTCGCCATCTCACCCTCCTCCAGTCCGGCATGCTCGCGGACGCAAAGACTAACGCCGCGGAAGTCGTTTGAGTACAAATAATCCGACCCAATCGTGTCGCTACCGCGTCGATTCCGACATTCGGCGCGGCGCTTCCGTGAAATGGATCACGTTCGCTGCTGGAACCCTGGACAGGTCGAGTGGATTAGACTTACGAGCAGAGGAGGTGTCCCATGATCCGCAAGCTTAAGTCCGGCGACTACCGGCTCTATTCGCGCAAGGTGGATCCGAGGACCGGCAAACGCCGGAATCTCGGCACCTTCAAGTCGCGCGAGGCTGCCGAAAAGCACGAGCGCGAGGTGCAGTATTTCAAGCGGCATTAGCGTCTTGCGGCAACCTCGTTCGGTCCGGCGCCGCCTGTGCGGAAACGGGATCGGCGAGTGGGCAGTGATTAGAAAACGCTAACGGAACGGAAACACGTCTGCGCTAGGGTGGTGCGTCGGGCGAGGGAGTTTGAGCCCGCCGGGCAAGTTTCGGGACCAGTGCATCATGGCCACCTTTCCCCACTTAGAGCGCCGTCTTCATTCACGAGAATTCGTGCTGAAGGAGGCCACGATCGTCACCGGCGACGCCAGCATCAAGTGCTCCGTCCGTAACCAGCACGAGCATGGCGCCGAACTGCGGGTGGGGCCGCAGGTGGAATTGCCCGACCGTTTCACGCTCATTGTTTCCGATGACGACGCCGTCTATCGGGCCGTGGTGCGCTGGCGCCGCAACGAGCGCGTCGGCGTGCAGGTCTACAGCAATTCAATGAAGGGCTGACGCCAACGCCGGAGCCCCGCTCATGCGCCGATGAGCGGCAATTGGGCTAGCAACTTCCGTGTCTGGGTGGCGTCCCAGGAGATGTACTCAGTAATGGCAAGCCCGACGATGTCGCAGGCGCCCGCGACATCGCCGAGCAGCCGCAACACATGCTTCGGCTCAAGCCGGCCGCGCGGAACACCGGCAAGGAAGCCATCTCCAGCGCCGGGCTTGTTGAAGAGCATCGGCCGAAAGCTCTGCGGCCTGATGGCGTCGACGTCGAAGTGGATCGCTAGGTACTCGATGCCTACCTGCTCGATCCATTTCAGCACCGAGGAAGAGCTCTCGGCAAGCTCGGCCGATCCCGTGCGCCGCAGGCCCATGCGGACGAGAAACTCGTTTTCGGGCGGCGACCACTCGTCCAGCCCTGCATACATTACTTTCGTGGGGTCGACGGGAACGTCGACTTCGGCGAGGAAATCCGGATCACCTTCGCCAAGCAGCATTGCCAGCACCTGCGCATTGCCTTGATGGAAATCCTTCGGCGTCTGCACATCTGGATGGGCGTCGATCCAGAGCACCCCGACAGTGCCGCGATAGTGCTTGTTGAGGTAGGCGATGGGCGCGAGATCGACCAGGCAGTCGCCGCCGATCATGAGAATCCTATCCGGCCGATGCCGTTCGATGGCGGCTCGCGCCGCGCGCGCCTGATCGAGCAGAGCTTTCCTCGCGAGGATGCCGTCCTCGATCGCCGGCGCCGGACTGTCGCCGGGAGAGGGGACCGGCACGATCTCCTCCGGTCCTCGGGATGCGGGCAGCAGCCACGACAGCACTTTCGAACTGAGATGATACTCCTCGAGATTCCCGCCCTGCCATTGCGGCATATGCAGTCGCAGCGTTTTGCCGTTGGTGGCCGTCATCCTCGTTTCCAATCAGGTCCCGATTGCCGCCTTCAGGCGAGCGCCGCTCTCAGGAGGCTCGACCAAGCGGTCCGTTGTCAAGATTGACTGGCGCGCTGCGGGATCGAGGATGGCCGCCACCTTGAGGCAAGAGGCATCGCCTCAGAGTAGCGGCGCACGCTCGCCCAGTAGGCCCGGTGGGCTCGCCGAACTTGCGCTTCAGAACGCCTTCCCGCGCGGCACCACGCCGGAATGCAGCATGAGAAGGCCGGGATGAGGACGCCCCAACATGTGTCGGCTCTCGCCGGACCCTTCCCGTGCTCAGTCGTGATGCTCGGGCATCGACTTCAGCTGGTCCTTCGTCCATCTGGTCACGGCGTGGACGTCGCCGTCCTCGTCGCGCATGAAATCCAATTGGTTGGCGCTGACGGCGACCGGCTTGGCACCGATGCCGAGGAAGCCGCCGACATCGATGACGACCTGGCTGCCATGCATGTGGTCGACCGAACCGATCTTTTCGTCGTCCGGGCCGTAGATGGTTGCGCCTTCGAGAATGCTGGGAGTCAGTTCGGCGTTTGTCAGCCTTACGTGGTTGGTGTGATCCATGACAGGTCTCCTGTGGTTAGACAGGAGGAACTGTCGATGGCAACGAGGGTTCCGCCGACGTCGAATGCCGGCAACCGTCGCACGCGTCGTGGTTCCTGACCTACAGCCCTTTCCGTGCCCGGATGCTCCGCGCCGCCTGCTCGATCGCGGCGCGGTCGCTGCCCAGCCTGTCGAGCAACTCCTGCGCTTCTTGGGCCGATATGCCGGTGCGTATCGCAAGCGCCTCGACCGTCAGCACATCCGCGCTGTCGATCTCGCGCGTTCCCGGCAGCGCATCGTCTGCCGTGAGCGGCAGCGCCGCCTCGCGATCGATCTCCATCTCGGCCTGGCGCCAGTGCCGCTCATGGTCGCCATGCAAGCTGCCCTCGCGCTGCCAGAGCTCATAGGCACGCTGCCTGATCTTCTCGGTCCGATCATCATCCATTGCCGTTCCTCCCTTTGCGTGCCACTCAACGCGGGATGAGGCGGAACGATCCGCGAGACCCAAGAAGTGATCGGCTGGGCCAAAGCCTGGCCGGTTGTCAGGCTCCGTAAGTCGCCAGCGGATTGCCGAATATCCCGGCCTCGGGTTTCACGCCCAGGCCCGGCCGCTGCGGCACGGCTATGTGGCCCTTTTCGATCACGACCGGGTTCTTCCGGTCGAAATGCCCGTCGATATATTCTTGGGCGATCCAGGCCCCCTCCATCCGGCGCGGCTCGACCGTGGCAGCAAGATGGACACACGCCGCCGCGATGATGTCGCCGCCCCAGGCGTCGTCGCAGCTGTGCGGCAGCGAGCGAATGGCGCAAAGGTCGCGCACGGTTGTCATCTTCGTGAGGCCGCCGAGGCGCGTCACCTTGAAGCCGAAGCCGTCGGCGATGCCCATGGAGATCGCTCGCAGCACCGCGTTCTGGTCCTCGGTGCTCTCGTCGAGATAGACCGGATGCGTCACGCGGCCGTTCAGCGTAGCGACTTCATCCATGGTGTTGCAGGGCTGTTCGAAGACGAAGGGGATGGCGTGGCAAAGCCGGTCAAGATGGATTGCCGACGCGATTGTCAGGCCCCGGTTGCCGTCGACCGCGATGCGCGCCTTGTAGCCGACAGCTTCCCAGACCTTGTGCACAACCGCCACGTCTTCTTCCAGGTTGCGCCCGCCGATCTTCACCTGGAGGCGGGGATAGCCGGCCTTCACCTTGTCGGCGGCGATCCTCGCCGTTTCGTCCGGCGGACCTACGATCAGCGAATAATAGGCCGGCACGCGATCGGTCAGCGCGCCGCCCAGCAGCGTCGAGACCGGCACGCCGAGCTTTTGGCCGAGCAGGTCGAGAAAGGCCATGTCGAACGCGGCCTTGGCATAGCCATGTCCGTTCAGGCGCTCGTCCATCTGTTTTGCCAGCAGTCTGATCGAAGCGATCTCCGCACCGATGAGGCCCGGGGCGATTTCGGCGATCGCCGCGCGGGCGCCCAGCGCATGGTGCGGCTGATAGACCGGTCCGATCGGGCAGGTCTCGCCCCAGCCGGTGAAACCGTCTTCGGTCACGATCTCGACAAGCGTCGAGTCCAGCGACTCCACGTCGTCGCTGGCCATGCGGTAGACGCCGCCTTTGACGGGCAGCTGCGCCGAATAGACGTTGATCCGATCGACGCGCATCACATACGCGCCCTGGCCGAGGTCGGATCGTAAGGCGAGTCCGCGATCACCTCGGCGATCTTCCATTCCCCCAAAATGGCGACCTCGAGTTTGGTGCCAGGCTTGCTCAGACGCTGCGGCAGAAGGGCCAGCGCCACGTCATGGCCGAGCGCGTAGCCGTAGCCGCCCGACGTAATGCGCCCGACAAGTTCGCCGTCGATATAAAGGCCCTCGGAGGCAAGCGTGCTCGCGCCGTCGGTTTCGATCTTGAGCGTCACCGACCGGCGCTGGTCGTTCCTCGCCTTGTATTTCAGCACCGCCTCGCGGCCAGCGAAATCGCCCTTGTCGAGGCGGATGAAGCGCTCGAGCCCGCTCTCCAGCGCGTTGAGCTCAGGGTTCATGTCGCGATACATGGCGCGATAGGATTTTTCGAGCCTGAGCGACTCCAGCGCATGCAGCCCGACAAGCCGCATGCCGTGCTTCTCGCCCTCCTTGAGGATGGCATCCAGCAGCTGCCGCTGATAGGGCAGCGGATGATAGAGTTCCCAGCCGAGCTCGCCCTCATAGTTGACGCGCAGCAGCCGAACGTCGCTGGCCAGGGCGACGCTGCCGGTCGTCACGCTGAACCATGGGAACTTTTCGTTCGAAAGATCGACCTCGGTCAGCGGCTGCAGCACTTCGCGTGCCTTGGGCCCGACGACGGTGAAGCAGCCGCGATCGTTGGTGACGTTCTTCAGTGATACTCTGCCGTCGGCGGGCAGCAGCCTTGAAAGATCGTCGAAATTCCAGCGCTCGGCGCGCGGCGTCGAGATGAGGTAGAACAGGTCTTCTCCGAGCCGCGCCACCATGTACTCCGCCTGCACGCCGCCGCCCGCAGTGAGGTGATGCGCCAGCGTCACCTTTCCGACCGCCGGCAAGCGATTGGCGATGATCCTGTCCAGCCAGGCGGCGGCGCTCGGTCCGGATACCTCGAACTTGGTCATTGGCGTCATCTCGACCAGACCGACGGCAGTGCGCACCGCCTGGACTTCCTCGGCGACGAGGTTCCCCTTTGGCGTCCATCGCCAGCTATACTGGTCCTTGGCTTCGACGCCGTCGCGCGCGAACCAGTTGGGCATCTCCCAGCCATTGAGCACGCCCCAGACGGCGCCGAACTCGGTCAGCCTGTCATAGGAAGGCGCGGTCTTCTGCGGCCGGGCGGCGGGCATGTCCTGTCCAGGATATTTCTGCTCCGCATGTGTGCCCCAGGCCTCGCGGACCTTTTCGCGCGTCCAGGCCTTTTTGGCGTAGTCGCCGAAGCGGCGCGGATCGAGATCCGAGGTGTCGAGGCTGTTGCCGCCTTCGACGATCCGTTCCGACAGGTAATAGCCGATCGTACCGCCCCACAGGATACCGCCTGGCACGCCTTCGGCTAGCCAGACATTCGGCAGGCCCCAGGCCGGCCCCATCAAGGGAAGCTCGTCCGCGGTCATCTGGAACGGTCCGCGCACATTGGCCTTGATACCGACGCGCCCCAGCGCCGGCACCAGCTGCAGAGCCTGCTCCCAGTTCCACGACACCGCCTCGAAATCTTCTTCGACGAGGTCGGCGCCGAACCAGGAAGGGACGCCGTCCTCGGCGAACAGTTTCAGGTTCGCCGTGCGCTCGTAAGGCCCGAACATCAGCCCGTCGCCTTCTTCGCGCAGATAGCCCTCGAACCCTTCGTCGCGCAGGATCGGCATTTCGGGGCGGCCCTGCCTTTTCCGCTCGACGATTTCCGGCACCGCTTCGGTGATCCAGTACTGGTGCAGGATCGGGATCGCCGGGATATCGAGGCCGAGCAGCGCGCCGGTCTGGCGCGCATAATTGCCGGTGGCGGAGATCACGTGCTCGCAGGTGATGTCGCCCTGGTTGGTCTGGACGAGCCACTCGCCGCTTGGCGTCCGCTTGAAGCCGGTGACCTCGGTGTTGAGATAGACCTTGCTGCCGAGGTCGCGCGCGCCTTTGGCCATGGCGATGGTCACATCGGCCGGCGCGATGTGGCCGTCGTCGGGATGATAAAGCGCGCCGAGCATGTGGTCGTTGTCGAGCAGCGGCGCCAGCTGCCTCGCCTCGGCCGGCGTCAGCAACTCAGCGCGCATGCCCTGGACGTCGGCCACGCTCATATAGCTCTTGAATTCATCGAGCCGATCTCGCGAGTTGGCGATGCGCAGCTGGCCGCATTTGTGCCAGCCGACCGGCTGGCCGGTTTCGGCCTCCAGCCCTTCATAGATCTCGATCGTCTTCTTGATCATGCGGCCGACATTGATGTTGCGGGTATAGGACGGGATCAGGCCCGCCGCATGCCAGGTGGAGCCGGCCGTAAGCTGGGTCCGCTCGAGCAGCGCAACGTCGGTCCAGCCGCGCTTGGCCAGGCCGTAAAGGATGCCGGCGCCGACGCATCCTCCGCCGACGATCACCACTCTCGCATGTGCTTGCATCGAACCACCAATTCCAGATCGTTTTCAAAAGCGCGCCGCCGAAGCTACAGGCGACGGAAGACCGTGTAACGTTCCGAAAAACTAGGGGTAACGATAAATTGGGCTTATGCAGCGATCCCGCCTTGGCGGCTCGCTCCTCCCGGCGTTTTTACTGCGCCTGCCCGTCCTGCGCCGTCTCGTCCTTGAACTCGACTTTCGTGCCCGGCTTGACCATGGCGGCGAGGTCTTCGGCATCCCAGTTGGTCAGCCGAATGCAGCCATGCGAGTAGGTCGTGCCGATCTTGCCGGGATCCGGCGTGCCGTGGATGCCGTAGCTTTCGATCGAGAGGTCGATCCAGACCGATCCCACCGGATTGTTAGGTCCCTTGGCGATGGTGAAGGGCCGCTTGCTCTTGACCCCCTTGAAGGCGAATTTCGGATTGTAGTGATAGGTCGGATTGCGCACGACGCGTTTGACCTCCGCGGCGCCGCTCGGCGCCGGCTTTTCCTCGCTGCCGATCGAGGCCGGATAGACCGCAACCGGCTTGCCTGACGGATCGAGCGCGCGGACCTGGCGGGATGCCTTGTCGACCTCGATGGTCTCGATCTCCGCCGGGGCGTCGCCCCGTCCGAGATCGGGCACCACGAGGCTCACATCTGCCTTCCGGAACCCGACGCGCGGGTTTAGCGTCTTCAGCAATTGTTCGCTGATATGGAAACGCTCGGCCAGCCTCTCCCGCGCATTGCGATAGCCGAGGCGCTTCAGACGAGCCATCCGCTCCAGGCGGGTGGGGATGCGCCTGGTAAAGGGGCCGCGCACGTCCTTGACCGTGACCTCATATGTCACCAGAACCGGCTCGGCGGAGCTCGCCGTCAGCTTGTCCCAGGTCTCGCGTGTGAGCTTGCCGTCGGAAGCCAGTCCGTTGGCCGCCTGGAACGCCGCCACGGCTTTGGCAAAATTGTCGGAGAGGCGACCGTCGATCAGGCCCGGCGAGAAGCGGGCGCGATCGAGAAGGATCTGCGCCTTGAGAAGCATCGGACTGACGTCCTTCGGCTCGTCCTCGCTGAATTGCGCCTGATTGACCGCGTCGAGATCAAGCCTGGCCGCCTGAGCTCCGCTGCATGCGAGCGCGAACGCCACGGCAGCGACAACGAAGAGCCGGACCATCGACTTCACTCCCGGGTTACGACAGAAACCTGTCTTTATGACGCGGGCGTGCCGATCTGGTTCCTGTCGCAGCGCCGGCGTGCAAATCATTAGAACGTGCACCTTTGGGCGTACGATCTTGAATTTTATGCCGAAACCAGTTCCCAAGAGCGAAAAATGCTGGCATGATCATATAAGGGCCTATGCATTTTGTGATTCGATGGGCCCTTGCCTGGTGACCGGCGGCTCCCCAACGCCCCCCGCCCATGCCGCCGGTTACTTTCATTTGAGGCCTCAGCCCCAGGCAATGCCGTGGCCGACCCGATTCCGGCAAAACGCTAGCGCTTCACGCACATATTAGCGGTTTGGAACATTCCTGCCTTCCCGGTGTTCGTTTTGCCAGGAGGAGCAACCATGGCAGACGTCAAAACGAAGCGCGATTTCCGGGACCGCGACCGTGTGTCGGCGGACGACGATTATGAGGTTCGCTACTTTGCCAAGCAGCATCGCATCACGCCTGAACAGGTTCGGGACCTGATCAGCGAGCACGGCAACGACCGTAAGATTTTGCAACGTGAGGCAAGGAAGCTGGGTGACAAAGCTTTCTGATTTGGGGCCGCCGATCTTTGCCCGGTTGCGGGTCAGAGCAGCCGCCAACGAAGAGGACCAGTTCCGGACATGTCCCGCCTGCGGGCAGGCAGTGGACTGGGGCGATCTCCGGCAGGTGATCTGGCACGAGCAGCCGGGACACGCGAGGCTGGAAATTGACAGCTGAAAAGCCCTAGGGGAGACCCCTTGATGGATTTGACGCCAGAGGAGTCGCGAGCCGCGCGAGAACTCCTGCACTGGTCGCAAGTGCGCCTCGGCGCCAAGGCCAGCCTAGGCGAAGGGACCATTCGCGACTTCGAGAACGGGATCAGAATTCTGCGGGTCGAGAAACGAACCCGCATCCGTCGCGCTTTTGAGGCGGCGGGCGTCGTGTTCACGGCGAAGGGGCCCTCGCTTTCGGGCCTCAGGCCCGAAATGAATGGCTATCGCCATAAACAGCGCCGCTAAGCTAGTCCCACTGCCGAGCGCTGCTGGCAGCGAGCTAACTGTCCACGCAAAACCGGAGGTCGCGTCCTCCGTGAGGCCTGTGAGCACTCGTGGACGTTTGCTGGAGAGCTTCGACTTCAAGCTGGTTCAACCTCGACCAGGCAAATGAACGACGCGTATGGCTGACTTATTTGTAGGGCAGGACCGCGGCCGCGCGTTGCCGCGTTCCCGAAGGGGAAGTCAGAGATTCCTCGATCTTCGAGGCGGCATCAACTTTCCGGAAACCCGTATCGCAGCTTTTGGCCGGTGCCCGGCTGCTTGACAGCGTCAAGTCCCAGTCGGGTGTGTTCGTGCTTGGCAAAAGCTTTCGCGTCCGCTTCGGAACCGAAACCCTTGATGGTGACAACGCCATCCTCGATAACGCGCACGTAATACCTGTCTTCCAGCGTGTCGATCTCGACCGAATCCATTACGATTGACTTGTTCATTGACGGCCCACCTGAAGAAGATCCACCCCGCAGCCAAACGTCGCCGGCTAAGGATTGTTCCGCACTCAACTGATAAAACATCTGATCAGATAATCGGAGCACTCTGCGGGTCGGAGGGCAACGCGTTGCCTTTGCGAGGCCACGCTTGGCCAAGTCGGACAAACATACGATTTTACTAAAATGGAAGGAACTGATGGGACTGCTCCGGCTTGAGTCGCGGTTCCTGGAGTCGCGCGTGCATGACCAGCGGCAAAGACCGGCTTTCCTTCATCGAGTTCCAATCGCCCACCTTGGTCGAGAAAGCTCCCGAAGGCGGCGAATGGCTGCACGAGATCAAGTACGACGGTTACCGAACCCAGCTCATCGTGGAAGGCGGAACAGCGCGAGCCTTCACGCGCCGCGGCTATGACTGGTCGCATCGCTACAGGAGGATTGTCCAGGCGGCGGCAGGCTTGCCGGTGAAATCTGCGATCATCGATGGCGAGGCTGTCGTGATCGGCGACACCGGCCTGCCTGACTACCAGGCGCTGGAGCGCGAGTTGGGCAACCCAAACTCTCCGAGATTGATCTTCTATGCCTTCGACCTGCTGCACCTTGACGGCCGCGATCTGCGACAGCAGCCGCTGGTCGAACGCAAGGCAGCGCTCGAAACGCTGCTGAAGCACAGCGCGCCGACGCTGACCTATGCCGAGCATCTGGAGGTGAGCGGCAGGGAGATGTTCGATCATGCCTGCCGGATGGGCCTGGAGGGGATCGTGTCGAAGCGCGCGGACGCGCCCTACCGTTCCGGCGTGCAGACGAGCTGGGTCAAGGTCAAATGCATCAAGAGCGACACCTTTCCGATCGTCGCGTTCGTCGAGAAGCTTGGCGCTGAGCCGCGCCGGATCGCATCGCTCTACATCGGCAGGCGCGAGGGCGATCGGCTGCTTTATGCAGGCAAGGCTCAGAGCGGTTATACGCTTGAAGTGGCGCGACGCGTTCGCGAACGGCTCGATCCGCTGATCATCGGCAGATCGCCTTTGTCGGAGCCCATTGTGAAGCCAAAGGCGACCTGGGTGAGACCCGAAGTCCTGGCCGAGGTGCAGTTCAGCGGCGTTACCGATCGCGGGATTTTGCGCGAGGCCGTGTTCAAGGGGCTCCGCGAGGACCTGGTGGCCGTCCCGCCAAAGCCGCCGGCGCCGTCGAAACGAAGAGCGGACCGAGATCACGGCGTGCCGCGTGAGAATATCTTGCAGCTGCTGCCCGATGCGGTCTCGCCTTCCAAGGATCAACTCGTTCGCTATTGGAGTCTGGTCGCCGATCAGGCGCTGGTGCACCTCGGCCGTCGCCCACTGAAGCTCGTCCGTCATGCCTTCGGGGCAACTTTCTACCACAAGGGAATGCTGCCCGAGATCCCGGCAGCGGTGCACCAGCTGCGCGTCGAGAAGCGAGAAGGTGGGGAGGGCACTCGGGTCTGGGTCGACGACCTCGACGGCTTGCTCGGGCTGGTCGAAATGGATGCGGTCGAGCTCCACCCGTGGAATGCCACGGTGGATGACATCGAGCATGCCGACCGGATCGTGCTGGATCTCGACCCTGGTGAGGGCGTGGAATGGGCGCAAGTGACTGAGACCGCGCTGGCGCTGCGGGACATCATGGCAGCGTCAGGTCTGGAAAGCTGGCCGAAGGTCACGGGCGGCAAGGGCATTCACTTGTTGGCGCCGCTGGCGGCGAAAATGACCCACGACCGAGCGCGGCAGCTCGCCAGGTCGATTGCCCAGGTCCTCGCCGACGCAGAACCCCACCGCTACTTGCTGTCGGCCGCGCCGGCGGCCCGCAAGGGCCGCATCTTTATCGACTATCTTCGCAACGGGCGAGGCAACACGGCCGCCGGCGCTTTTTCGCCGCGGGCCCGCCCCGGCTTCCCCATCGCGCATCCCGTTACTTGGGTGCAGGTAGAGCGGCGTATCCGGCCGGATGCGTTTACCATGGACCATCCGTTCAGGGCGGCTCAGCGAAATGCGGCGTAGCGGGCGAGGCCCGTGAAGATCATCCCGAATCTGCGTTCTTAGTCATAGGCGATTGAATTTTCGGGCGGAACCAGTTTCCAAGAACGCAAATTGCTGGCATGATCATATAAGGGCCTATGCATATTTTGATTCGATGGCCCCTGTTCCTGGTAACCGACGGCTCCCCATCGCCCCCCGCCCATGCCGTCGGTTGCCTCATTTCGAAATCTCAAATTAAGGACGCAGCCCTGACCGGTCGAGCAGGGCTGTGGTACGCCGCAAGGTCTTTGGCCTTGTGGGCCGACGGCAATCACGAGCCGAACCAAAATAGCGCCAGAAGAGCCACAAAGATTGCGGCCGCGGCGACGGTGCCCCACATGAAGACCCTGCTGGTGCCACGCTGCTCCTCCTCGCGGGATAGGTTGTTAGCCATGTCAAGTCTCCTTCGCAGTATCTCCGCACAAGTGTGAACGCCCGTCAGCGGCTCGCCACCGCCCTTGCTTCGCGCTCCAGCGTCGCACGATCGTTTCCGTGCTTTTTGATGAGGTCGCGAGCCTCGGGGATTGTCAGCTGGAATTTCCTCGCGAAGTGGGCGACCTCATATTCCTCATCGCCTGACACGCGGCCGCGGTCGCGGAAATCGCGCTTGGTCGTGTCGTCTGCCATCGTTGTTCCTCCTGGATAGGAACAAAACCGCCTCCCTTTGGGAATGTTCCAGCCTCTGGGAGGTTGGTATGCGGACGCGGCTTCCGTCCTGTCAGCGACGCTTTTCGAGGAGCCGCGGGCCTGCTGCTCGTCATGCCCACTCCCGTCACTCTCGCCACGGAACAATCCGCAGTCCTTGTGGTTCGGGCGCACCCAACCAGGAGGAACAAACTATGTCTGAATCCCGCGAATGGCTGATCCAGTGGCTGAGGGATGCTCACGCAATGGAAGAGCAAGCCGAGACGATGCTGTCCGGCCAGCTGGGTCGGCTCGAGAGCTATCCGGACCTCAGCGAACGCATCCGCGCTCACCTCGCCGAGACCAAGGAGCAGGCGAGACGATTGAAGTCTTGCCTGGATGGCCTGGAAGAAGGTTCGTCAACACTGAAGGACGCAGGCGGAAAACTGACCGCAATGGCGCAGTCGATCAGCGGCGTGTTCGCCGGCGACGAGGTGATGAAAGGCTCTCTGGCCAGCTACACCTTCGAGCATATGGAGATCGCTTCCTATACGATCCTCATGGCTGCCGCTGAAGCCGTGGGTGAAGCCGAGATTGCTCGGGTCTGTGAGCAGAACCTGCGCGAAGAAGAAACGATGGCCGAGTGGCTGAAGGACAATCTTCCGCAGGTCACCGAGACATTCCTCGCCCGGGCCGATGCCGACAGCGACAGCGCCAAGCGCTAGTTCGCGTCCTACAGGTGAAACGAGGCGGCGTTGGCCGCCGCCTCGGTCACATCAAGCATGCTTCGGCTGGGCTGCCTTTCCAGTTGGGAGCGGAACTGCTCCATCCTCGATGAGGATGTCCTTCCGGCGGGCAAAGGCAACGAAGACGCCTCTCGCCGTTTCTGCGTCGATTTCGCCGGCCAAGGCGGCCTTGCAGGCACGCACCGCCGCCTTCTGCTCAGGGCTGTTGCCACACCAGTCGACGACGAACTGATAGGCATCTACGACAGTGTTCAGCTGACGCGGAAATCCCAGTCCGACCCAGACGCGGATCGGCTTTTCGAACGGTTTTGCAAGCATCGCGACTGCCTCCTTTTGCGGCTACGCAGCCACGCCGCTGCCTGGGCCCTTGCCGGTCATCCAAGGCAAAGTGACAGTCACGTCCTCGTGGATCTTGACCGACTTTGCGAAGCCGCAGAACGCGTCTCTGGCGGCCGTTAGCGGATAGTCGCTGTCGAATGCTCGCTGACAGGCACGCAGGGCGGTCTCGTAGATGGTGCCGCGTTTGTTCTTGGGCCATTCGTAGAGAAATTCCAGGGCGTCATCGAGGCAGGCGATTTCCTGGATGAGGCTGTTCCCGTTCTTCACGAAAACGGGGCTGTCAAACATCCGATCGTTCATAAGATCCTCCAAGTCGAACGAACAATTTGAGTTCTGAGACAGGCCGGAACCGGCAGCGATCCTGGCCTGGCCGCGATATGGGTTTGCGGTTTTTGGCCGTCAAGATGAGGGCGCGTGCGGGAGCGTTCGGCTCGGTGGGAACCTTCCGCGGGTCTTGCTGTTCGGTACGCAGCGGCGGGGCGAACCTTTGCTCCGAAATGAGGGCCGCCATCCGTGAGCGGGTCATGTGGCCGCTCTTGCGAAAACCCGCCCGCGCTCCTCCCCGGGCGGGTTTTTGCCGGAGCAATTCTAGAAAGCGTGACTCGGGTTTCCGTCCGGAACTGCCGGCAGGCACAGTCTTCCTTACGCCGGCCGCTGAACCACCGGTGGCTTTCGCGCGGGAGGCTTGCTGGTGGTCACCAGCCTGACCTTGTCGATGTCCACTGTAACCGGTACGCCGAGCTTCACGGTCACCCGGTCCCCATTGACGCGCGTTACATCTCCGACGAGCTCGATCGGCTGGCCTCTCTTCACAGTCGACGTGCGGTCGATGATCGAATGCGGCTGCTCATAGGAGGGAATCGACACGCTGACGCGGTCCTCCGTCACCCGCCGGCGAACCGTTGCGGTGATGGCGACCTCGTCTCCGACCTTGATGCCTCTTGCCATAGACGCAAGACTGGTGCGGTCGGCGGATTCGTCAAGCGATCGCTAATGTGATCTTTGGGCACTTTCCAGCGCGTGCCTTGGCACACGTGCAAGAAAACCGGATCTGGCTCGTCAACAGGCTACTTCCTACGCGACAGTGCCTTCGCCTCGCGAACGAGCGAACCCCAATTCAAGCCTAGGAAAGAAACAAGTTCCAAAGCCTGCGCTTCGGTAATGCCGATCTCCCGGACAAGCCGTTGAACAACAGATTCCTGTGACTGACTGTCAGATGTGAGCGCCATGGGGAGTCCCCTATGGCGGCGCAACGTTCAAGTCAGAAATTAGTTCCCGCCAATTCCGGGCTTGGCTGCCACCGGCGGTCCGTCATTGGCTGGAAGCGAGCTTCTGGATACGCCCTTTGTCCAGACGGAACACCCCCTCGGTGCCGCCCTGGCGCTCAAAGTCGGTCTGGAGTTCGTCCCACGTACCCAGATATTTGCCGCATTCGGCACAATGGATTTGGGTAGTGGGTTGAGCATCGATGGGGATCTGCAACCGGATCACACCGCAATACGGGCATTCCAATTTGTGATCCAGATACCTACCGGCGATCATCGCCCACCATCTCGCAATCGGCAGGTCTGCGCAAGCCGCCGATTCTTGTGCATGCCGCGAGGAGGCACAGCGATTCTGGGGCAGCGAGACGCAGCAACCAACGACTAAAAGCGCTTCGCCACGCCCTCCGACATCGCGCGCCCGCCCGTCTGTATCTTATGCAGAACGCGTTCATGACCGGCGAGACCATCCACAACGATGGCTGGTGTGAGCGGGCGAGGCAGAGGGCTGCCGTGCCGGGCCTTCGCGATGCAATGGCATTTTCGGCGCAACGCTAATATACATGACGCCCGAATGAGCAGCGCCTCCGCACACGAGGAATGCCATGCGAAGGGTCATCTTTACAGCCATGTGCATTGCCGCCGCAACAGGCGCCAATGCGCATGATTGGTACGAAGACAAGATTGACCCGGTAACGAAATTCAAGTGCTGCGGCAGTCAAGATTGCCGCGCCATCCCTCAGTCTTCGGTGCGGTCCAGAGCCGACGGCGGCTATACCTATTTGCCCGACGGATTCAACATCCCGCGAGATCGGGTTCAGGAATCGCCGGACGGCCAATATCATATCTGCGAAAACAACTACGTGATAACCAATCAGCCCTATTTGCGCTGCTTCTTCGCGCCGCGGTTCAAGGTTTCTCGGCTGGTCGCACGCTGAGGGGATGGCCGTTTTTCGGAAAGGTCCATCGACCGGCTCAAGCGGCGGCGTGAACTAGACGCCCGAGTGCCTCGCCCTGATGATTCTGGCTTCCCGCAACAGCGCAGGACGATCGCGTCCAACCGCTTTTATCAGCCTCCTGGCTTGCGCGTCCGAAATGCCTGTTTTCTGTTTCAGCAAAATGACGAGCTGCTTGTCGTCGATCCGGTTATGGGAACTGCTTTCGCCGGGTTCGGTCATTGTTGGATCCTCCTCCGACCGAACGGAAAGAAGCCCTGAAAGGTTTCATCGCGTTGTTGCTTTTCGTAGGCGATTGGTACCGCCGATCGCATGGCGGCAAATCAGCCTTCGCCAGGCCGTCTGAAACGGCAAAACGGCCTTTGGTCTTCAACTGCATCACATTTGCAGCGGTCGGCCGTTCCGGTCGGATGTCGGATTTGAGCGCATTGCAGACCGACGCCGGCCGCCCCGTGCTAACCGGACTCTGCATGCTTCATCAGGTAGCGCTCCGGCGTTCCATCTCCAATTCGGCCTTCAGGCTTTCGATGTCGCGAAAAATCGAGGCGACCGCCAGTGTGCGTCCCTTGCGCTTGAAACGCAGGAGGCAATCTTTGGCGGCGATGTCGCCTTCCACCGCGATCTCGTCCCATCGCTCCGCATGTCCAACGTAGTTGATCGGGACGTCATAATGCTGGCTCCAGAAGAACGGGACGGCAGTGTATTTCTCGCGCTGTCCGAGCATGTTCAGAGCAGCCGTCTGCCCCTGCCTTTCTGCGACCACCCAGTGCTCGACCCTGATGTTTTCGCCGGAGTGGGGATCGGGCCATCGCGCAATGTCGCCTGCCGCGAAAACGCCCGGCGCGCTCGTCTCCAGAAAGGCATCCACCATGATGCCGCGGTCGAGCCTGAGCCCAGCCTTTTCGGCAAGCCCGAGCCGCGGCCGCACGCCGATGCCGGCGACGATGAGATCCGCGGTCAGCGTAAGGCCGCTGCTCAGTTGCACGTTCGTGCCGTCGATCGCGGCCGCGGTGTCCTTGAGATGAAAGACGACGCCATTTTGCTCGTGGAGGCTGCGGATGAAGTCGCCCATCTGCGGCCCGAGGACCCGCTCCATCGGCCGTTCGTCGGGCGCGACGACATGAACTTCGATGTTCCGCGCACGCAGGGACGCGGCAACCTCGAGGCCGATGAAACTGGCGCCCAGCACGATGGCGCTGCGGGCCGTCTCGGCTTCCTCGATAATCGTGCTGCAGTCGGAGAGCGAGCGCAGCGTATGGACCTGTGGCTGATCGGCGCCCGGGATCGTGAGGCGGACCGGTTCGGCTCCCGTAGCAAGCAGCAAACGGTCGTAGGCAGTTCGGTTCCCGTCTGCGTGCACGATCTCGCCGGACCCGACATCGATGTCGGCGACGCTCGTCTTGAGGCGCAGATCAATGCCGTTCTTGGCATAGAAGCTTTCCCCGCGCAGCGGAACCCAATCCGACGGCGCCTTGCCGGCGAGGTAATCCTTGGAAAGGTTGGGGCGATCGACGGGCGGCGCCTCGTCGTCGCTGAGCATGACGATGCTGCCCTGATGGCCTTCACGACGCAGTCTTTCGGCGGCTGCGAAACCAGCCGCGCCGCCTCCGACGATCACGATTCTGCCGGCAAACTGGCCAGCTCCTCCGCTGCTGGGCTTTTGAGCCGCTCGCTTGCGCTTCTCGCCCACGAATATGCGATCGCCGCGCTGTTCCACCGACCAGCAGGCGAGTGGACTGAACGCAGGCGCACGCACGGCTTCGCCGGTGCGCAAATCGAAGCAGGCGTGGTGCCACGGACATCGAACGGTACCCTCCACGACAAGACCGTCGACCAGCGGCCCGCCATAATGCGTGCACGCCGCCCCGATTGCGAAGACCTCTGTCCCGCGGCGCACCAACAGCACCTGTTCATCGCCATAGTGACCGACCAGCTTTGCGCCATCGGCAAGGTCGGATAGCGCGATACCTTGGGCCAGATCCGGTCCGCTCGATTTAGAGTGGTCTTGAGCCATCTTCTTTCTCCCTGCGCTATTCGATTGGAGTCCGACCGAGCCAGACTGACTCCCGACGCTGGTTTGGGCAAATCAACGAATCGCCTGGCCTGCTTTGCGCCAGTCGATGAGCAAAGTTCGAGGCCCGTCGCGACATCGAAACCCATCCTTTGGTGACCGTAGCGGCCGACGAATGATTTGATGGAGTTTCCTCAGATCGGTTTCCAAAGGACTGACAGATTTTCGCAAGCTCCCGCCACACCGGGGGGGCGGGCCGGACTGTCGCGCTCGCCTATCCATGACTGATGCGCCGTAAGTCGCTGAAATCCTTAACGCGATTTTCATTCCGCTCGTTTAGCCACTAGGCATGAGAGATTCCGACCAGCCTGGCCCAGGTTCAGCCCTTCAGGGGCAAAGCGAAGCCGTGGAAGCGGGAATTCTGCGGGATCAGTTCGCTGACCTGAAGAAGGGCCTTTTCATCTCGATGCCCATCGGCACCGTTCTCTCGGCCCTGATCCTGGCCGTGCAGATGCTCTCGGGCGGTGGCCCGGCGGCGGTTCTGTGGTTTGCGGCGGTCACCATCATCAACGGCGCCCGCATAGGACTGGCGCTCGCCCAGCCGGAAATTGCCTTTGATGGGCCCGATAGCCGGTCGAGGCCGGTCGATGCGCGACTTTCCGTTTACGGGCTGTTGGCGCTGGCATCGGGCATCGCCTGGTCTTTTCTGGCCGTGCTATCGCATGGATACACCACCCCCCAGGCGCCGCTCTATCTGGTCGTCCTCGCCGGCCTGTCGGCCGGTTCGGTCACCTATGGTGCGTCATACGCGCCGGCTTCGATCAACTTCTTGACATTGCCGCTTCTGATCGCCGCAGGATGCGTGTTGGCGAAAGGCAATATCGAGAACTACGTCCTCGGCTTCACGGTCCTGCTTTTTCTTGGAGGCATGATCAGAAGCTCGCTGCTCGGGCAGGCTCGCTTCAAGGAGACGAGCCGCCTCAAATACGAAGCGCGGGCGTTCGCGGCCCGGATGGAACGAAACTCCAGGTGCGATCCGCTGACGAACTTGCTCAACAGGCACGGGCTCGAGCACGCAATCGGCGAGATGGGTTTTTCCGACGGTCCGTTCGTGACCATGCTGATCGATCTCGACGGCTTCAAATCCGTCAATGACACCTATGGTCACAATATCGGCGACGACCTGCTGGTCCGGGTCGCGCGCAGGATAGAGAACCACGCGCCGCCGGGGGCAACGATCGCGCGCATCGGCGGCGACGAGTTCGTGCTGCTCTTTCCCGCCGCAAGCTCGCAGCACTCGATAGACGAGCTTGCGTCCTTGATCATCGCGGCCATCGCCAATCCGGATCCGGCATTGAAATCGGTGCGTGTCGGCGCCTCGATCGGGATCTACGTATCGGAGACACCGCGACTGACGGAGATGCTGCTGCGCGCCGACTTCGCGCTTTACGCGGCCAAGCGCAGCGGCAGGAACGAATACTGCCTCTTCGATGCCGAGCTCGATCAAGGGCTCGAACGCAAGCACTGCATCGAGCGCGACCTGCGCGCAGCCATCGAGAGAGGCACGCTTTGCTCCTGGTTCCAGCCCATCGTTCGGCTGGACACGCAAGCGGTCGCCGGCTTCGAAGCGCTGCTGCGGTGGCAGCACCCGGTTCACGGCGCCATTCCCCCGCCGGAGATCGTGACAGCGGCACGCGAAACCGGTCTGCTTTCCTTGCTGACGGAGAAGGTCTTTCTCAATTGCTGCTCCATGATCGAGGAACTGGCGAGGAAAGGGCGCCAGGATGTGCGCGTTGCGATGAATCTGTCGCCGCGTGAACTCGAGGCAGGCAATGTCGACGATATGATGCTGGACATCCTGAAGACGAGGAATGTCCCCGCGGCCATGCTCGAGATAGAGATCACCGAAGAGGCGCCCGTGGATCGCGCCCGGGTCGACGAAAAGCTGGAACGCCTGGCGGACGCGGGCATATCGATCGTGCTGGACGATTTCGGCACCGGCTTTTCGACCCTGGTTTCGCTGAAGGACAGTCGGATCCGCAAGATCAAGATCGACAAGGACTTCGTTCGCGATCTGGCCAAGTCCGTGGAAGATCAGGCGCTGGTCAAGGCGGTCATTGATCTCGGACGAACGCTTGGCATAGAGGTCATGGCGGAGGGGGTCGAAACGGACGCCGATCGCCTGATCCTGCGCTCGCTCGATTGCATGATCGGGCAGGGCTTCCTCTTCTCGGCAGCGCTTCCCATGCACGATGCGCTGGCCTTCGAGCCGAGGCATTTCGACACCTCTGCCGCCGCAAGGGCCGCCTGTGATCCCGGGCAACTCCCGTCGCAGCGCCGCCTAAGGGGGTGGGCGGCTGCGGCTGCCCAACTCCTGTGTCAGAGAGCCTCGAAAGACCCTGTCGGCGACTTGGATATCAGGCCGGCAGGCCGTTTTGCTTTCGCAGGCTCTTGTCGAAGGCGGATTCGGGAACGAAACGGCGCAGCAAGCTGATCTGGCGAGCCATTTTTCCGGCAGCATAGCGCCTCCGTGGAACGGAGGCGGTCGCCGCTTGCAAGACCGTCTTGGCCACGATCTCGGGCGCATCGCCTGTCTCGATGGCTTTCCGCAGAACCACATCCATGCCGGCGCGCGCGGTGCCATAGATGTCCAGCAACTGATCGGGCCTTGCGAGATTTTCTTCAAACGACGTGCGGGTGTAGGCGGGCTCGACCAGCACCACGCGAATTCCGAACGAGCGCAGTTCATGGTCCAGCGATTCTGAATAGCCTTCGATCGCATGCTTGGTCGACGCATAGAGAGCGGAATAGGGAGCCGGAATCAGGCCCAGCACGGAACTCAAATTCACGATTCTGCCGCTCCGTTGGCGTCGCATTGTCGGCAGCACCGCGTTGGTCATCCGGATGACACCAAAGACATTGACATCAAACAGCGCCTGAGCCTGCGCAGTCGAGGATTCCTCCGCGCCGCCGAGCAGGCCGATGCCGGCATTGTTGACGAGCAGGTCTATGCGTCCGGTTTCGGCCAGCACCTCTTCGACCAGCTTCGATACGGACGCGTCGTCGGTCACGTCGCCGGTCAGCATGGTAACGCCGTCGGACTGTTCGGAGATCGCGCGACGGCTGGTTCCGAACACGCGAAAGCCCGCGTTCCGGAGGGCTGCGGCTGTTGCGCGCCCGATGCCCGAGGATGCGCCTGTGACGAGGGCGACGCCAGGATTGGTCTTTTCCATGAGATCACTTTCTTGCGGCTGGAGTGGGGAAATCGGAAGGCCGAAACAAAAGCCTCAGCCAGGGAGCGGCTCGACCGTTCATGCCTGTCCGTCCCAGCGCCGGAACAGCGCGCTGGCGTTCACACCTCCGAAGCCAAACCCATTGGAGATCGCGTAGTCCATTTCCATTGGCCGGGCTTGGTTCGCGACGAAGTCTATGCCGTCGCCGGCCGGATCGGGCGCGCCCAGATTGAGGGTTGGCGGCGCCACCTGGTCCCTGAGCGCCAATATCGTGAAGATCGCGCCGAGCCCGCCGGCAGCGCCGAGCAGGTGTCCGGTCGCCGACTTGGTCCCGCTGACGGCGATCGAGAAATCCGCGCCGAAGACCCTTTTGATCGCTTCGATTTCTCCCAGGTCGCCCACCGGCGTGGAGGTCGCATGCGCATTGAGGTGGCGGATGTCGCGTGGCGAGATGCCGGCCTGGGCAATCGCGATCTCCATCGCACGTCGCGCGCCATCGCCGTCCTCGGGGCCGGAAGTGACATGATGGGCATCCGCCGTGGTGCCGTAGCCGACGACCTCGGCGAGCGGTTTCGCGCCGCGAGCCAGCGCATGGCTCAATTCCTCGATGACCAGGATGCCGGCGCCTTCGCCCATGACGAACCCGTCCCGCGACATGTCGAACGGACGAGAAGCTTGATCGGGGCGGTGATTGAAGGAGGTCGAAAGCGAGCGTGCCGCTGCGAAGCCGCCCAAGCTGACGGTGTTCATGCATGCCTCGGTGCCGCCGCACAAAGCGATATCGGCCTCATCGGCGCGGATGATGCGAGCCGCATCGCCGATGGCCTGGATGCCGGCGGCGCATGCGGTTACCGGCGCGCCGATGTGGCCTTTGAAGCCGTAGCGGATCGAGACGTGGCCAGCCGCGAGGTTCACCAGGAAAGACGGCACCGTAAACGGTGAAAGCCGCCGAACGCCGCGCTGGTCGACGGTCCGTACCGCCTCGGTGATGGCGGGAAAACCTCCGACACCGGAAGCGATGATCGTCGCCGTGCGAACCCGATTCTTTTCCGAGGGCGGTTTCCATCTCGCCTGGGCAAGCGCCTCTTCCGCAGCGGCCAGCGCGAACAGGATGAAGCGGTCGACCTTGCGCTGATCCTTCGGCGCCAGGAAAGCGTTCGGATCGAGGCCGGCTTGGGGATCTTCCTCCAGGGAAGGGACCACGCCGCCGATCTTCGCCGGCAAATCTTCCACCACCTCGTCCGCGAGCCTGCGGATACCAGAGCGGCCGGCCAGGAGACGCGACCAGGACGTCTCGACATCCGCCGCAAGCGGCGTGACCGCGCCCATGCCCGTTACAACAATCCGTCGCATCTATTCTCCTATCAATCCCAGTCGTCAGTCCCGCGCGGTTCAAGCCGTGACTGCGTCGCGAACCTGTTCGGCCGCCGCATCCAGAAAGGCCTGAGCGAGGTCGGGATCGTTGACGACGCGCGACAATGTCAGCGCGCCGACCATCGTCGAAAGAATGGCCATGGCCTTGCTGTTGGGCTCTTCGCCAATCAATCGGCCGATGATTTCGAGATACTGTTTGATGCCGGCTTCGAACGACCCTTTCACCTCGGCCCCCTGTCTCGCGGCATCCGAGCAGAGCGCCGCGACCGGGCAGCCGTCCATCCTTTGCTCGCGATGGCCCATGCTGAGGTAAAATGCCATCACCGCCCCAAGCGGATCGCGGGGATTGGCTGCGGTCGCCGTCGCCCATCGGGCAGCCGTACTCTCCACCGCCCGTCTGGACGCCTGTGCGACCAAGTCCTCCTTCGACGCGAACTGCTTGTAGAAGGCGCCTTGGGTCAGCCCGGCACCCTTCATCAGATCCTTGAGGCCGATGCCGTCGAACCCATGTTCCCGAAAAAGGCGGCTGGCCACGTCGATCACGGTCTGCCGGTTCTTCTCAGCCTGAATGCGGCTCACGCGCATGATCGGCCTCCATATTTAGATTGCGTACGAAATCTATATGCCATTTAGAGACTGAGCGCAATCTAATTAAGGATCCGGGATAGGCGGCTCGTCGGGGGCTCAGGTTTGCTGCAGGCCAGATGCGCCCGCCGACCGGGATTCCGTGAGCTTCTCCTTGCCGGGCCACCGCGAACAGCTCTACGCGCTCTCGAGATCCGGTGGGGAGGTGATCCACCGGGGCCGACAAGCATCTGCGCGCCAACACGCTGCCGGGCTAACCGCCACGCAGCGTGCAACTGCCGGACGGTGGATCTCAGAGCGTTGGCCAGGACCTAAGAAAAGACGCGTGAACCAGAGGACCTGTTCGAAGGCTATGCGGCAGCGCCCCAGCGAACACCGCCGTCGCCGGCCCGATTCGCCGGCGTTGGGCGTCACCGCCGTGCGAAGCTGAAGGCGAAATGGCTGCCGCGATGATAGACAGCGGCATAGACGACCGGTGTCCCGGTCGCATCGAAACAGGTTTCAGTAATGAGCAGCGCCGGCCCAAAATCGCGCAGGTCGTTGCGTTGCACGATTTCGTCCGGCAGCGTCACGGCTGAAACCGAGGCGGCCGACATACGCGGCTGATGGCGGTTTTTCTCCAACAGCGCGAGCAGCGAACCACTCCATTCGATGTCGAAAAGGCGGCCGGGCAAAAGGCCGCGCGGCACGTAATCCAGCGAGTAGATCAGGGGCACGTCGTTGTGCAGCCGCAGCCGTTCAAGCCTTATGACGCGCTCTCCGTCGGCCAGCCGCAATTGCTGCCGGATCACCGGATCGGGCGTTTCCTCGGCGATAGACAGAACCTTGTTAATGGTGTCGTAGCCATAATGGCGTGACATGTCGGTCACGCTTTCGAACATCGTGATCGGCCGGTCGACCTGCACGGCAGAGTTCGCCGTGACAAAGCGGCCGAGGCCGTGGGTGACGGAAATGGCGCCGTCCTGTTCGAGAAGTTTCAGCGCTTCGCGCAGGGCAGGGCGCGAGATGCGGAAGCGCTGCGTCAACTGCGACTCGGTCGGCAGCCGGTCGCCGGGCTTGAGCCCCTCACTTCTGATCAGGTCGGCAAGGCGGTCGCGGAGCTGGACCGCCAGTGTGCGCGCATCGCGAAGCGGCTCGTCCAAGTCCTTTATCCCCATTGTGCCAACTCTCCTTTTGCTGTCGGACAATCGCGGCTAGGTCAAGCGGGGCATGTCGGTGGCGCCTCACTTGCTGTATATGAAAATGGACCGGAGCCGGTCCGCAAGATTTCTCTTGAAATGCGCTTATGAAGATGTCAGTTGTCTTACAACTGAAGCGACCGAGGGAACGATGCTCAATTTGGACGAAGCCCGGTTTGTACGCATTCAATCGGGGGCGGTGGCCTTGCGGGAGCGCATCGAAACCGCGGTTGCGCAATGTCTCGCCGGCGGGGCACAAAACATCTTCTTCCTCGGCACCGGGGGCGCGGCGATTCTGATGCATCCGGCCGCGCAATTGCTGCAGCGCCGGTCCGGCTTTCCCGCCTTCGTCGATATCACTGCCGAGCTGCAGCTTGCCCAATCCGTGCACCTGACCGAGAAGTCGATCGTCGTGCTGCCTTCGCTCTCGGGCACCACCAAGGAAAGCGTGGCGCTGCTGGCTAGGATCAAGGAGGTCGGAGCGACGGTGATCACGCTGGTCGGGCATGAGGAGACGCCGCTCGGCAGGGGCGGGGACCACGTCTTCGTCAACTTCGCTGAGGATGACACCTCCTGCGAGTCCTTCTACCTCCAGTCGCTGTTCATCGCGCTTTCGGTGCTCAAGCATCGCGGCGAGATGGCCGAATCCGAACGGATTTTCGCCGAGCTGGCGCAGTTGCCGCGATTGCTGCTGGAGGTGAAGCGGAGCTATGAAAAGCAAGCCGCCGACTTCGCCCAAAAACTGGCCGCCTCCGACTATCACATCATAACCGGCGCCGGGAACGTCTGGCCGCAGGCTTGGTATTACGGCATGTGCATCCTGGAAGAGATGCAATGGATCCGAACCCGTCCGGTGCATGCCTCCGATTTTTTCCACGGCACGCTGGAGCTGGTGGAAAAAGACGTGAGCGTTGTTGTCTTCAAGGGCGAGGACAGCGCCCGGCCGCTGGCCGAGCGGGTCGAGAATTTCGCAGCTAACTACACGGACAAGACGACGGTGCTCGACACGGCCGCCTTCGAACTGCCCGGGATTTCTGCGGACGTGCGCGCGCTGGTTTCGCCGGTCGTGCTGGCCACCGCCCTCGAACGCGTCAGCGCTCATCTCGAGGTGATCCGCAACCACCCGCTGACGACGCGCCGCTACTATAAACGCGTAGCCTATTGAGCGCGTGCCTTTAGCGGCAGCGCTTCATGGCGTAGCAGAGGGGGATATGACGGCTCAATTTCGATTTGCCGCCGTCGGCGACAATTGCACTGACCGCCTCGGCTTGCCGATCGGGCGCTCGCTGGTCGGCGGCAACGCGCTCAACGTCGCCGTCCAGCTCGCCCGGCTTGGCAATAGGAGCTTCTATTTCGGTGGCGTCGGCCGCGACGCCGAAGGCGAGCGCACCCGCGCCGAGCTCGAAGCCAATCGGGTCGTGGTCGACCACCTGCGCGTCGGCGACCGCAACACCGCCTGGACCGACATCAAAGTGTTGCCGTCAGGTGAGCGGCTGATCGCCGCCGAGGATTTCGGCGCCTGCGCCGGATACGCGCCGCACGAGGCCGAACTTGCGATCCTGGAGGCGATGGATCACGTCCATATCGGCTGGCTGGATGACGGCGGCGCCTTGCGCAGGCGCCTGTCGCGGGCAGGCGTCAGCGTCTCGCAGGACATTTCGGTCAACGCCGATCCGGCCAATCTCGGCGTCGAGGGCCTGAGCATAGCCTTCTGCTCGACCGGCGAACCCTATGGTGCCGCGGCGATGGCGGCGGATCTTCTGTCGCGCGGCGCAGGCTGCGCCGTCGTCATGCGCGGTGCCGAGGGGTCGATGGCGTTCACTGCCCGCGAGCGCGCCGAGACCGGCATCCGTCCGGTCGAGGTCGTCGACACGACCAGCGCCGGCGACAGTTTCATTGCCGGCTTTCTCCACGCCTGGCTGGCCAAAAAGCCGCTGTTGCAATGTCTCGAAAGCGGCCGCGATCGCGCCGCGCTGACCTGCTGCCATCTCGGCGGCTTCCCCCAGGAGGGAATGCCGCACTGAAGTTCAGCGCTTCAGCGAGCGCCCGAACCGTTCCTCGATGCGGGACTGCAGGAATTCGAGCCCGATCGACAGCAGCCAGTAGATCATCGAGGCGGTGATCAGCATCTCGATGTGCCGGAACTCGGTCTGGCCCTGCGTGCGCGCCAGATACATGATCTCCCATACGCCGACCACCGAAATCAGCGAGGAATCCTTCAGCATCGCGATGAATTGGTTGCCGGTCGGGGGAACGATGACGCGCATCGCTTGCGGCAGGATCACCAGGAACATCGTCTGGTTGGGGCTGAGGCCAAGCGCGGTGGCGCCCTCCGTCTGGCCGCGCGGAATGCTTTCGATGCCGGCCCGGAAAATTTCGGTCATGTAGGCGCCGTAGCAAAGCGACAGCGCCATGATGCCGGCGGGCACGGCCCCGATCACGTAGCCGACCTGCGGCAGGCCGAGATAGATGATGTAGATCTGCATCAGCAACGGCAGCCCGCGGAACAGCGAGGTGTAGAACGTTGCCAGGCCATAGACGACGCCGTTCTTGGAGAGCTTGGCTATGGCGCCGATGAAGGCGATGACCGTGGCGATGGCGATCGAAATGGCGGAGATGTAGAGCGTCGTCACCACGCCCTGCGAGACGAGGAAGCCGATCTTCCTGGCAATGAAAGAGAACGACAGGTCGAAGGAATAGAAGAACAGCATCAGCAGCACGAACAGCTCGATCCACACCGCAACGATCTGCTGTTTGCGCCCGAGTTGCTGCAGGGCTTTCCAGTTGGCCGCCGCGATCAGCGCGATCAGCACCGCCGAAACGCCCCGCGCTGCCGCGGGATTGGCGGCAAGCCATTCGAGGGAGCTCGGAACCAGCTTGCCGATCCAGTCGGCTTTGATGCCAAGCCCGTAGAGGCCTGCAGCGAACGCGGCGAGCGCCAGGCACATGCCGATGCGACGCGCGGCGTCCGGATAATTGAGCAGCAGTCTGCCGATCACCTGTCGATCTCCCTGTGGTCAGCGGGGGCGTTCGCGCCACCAATCCTGCGCCTGTAGCTTCCAATAGGTGAGTTGCGCCGCGGCAAGCCCGACCGGCCCGCCCGCCCAGGTCAGTCCGAACCGTTCGAACAGCCGGTAACGGTCCGACTGGCCGAGTATCGCCTCGGCCACCACCTTGCCGGCCATGGCGGTGGTGTTGATGCCATGGCCGCCAAACGCCGTGAGATACCAGACGCCTGGCTGCAGCTGTCCGATCTGGGGCATCAGGTGCCGGGCGTAGGCCATCAGCCCCGACCAGGCGAGTTCGGTCTTGAGCGCAGCGAGCTGAGGATAGGTTCCGACCATCTCCCGGCGCAATTCCCTGGCCAGCGCCGCCGGCGAAGCGGCCCGCGTGGTGATGCGCCCACCCCAGAGCAGCCGCCGCCCGTCTTCCACGGCGCGGTAGTAGTCGCCGGCGCGGCGGCTATCGCCTATGCCGTCGGTCGTCGCGATGGCGCTGGCGATGAGCTCCGGGGCCTCCTCGCTCAGCATCACATAGGTCGCAATCGGCAACATGGCCCGCCTCAACTGGCCGAGCAGCCGTCCTGTGTAGCCGCCGGTGGCGAACACCGCCTGCCGCGCGCGTACTTCGCCGTTTGCTGTGCGCATGGTCTTTTGCGGGCCGTCGAGTCTCGCCTCGACGGCGCTCGACGCCTCGTGGATCCTGCCGCCCAGCCGCTCGATCTCCTCGGCGACGGAGCGCAGATAGTTGAGCGGATGAATGTGGAAGGCGTTGGCGTCGCGCAGGCCCTGATAGTAGCGCTCGGACTGCAGCACCGCGCGCACCTGGTCACGCTCGAGATATTCGAGCGGATAGTCGAAATCCCGCGCCAGCCGTTCGGCGTGGGCCTTCAGTTCGGCGCCGCCGTCATGGCGAAGCACGCCGATAATTCCGGGGCGAGGCTTTGCCGTCTTGATGTCGAGATCCTTGATCGTCTGGCGCACGAATTCGACCCCTTCGATCGACAATCGGTGCAGCTTCTGTGCCGCCGCGGTGCCGGCCATCGCGGCGATATTGTCGCTGCCGGTGGCGAAGCCGGGGCTGACGAAGCCGCCGTTGCGGCCCGAGGCGCCGAAGCCGACGCGCTCGGCTTCGAGCAGGACGACTTCGCGCCCGGCGCGGGCCAGCTGCAGCGCCGTCGTCAGACCGGCCAGTCCGCCGCCGACAATGACCGTGTCGCATTCGGCCAGACCGGCCAAAGGTGGTCTGACCTTCTCGTCGGCAAGCGTGCGGCGATAGTAAGTATCGGGATAGGTCATGATGAATCGCATGAGAGCGGGCGGCCTTGAAAGCCGCCCGCGAAGAACGTCAGTCGGCGCTGTAGTTCTTGCCGTACCATTTGGTGGTCAGCGTGGCGAGCGTGCCGTCCTTTTTCATCTCGTCGATGATGCCGCCGACCTTGGTGGTCCACTCGGCGTCACCCTTGTCCGCGATCACCACCAGCGGCTCGCGGAAGGCGTAGTCGCCCTCAAGGATGCGCAGCGGATACCCGTTCTTTATGGCGTTCTGGGCGGTCTGCTCGGGAGCGATGACTGCGTCGAGCCGCACGCCGTCCCCAAGTCTCAAATCGTCGAATGGCAGCATGGAATCGGCAAAGGTCCGTATCTCGCCGGGTTGCAGCTTGTATTCGACTGGCGGAAGGCCGGGAGCGTCGATCTCCAGCTGACGGCGGATGAAATCTTCCGAAGTCGTGGCGGTTTCGACACCGATCACCTTGCCGTTCAGGTCGTTCACGGACTTCGCCTTGCTGTCCTTGTGGACCACATAAACATAAGGGCTGTAATAATAGATGCCGGCGAAATCGATCACCTTGGCCCGGGCCTTGGTCGGCGTCACCGAGCCGACGCCGAGGTCGTAGCGGCCCTGCCAGTGGCCGCCGGTCATTGTGGCCCAGTCGGGCGTCTCGAAGCTGACCTCCACGCCCAGACGCTTGGCGATCTCTTTCGAGACGTCGATATCAAACCCCACCAACTGGTTGCTTTCGTCGAGAAAGCTCTGCGGCGGCCAGCCGCTGTTGGTCGCGACCACCATGGCCTTCTTGGATGTGACGCGATCCAGGGTTTCTCCCGCTCGCGCTGCCGACACGAATGCGAGCGCGCCGGCAGCCAGCGCGAAACAAGCGATCAATCTCCTCACGAAACCTCCCTCTCGTATGTAAGATGTCTGACAACGCAATTGTCCGGAAGGGGCAGGGCGAGTCAAGCATCTTTTGTCGGGCATTGCCGAGTTCAGCCTGCAATGGGCGTCCAGGCGCTGGGCGCTCGTGCCGCCCCCAGCCCCAGGCTCAACTCCGATGCCGAAGCGCCTCGACGACGACTGCCATCGCCGGAGAAAGCTGCCGCCGGCTCGGATAATAGAGGTGATAGCCCGGAAAGGGCAGGCTCCAATCATCGAGCACGAGCGTCAGCCGCCCGTCCGCGATGTGGCGGCTGACGAGGTTTTCCGGGACATAAGCGATGCCGTAGCCGCTTAGCGCCGCATCGATCATCGGCAGGGTCGAGTTGAAGGTCAGCTGGCCATCGACCCGGACCCGAAGCTCGCGGCCCTTCTTCTCGAACTCCCAGGCATAGAGCCCGCCAAACGTCGCCTGCCGCAGGCCGATGCAGTCATGCCCGACGAGATCCTGCGGTATCCTCGGGACTGGGCGGCGGGAGAAATACTCCGGCGAGGCGATGGCCACCAGCCGCCAGTCGGGGCCGATCCGCACCGCGATCATGTCCCTGTCGACGCTCTCGCCAAGCCGCACGCCGGCGTCGAAGCGCTCCTCCACGATGTTGCGCATGCCGTTGTCGCTGTAGAGCTCGACGCGCAAGTCGGGATAGTCGCAGAGCATCGGCTCGAGCTTCGGCCAGACCGTCGTCTGCAACGCATGGTCGGACAGCGTGATGCGTACCGTGCCAGCGGGCTTGTCTCGGAAGGCGACCAGACCCGCGAGATCGGCCTCGATCTCCTCGAAGCGTGGGGCGAGCGACTGGTAGAGCCGCTCGCCGGCTTCCGTCGGCGCCACGCTTCGCGTCGTGCGCGTAAGCAGGCGAACGCCAAGGCGGGCTTCCAACTGCTTGATGGTGTGGCTGAGCGTCGACTGTGACGTGCCGAGTTCCGCTGCTGCCCTGGTGAAGCTGCGCTCCCGGGCGACAGCCAGGAACCACAGCAAATCTTTCATGTCGCCGCGCTGCATGTTGAACCTCCTGGTCGATTTATATCACAGGTCGATAAGTCCATACGGATTATCGGCTCTAATCGAATTGGTTGCACTGCAATATCTTCCGGGCAGGTCGCGGCGGCCGTGGCGATTCCGGCGCCCCGCTTGCAAGGATGCCCACGAATGGAAACCACTTACGACACAAGGCTTGTCGAAGACCGCGCCATGCGGGGCGCGGTGCTCTCGATGGCGCTTTGCGTTTCGGTGCTCATCGCCTCGGAGTTCATGCCGGTCAGCCTGCTGTCGCCGATCGCGACCGATCTCGGTATCACCGAGGGTCGGGCGGGCCAGGCGATCTCGATTTCGGGCATTTTCGCTGTCGTGACCAGCCTGCTGGTCGCCGGTCTGACGCGCCGCATCGATCGCAGGCTGGTCGTCACCGGCTTCACCGTGCTTCTCATCGCGTCCGGGCTTGCCGTCACCTTCGCCCCGAACTACGCGTTCCTGATGGCCGGCCGCGCGCTGCTCGGCATGGCGATCGGCGGCTTCTGGTCGATGTCGACCGCGATCGTCATGCGCCTCGTCCCCGAGGAGCAGGTCCCAAAGGGCCTCGCCATGCTGAACGCCGGCAACGCCGTCGCGGCCACCATTGCCGCGCCGCTGGGCAGCCTGCTTGGGGCCTATGCCGGTTGGCGCGGCGCGTTCTTCCTGGTCGTGCCGCTCGGGTTCCTGGCGCTCGTCTGGCAGTGGCTCAGCCTGCCACCGCTCCCGCCGCGCCGGCGAAAGCGGCCGGGCAACAGCCTGGCTCTTCTCGGCCGTCCTCCGGTCGCCATCGGCATGGCATCGGTCATGATGCTGTTCATGGGCCAGTTCGCGCTCTTCACCTATCTGCGTCCCTTCCTCGAAAGGGTCACCCAGGTCGACGTCGCGACGCTTTCGGCGATCCTGCTGGTCATGGGGCTCGCGGGCGTCGGCGGCACCTGGTGCATCGGCCGGCTGCTGCGCGCGCGTCTGTTCAGCATCCTGATCGTCATTCCGCTGGTCATGGCCGTGCTTGCGCTCGCGCTCATCGCCCTCGGCGCAATACCCCTTCCCACGGCCCTGCTGCTTTTCGTCTGGGGTTTCTTCGGCACGGCCGCGCCCGTCGGCTGGGGCACCTGGCTCAGCCGCACGCTGCCTGAAGACGCGGAGGCCGGCGGCGGGTTGCAGGTGGCCGTCATCCAGCTTGCCATTACCGGCGGCGCCGCGATCGGCGGCACGCTTTTCGACACGGTCGGCTGGTGGGGAGCCTTTGCCTTCGGCGCGGCGCTGCTTTGCGGATCGGCGCTCGCCGCGTTCGCCGCATCGCGCATGGGCGGGAGGGCCGTGCCATGACGACCGACCGTCCCACGCTCAGCCGCCGCATTTTGCTCGGCGCCGCGCTCGCATCAACGCTCCTGCCGCGGCGCGCCCGCAGCCAGCAGGGCAGGGGCCCGGCCAGCCAGGAACCCGCCGACATGAAGATCAGAATGACATTCGATGGCCGAACCATGACGGCCACGCTCTACGACAATCCTTCGGCACGCGATTTCTTTTCCATGCTGCCGCTCGATCTCACGATCGACGACTACGCGCATAACGAGAAGATCGCCTATCTGCCGCGCAAGCTGACCGAAGAGGGCAGCGGCCCGTTCGGCAACGAGCAGCCCTATGACCTCTGCTATTTCGTGCCCTGGGGCAATCTGGCCATGTTCTACGCCGACTACCGCCATCCCGGGCTGATCAGGCTCGGCCGCTTCGACGGGGGCGAAGAGGCCCTGCACATACGCGGCGAGTTCCCGCTGCGCATCGAACGCATGTGAGAACGCAAAGGAGATCACCATGGACATTCTTCGCGCTGGCACGAGGCCGTCCGGCAAGGGGCCTTCCGACTGGTTCACCGGCACGGTCCGGATCGATCCGCTCTTCAATCCCTTCGATGCCGCGCGGGTGCAGGGCGCGCAGGTCACCTTCGAGCCCGGCGCCCGCACCGCCTGGCATACGCATCCGCTGGGGCAGACGCTGATCGTCGTCTCCGGCCGTGGCCGCGTGCAGCGCGAGGGCGGGCCGATCGAGGAGATCCGCCCCGGCGACGTCGTCTGGTTCGCGCCCGGCGAGAAGCATTGGCACGGCGCGTCGCCCGAGACGGCCATGACCCACATTGCCCTCCAGGAGGTCAAGGACGGCAAGGTCGTGGACTGGCTGGAACATGTCAGCGACGCCGACTACCGCGCCTGATCACCGATCGAACGAAAAGGAAAGCAAAATGCTCGCAACTGTTCTTCATAAGCCCGGCGATATCCGCTGCGAGGAAATCGAGGACCCGAAGATCCTTCGCCCGACGGACGCCATCATCAAGCTCTCGGCGAGCTGCATCTGCGGCTCGGACCTGTGGCCGTATCGCGGGCTGCAGCCGATCGATCGCCCGATGCATATGGGCCACGAATATTGCGGCATCGTCGTCGAGGTCGGCGCGGAAGTGCGCAACGTGCGCCCCGGCCAGTTCGTCGTCGGCTCCTTCTGCCTCTCCGACAACACCTGCCCGCATTGCCGCTTCGGCTTCCAGTCCTCCTGCGTGCAACGCGAGTTCATGTCGGGCGCGCAGGCGCCTTACGCCCGCGTGCCGCTGGCCGACGGCACCCTGGTGGCGACTTCCGAGGTTCCGCCGGCCGACCTTGTGCCTGACCTGTTGGCCGTCTCGGATGTGCTCGGCACCGGCTGGTATGCGGCGGATGCGGCCGAGGTGCGCCAAGGATCGACGGTTGTCGTCGTCGGCGACGGCGCCGTCGGCCTGATGGGCGTGCTCGCGGCGAGCGAGATGGGCGCGCAGCGCATCATCGCCATGAGCCGGCACGAGAGCCGCCAGAAACTCGCGCGCGAGTTCGGCGCGACCGACATCGTGGCCGAGCGCGGCGAGGAAGGCATCGCCCGCATCAAGGAACTGACTGCGGGCGTCGGCGCGGACTCGGTGCTGGAATGCGTCGGTACGGCCGAATCCTTCGACCAGGCGCTGGCCTGCTCGCGCCCCGGCGGCACCATCGGCTATGTCGGCGTGCCGCATGGCGTGAGCTTCGACGGCCAGAAACTGTTCTTCGGCCAGAAGCGCATGCTCGGCGGCCCGGCGCCGGTGCGCCGCTTCCTGCCCGAGCTGATGGAGCGCGTGCTCAAGGGCAGGATCAAGCCCGGCAAGGTTTTCGACCTCAAGCTGCCGCTGACTGAGGTCGCCGAGGGCTACCGCGCCATGGACGAGCGGCGCGCGATCAAGGTCATGCTCGAGGTCTAGGCGCCGGCGATGGTCGCGACGGGCACTGCAGCCGATGAAAGCCGGACGATGGCGAGATTGCTGCCGATCATGGCGGCGGTCTTTGCCGGCTTCCTGCTCATCGGCCTGGCGTTGCCCGTCCTGCCGCTGCATCTGCATGACAGGCTCGGCTTCGGCCCGTTCGCCGTCGGGCTGGTGACGGGCAGCCAGTTCGTCGCCTCGCTGCTGTCGCGCATTGGTGCCGGAAACTATGCCGATCTGCGTGGCGGCAAGCGCGCCGTCGTGGTCGGCCTTGTCGGCGCCGCGCTGGCCGGGCTTATCTATCTCGGCTCACTGGCTTTGCTCGCTCAGCCGATCGCGTCCGCTACGGTGCTCTTCGTCGGCAGGGCGGTGCTGGGCGCGGCCGAGAGCTTCATCATCACCGGCGGCGTCACCTGGGGCCTGGCGCTTGCCGGCGGACAGAACTCCGGCAAGGTCATCGCCTGGATCGGCATGGCAATGTTCGCGGCGCTGGCGCTCGGCGCGCCGATCGGGTCCACGCTCTATGAAGCCCGGGGCTTCGCCGCGATCGCTCTCGCCACAATGGTCCTGCCCCTTGCAACACTGCTCGCCACTCTGCCGATGCGCGGCGTCAAGGCCGCCAGCAGCGCTGCGCGGCAGTCCTGGACGAGCGTCGCGCAAGCGGTTTGGCTTCCGGGCGTCGGAGCGGCCCTCAGCAGCCTCGGCTATGGCGCGATCCTGTCCTTCGCAGCACTGCTCTTTGCCGAGCGCGGCTGGCATCCGGTCTGGCTTCCCTTCACCGCCTATGCGGCATCGCTGATCGCGGCAAGGCTGTGCTTCGGCCACCTGCCGGACAGTCTCGGCGGCGCCCGCGTCGCCGCCATCTTCGTGGTGGTCGAGGCGGCGGGCCTTCTATCGATCTGGCTGGCGCCGGGGCCGCTCGTCGCGGTAATCGGAGCGGGCCTGACCGGGCTTGGCTACTCGCTGGTCTATCCGGGCCTCGGCACCGAGGCGGTCGCCCATCTCCCCGCAAGCAGCCGCGGCCTTGCCATGGGACTCTACACCGTCTTTCTCGACGTGGCGCTCGGCTTCGGCAGCCCGGGGCTCGGCCTGATCGCCGCGTCCGCCGGGCTGCGGTTCGTCTTCCTCGCCGCCGCCGCGGCGGCACTTCCGGCTTTGGCCATCGCGCTCTTGCTTCGCCGCAGGTCAGCCCGGGCAAGGATGTAACGGCAAGCGCGCCGCCGCTAAGCCGTCTCTGCAGGTCGTCAGATCGGCTCTTCGGTCAGCCTCAGTGCCGGGGCACTTCGGCCCACAACCGGGCGGCAAAGCCGCGCTTGTCGAGCACCCAGGTCTCGCCGGTCACCACCGCCTTGCCGTCCAGACATTTGTAGGAATAGAGCGCGTCGTGACCGGTCGCGAAGGCTGGCACGACGTCGGCATTCGGGTTGGTCCTGCAGAATTCGTCCGCGCCGGGATTGTCGCGCGCGGCGTTCATTTTGGCGCAGGGCAGGTTTGCCCCGACGAAGCAGGCCAGCACCTTGCCGTTCATGCAGCTGTAGTTGGCCTGCGCCTGCAGTTCCGATTCCGCCGGCGCGCCCTTGGCGTCCGGAAAGAGCTTCCTGAACGCCTTGACCGTGCCGCCGTAGAGCTCGTGCGAGTAGGCGCGGATCGTATCGTCGTTCTTCACCTGGCGGCACAGTTGATGGAGATTTTGGGCCTTTGCCACGCTGCCTGAAGCGAGCGCCGGGAAGTCGGATGCCGCAAGCACCACCGAAACGAAAACGCCGATGGTCGAAAGGCAAAATGCACGCATTTTGAACTCCTCGGGAAGGGCGCGCGGCCATTGCTGGCGTCGCGCATGGACGCCGGCAACCTCCCACAGCTTGACCGCTGCGATGCCGGGAAGCAATCCGGGTCGCTCGTGCCGCAAGCGGGCGTCGGCAACCTCTGGAACCAAGGCTGTCCCCACGGGTTGAGTTCGGTCGGCCGAGGTCGCAAGGCGTTGCAAGCGGCACTTATGGAGGACCCGGCTTTGAGCATTGTCGAGAGCATCAAGAAAGCAGCCGAGAAGCTCACCGGGATCGCAAGACCGGGCACGTCCAGGCTCGCGGATCTGGTCAGGCAGAGGAAGGCCAATGCCTTCCGCTTCAAGGACGACGGCCTTGTTCCGAACCATCCGTCGTGGCCGCTGATCGTTTACCGCGGCGCCGTGACGTTGCCGGATGATCTCGATCCGGCAGCCGTCTTCGAGGAGCTATTCAAGGCGAATGGCTGGGGCGACAGCTGGCGCAACGGCATCTACGACTATGTCCACTACCACTCGCGCATCCATGAGGTGCTGGGCATTGCGCGCGGCACGGCCAAGGTGCGCTTCGGCGGCGACAAGGGCCGCGCGCTCACGGTCAAGGCCGGCGACGTGGCGGTTCTGCCGGCCGGCACCGGTCACCAGCGGCTCTCGGCTTCCGACGATTTCCTCGTCGTCGGCGCCTATCCGCGCTCCGGCACCTATGACGAATGCACCAAGCCCGAGCAGCACGCGGAAGCGCTACGCATGATCCCGAAGGTGAGCCGGCCGCGCAAGGACCCGGTCTATGGCCGCGACGGACCATTGCTGAAGGCGTGGGGCGAACGCTGAATGCAAGCATCTCGCCATCAAGCGAGGCCATCCCCACCTGCGCCTTCAACAAGAAACAGCGGCCGCCGATTCGAAGTCGCAGCGGCGCGCTTTCGCCTACGGATACTGCGTCTTCTTCGGCGCGTAGGTTGCCGGATCGAAATCCAGCTCCTTGGGCAACGGCTGGCTGGAGCATTGCAGGTGCACCTGGCGGGCAAGAAGCCGTCGCTGTTGCTGCTCATGCTCCTTCACCGCCGCCACCATCCCCATGCTGTACGGGCCGAGCAGCACGCCAAAACCCCAGCCGGGATGCTCCTTTTCGCGCACGTCGTAGTCCGAGGCCGCAATGCGGGCCTGCTGGCATTCCGGCGAGGCCCATTTCGGGTCCTGCTGCGACAGCTTCGCTCCGTAGTCGACCGGAGAGGTCACGCATCCAGCCAGCGCCGCGCTGAGCGCGAGGATCATTGCGATTCGCATCCACAAGCCTTTCCTAATGTGCGGGCGAGAAAACACACACGGAGGCTTCGGGCAAGCATCCGTCGACGGGAACCAAAATCGCTTTCGAGCTGCAACCGGCCTGCGGGACGCGCGTTGTCGAAGCAGCTTACGTCATGGAGCCCACACACATGCCCGCCAAGCGTTTCTCTCAGCCCGTCGCAATCTTCGTCGGGCTCGGCTTTCCGCGCGAGATAAACACCGTCTTCGAGGCCTATCAGTTTCTCGACGAATGGACGGGCAGCCGCAGCCCGACCTACGCGACGACCGTCGCGCTGTGCCGGGCGGCGGTCGCGGGTGAACAGGATGCCGAAGCCGCACGCGTCGCCTTCGAAGCGTTCGCCAGGTCGCGCGGCATTCTCGCTGCCGAAGCGATGGAACTGGCCGCGGCGCGTGCCGCGCAGGAATGGATGGCGGCGTGATCGATCGCTATCGATCTCTCAAAACTTCCGGCTGACATAAGACGATCCGCCGAGGCCGAACCGCCACTGCGCCTCCACGCCCTTCGTGATGCCGATCCTGCGTCCGCTCAAAATAGCGGCCGCGTTGGTTTCCGAGGCGGCAAACTCGAAGGGCGGCGCGATGAGCGACAGGCCGTTATGCGAGCCGTCGACGCCCATCGCCTGGCAGAGCTTGCCCGGGCCGGAGCAGAGCAGCCTGTCCTCGTCGGTTCCCCGCCTGTCGCGCATGGCGGCGATGCCGGATTGCGGCTGGATCGCGCGGATCAGCACCGCGCTGCCAGGCAGGCACACCGCATTCAGGCACCAATGCAAGCCGTAGGAGCGATAGACATAGGCCGTGCCGGGGGCGCCATACATCGGCGCGTTCCGCGGCGTGCGGCCGCGATAGCTGTGCGAGGCCGGATCGTCGGGGCGATAGGCCTCGGTCTCGACAATGATGCCGCCGACGCCGGCGAGGCCGAGCCGCGCGCCGATCAAGGCGCGCGCCACCGTGACGGCTTCGCGCGCGAAGAAATTGTGGTGCTGGTCGGCGTGAGCGCTAGGCGGCATGGCGGTCAACGCTCGTCAGATAGGCCATGATCATCCTTCGGCACTGGCCCATCGCGCGTTCGCCGGCGACGCTGACCGGGTGGCGTTCGATGGCGCGGTGGACCACGTTCTCCAGGAGCGTCTCGATGAGCGCCGCCGCATCGCCCAAATCGAGGTCGGGCGCGATCTCGCGGCGGTGCCGCGCCAACTGGCTTTTGATGATCGTCGCGATCCGATCCCCGACCTCGCGGACCTTTTCCGCGCGATAGCGCGGCGCAAGCTCGTTCAGTGCCCGGTGCAGCTTCGGGTCATGCGGATGCGCGGCCATCGCCACCTCGATCATGGCGCCGACGGTTTCTTCGAGCGAACCGTGCGCGCGCTCTGCGACGGCCTGGACGAACGCCACCGACAATTTCTCTGCGTAATGGTCGACGACCGCCGCCGCCAGCGCCTGCTTGTTGGGGAAATACTGATAGAGCGAGCCGACGCTGACGCCGGCCCGCTCGGCCACCCGGGCGGTGGTCAGGGCTTCGAAGCCGACATCCGTCAAAAGCTGAGCCGCGGCTTGGACGATCGCTTCAAGGGTTGCTTTGGCGCGCTCCTGCCGCGGGATTTTGCGTTGAATTACCTCCCATTTAGCCAATCGCCCTCACAAGCGGTCCAAAAGCGAATACAAAACATGACGAAAACGTCACATATTCACTGGAGCATTGCAAGCGAGGCATCGCGGTCCAGCGGGGCGGATCTTCGATGCGGGCAAAAGCTGGAGACAAGACCATGCTCTACTCAAGCATTCTCGATATCCATGCCTTCGGTATGACGGCGGCGGCCGTGCTGTTCATGGCGGCTGAGTTCTTTCTGGTCGCCGGCGGCGGGGGATCGGCTACAATGGCGCGGTTTGCGTTCGGCGCCAGCCGCTTCGGCAACCTCCTCGCCATGCTCGGCATGCTTGCCGGCATAGCGCTGCTCTATCTCGGCGGCTGGTCGCTTACGACGCCGTGGCTGTTGCTCTCCTTCGCCCTGATCGCAATCATGATGGTGGTCAGCCGCCGCTTCGTGCAGCCGTGGCAAGCGAAGTTCCAGGCGGCCGTTGCAGGCGGGACGCGCGCGGAGCTCGGCGCGCTGGCCGGCGACCGCAAGGCGCTGATCGGCCGGGTCGCCGTGATCGCGCTGTTTGCGCTGATTGCAGCGGTGATGATGCTGAAGCCGGACCTGCTCGCATAAGCGCCGCAAGCGTTCGGCGAGCACGCCGCGCGCCGGTCCGATCAAATCATTCACCATCCCGGATGCCGGTGTGGATCAGGCGGTCCACCAACAAACCTCGAGCGGGTTCCGCGCGGCGTGCCGGGATTCAAATCCTCGGACCTGCCGAACGATCGACGGCCCTGCTCGCGACGGCAAACACAATCCGCGCCAAGGCAATCCCGATGAGCCCGGCCGCCGCTTTCACGAGCGCATCCTGGAGCCGGGCATGCCGGCCGGGATCAACCGCCTGCAGCAGTTCCAATAGGCCGGCCGCGGCACAGACAAACAGCATTGCGTGCATCAGGCGGGCGCGGAATCCGAAGGCCAAGGCAAGGCCGAACAGGGCATAGGCGAGAGCGCGTTCCATGTTCGCTTCACCGAGGTGCGGGCGCATTTGGACGGGTGAGAGGGTGGCAAACGTGATGGCCGCCAGCAGCACGAGCGCGGTAAAACGGGAGATCGAGGTCATTCCCCGCTCATACAAGTGGAAAGCCGGCATAACAATACAGGGCGCTACGCGGCACACGCAAACCGCCGGCGAAAGCTGTCCGGCCGTCCCTGCGCACCATGTCAGTTCAGCGTTTCGTGGGAAAGGGTGAACTTGCCCTGTCTCTCTGTTCCGACGCAATTCCGGCCGGAGAATGCGCCTCCTTTTCAGCCGCTCACCCCAGCAGGTTGCGCGCCGCGCGCATGAAGATCTTCGAGCCGATCGGGATCAGGTCGTCCGGGAAATCGTAGTCGGGATTGTGCAGCGCCGGGTAGCGCTCGCCGGCGCCGAGGAAGAACATCGCCGACTTGGCGCTATGGCCGAAGATGCCGAAATCCTCCGAGGCGCGCATCGGCAAGGCTGCCTCGCCGCGCGACACGCCTTCCTCGTCGAGCGCGCGCTCGAGATGCTCCACCGCGTCCGGCGCGTTGACGCTGGCCACGAAAATCTCGTGGTAGTCGTGGCGGACGGAAAGGCCGTGTTGGGCGGCGATTCTTGCCGCCAGCGCTTCCGCCGCTGCAACCAACTCCGCCATGCGCTCGTCGCGGCGGGTGCGCAGGGTCGCCCACACCTCGGCGTAGCCGGGCGCAATGCCGAACACCGCTTCGCCCATCGAGCAATGGGTGACGGTGACCATAGCGAAATCGTCGTCGGCGAAAATGCCGCGCCCGAGCGCCGGCAATTGAGGCATCAGCTCACTCACCGCCAGCATCGGCGAGCTGCCGGTTTCGGGCATGGAGGAATGCGCGGTCTTGCCTTCGAGCACGATCCGCATGCCGCGCGAGGCGCAATTCACCACGCCGGGTTTGAGCCTCACTTCGCCGAACGGCACGCCCGGCAGATTGTGCAGCGAGAAGGCGAAGTCAGGCTGGATCTCGGAAAAGCGTGGATCGGCGACGACGCCGGCCGCGCCATTGCCGGTCTCTTCCGCCGGCTGGAACATCAGCACCACGCGGCCGCGCGCCGGCCTTTGGCGCCCGAACTGGCGGCCGAGCGCAGCCAGGATCGCTGTGTGCCCGTCATGGCCGCACATATGCGACTTGCCCGGCACCTGCGAGGCATGCGCGACGCCCGAAAGCTCATGGATCGGCAGCGCGTCGAGCTCGGAGCGAAACAGCACCGTCGGCCCGGCTTGCCCGCTGTCATAGACCGCCGCCACGCCATGGCCGCCGAGCCCGGTCAGTACCTTGTCGGGCCCGGTATCGGCGAGGAAGTCGACGACCTCCTTCGCCGTCTTCTCCTCTTCGTTGGAGATTTCCGGCTGCCGATGCAGCTTGCGCCGCCATTCCGTCAGCTCGACCAGGTCTCGGTTGGTCAGGGTCACGTCCGTCTCCGCGTGGTTTGCAGCTCACACAAACACAATAGGGTTCTGCTCGCGCCGTGCCATGCCGATCAATTCAAATAGTCCATGGGCGAATTCGCTGGGTAGTGGGTCATTTTGAAATTCCGCCCCGATCAGAATAGGCGGTTTCGCCTACGCGCTGTCTGGAAATAGGCGGAAGCGCATGCCATCTTCAAGCCATGACAGAGAAGCACCCAAAGCGCCCGCGCGATCCTAACCAGTTGGCCAAGTCGATTGTCGATTTGGCGACTGGTGACGCGCCTGCCGAAGAGGACAGCAAGAACAAGGCCGCTGTGGAGCTTGGCCGGCGTGGCGGAAAGATTGGAGGCCGCGTGAGAGCCGACCGCATGTCGGCAGAAGAACGGGCCGAAGCAGCGCGGCTAGCTGCATCGGCCCGCTGGAGAAAGCGTGGCGACTAGGCGGCTTCTGCTGCCTCGATTTCCGCCAAGTCCATCGTGAAGTCGAAATCCATCTGGATAGGCTCTTCGTCCGACCTCGCATCATTGTAGCTATCGACATCAACCTTCAGCTGCCGAACGTCACCGACGATTCCGCGACGGCGCTGCTGGAATGACATCTGCATGTGATGCCGTGGGGCGGTTCGAATGTCATCCCACAAGACCATCTGCTGGCGGCCAGATTTGATCGTGGCGGGATGCAGCTTCCGAACCTTCCTTCCGCGCTTATCGGTGATGTACTCTTCGCGCATGGCCGACTGTAGATCTTCGGCGCATTTAGAGATGGCCGCCGACTCCGGCAGTTCCCATCGTCCCGTTCGGATAGCCCAAGCGGCCATTGTTCTGGTGCCCGCCGGCCACGGCTCGCCGGACATGCGGTACTCTGCAACGATTTTCTGCATCTGCTTGCTGTAAGTCATGCTTCAAATCTCCTTCAGATGCGGTGTAACCCCATACCCATCGGTCATAGCCGTACGTATGAGGACATGCCGCACCTTGGCTTGGTACTGCTTGAATAGGTCCCATCTGTTGAGGTGCTTTTGTATTTGCCCGGCCACGATGCCGGGATGGCGCTTCACTAATTTCGAAAATCCGATCAACCCTGGTTTGGAATAAATCGGATCGTGCCGACGAATGAAGCTTTCCATCTTCAGTTTCGGCACACAGAAATCCGCCGCCGCCGCATCGGCTGCACGTTCGGATTCATCGGTTAGCCGATCATCATCTTCGAAGTTGTCGATGACCGGATTATCGCGGCCTTCAAGCCGCAAAATGTGTTCGATCTCATGCCGCAGATTGAACCAAAAGCGGTCGATCTGATCGCCGCCCTTAAGGGACAGGGCAATGACTGGAGACCTGTTTTTGTCCAGCCAGAAACACACCCCATCAATGCGCGAACCGGGAAGCGGTTCGACGACCAAGAACCGCACCCCGCACTCATGCAAGATACGTGGCACATGGCGAACCTCCTCCGGGTCAACCATCAAGGCTTCAAGCTGGACAAGCGCATCGCGCAGTAGCGTTTCCGAAAACTTCGGCACTACCATCGCTTCAGCAAGGCGCTTCACCCGAATGAGCCAAGCCAATTGGATGGTGGAAATCTCTTCGTTATTCCTCTTCCTCCACGCGGCGAATGAACCGGAGATCGGATCACTAATCGAGGCGATTCCGAAGAAGCGGCAAACTGATGCTTCCATGCTCTCGCCCGGCCGCTGCGGAAGCCAGCCGCGCTTAGCCAAGTCTCGCACCGGGAAGCGCTTCCGCATCTCTGCTTCGCGCGCAATGCGTTCGTCGGCCGGCGATGTTCTCGACAGCTGATAAGCAGATTCCAAATTCAGCCAATACTGCGGAGTCGTATCAAGCGCCGCCGCGATCTCCCGAGCCGTGTCTGGGGTAATAGAACGCTTCCCCGCGATGATCTCATTCACCACGTTAGCCTTGCGGCCGATGATCTCTGCAAACTCTGTCTGCGACCAGCCCAAATCGTCCAGCGCGTCCTTGAGGAACTCGCCCGGCGGGAAAGCTTCGGCTGGTACTCTATCGGTCATTGTCTTTGGCATCAGTGATAATCCGCTATCTCAATTACCCGCAGTCGGGTGCCTTCGTTGTCGGTGACGATCTCAACAATGAGCCGCCACTGCTTGGTCAGCCGCACCGAATGTTGGTGGCCCCTTCTCCCCTGAAGCTTTTCGAATCTAAGCCCGCCCCGATAGAGGTCTCGCTGGTCAACAGCCGAGCGCAAGGCCCACAAAGCCTTGCGAAACCCGCGAACAACGTCTGGCCCGAAGCCGGCATTGAAACGCGGGTCCACCTCCAATTTGTCGAGGTCATCGTCGGCAAACTCGATCTCCATGCCTCACGCCCCTTTTATATAGCGTCGGAGAAAAATTCTCAATAGCCTCTATCCCGGATAGCGTAATAATAGTTGCAAAGCAAGAGCGCTTATGCATAATGGTCAGTATGAATAAATTGGACGCCCAAGCCCGGTCTCAAATCCTTCACATGCTCTGCGAAGGTCAGTCGATCCGCGCGATCACCCGCATCATGGGTATCAGCAAAAATACCGTCGCCAAGCTTCTTTCGGATGCTGGCGAGATTTGCGCACAATATCAGGACGAAGCCCTGCGCAACCTGACCAGCAAGCGCGTGCAGGTGGATGAAATCTGGAGCTTCACCTACGCCAAGGAAAAGAATGTCCCTGCGGCCAAGGCTGCGCCGGAATGGGCTGGTGATACCTGGACTTGGACGGCCATCGATGCCGACACCAAGCTTGTCATGTCATGGCTGGTCGGTGGCCGCGATAGCGAATACGCCATGGCCTTCATTGACGATCTGTCGCGCCGCCTCTCCAATCGCGTCCAACTGACTAGCGACGGCCATAGGGCCTATCTTGAAGCGGTGGAAGGCGCTTTCGGTGGCGACGTTGACTACGCGATGCTGGTCAAGATTTACGGCACGTCGCCGGACAGCACCAAGGGCCGTTTTAGCCCGGCCGAATGCACTGGCGTGCGCAAAGAGAATCCCGATGCCAAGCACGTCAGCACGTCATTTGCCGAACGGCAGAACCTCACCATGCGGATGCATATGCGCCGCTTCACCCGACTGACCAATGGCTTCTCAAAGAAGGTCGAGGCCCATGCAAATGCGGTTGCTCTCCACTTCATGTACTACAACTTCGTGCGCATCCATAAGACGCTGCGCGTAACACCAGCAATGGCCACTGGTGTAACTGATAGACTTTGGGAGATCGCGGACATCGTTGCATTGATCGAGGCGAAGAAGGCCGAGAAGCCGATGGTGCGCGGTCCATACAAAAAGCGGACACCATAACGTCCGCTGTGATACGGTTTTCGCATGAAGACCTACCATCTCGATGCCACTGAATTCGCCAAGCTGGAATTCTTGCTAGGTGAGACACTTGGCTTTCTGAGATTGGAGAGGAGCAAGGCCGAACTCGACGAATTCCGAGACCGCGTTTTGCCGATTCTTCGCGACGTGTACTATGAGGTTCTTGGCCCTAAAATCGACGACCGACAACGCGACGCAATCTCTCAATCTGACCCATGGAGTAGCGAGTTGCCAGCGGACAGGGCGATTGAACTCTTAGCTAAGATATTCGAAGCCTAGAATTTCAAACTGACCCACTACCATTCGCTGACGCAGCTTGACACATCCAGCGACTATCCCAACGATTTCCGTTGCCAAAGCTCAAAGCGCTACTAGTCGCGGCGCGCTTGGTCTTGGGGCGGAGAAATGAGCGGTGCGGGCGAAAACCTCGATCTAAAGGAAATCAACGCCATTCGTGCCTTGCTGGCGTCGAGGCCGCGGCCGGTGGGCTGGGATGAACGCCGGGCGCGGCTCGACGAGGTCGGCTCGTCCTCGCCGGTCGCGGCCGATATCCGATGCGAGGCGGTGACTTTCAACGACATCGCCTCCGAGTGGTCCTTGGCGCCCGGGTCCGACACCGACAAGGTGCTGCTCTTCTTCCATGGTGGCGGTTACTGCTCCGGCTCGATCAAAAGCCATCGTCGAATGGTAACAGAGGCCGGCCGGGCAATGAGAATGCGCACGCTTGCGGTCGGCTATCGGCGCGCCCCGGAACATCCCTTTCCCGCGCAGCACGAAGACGCGCTCGCGGCGTGGCGCTTCCTCGCCGAGCAAGGGATCGCGCCGGATCGTATCGTTGTCGGCGGAGACAGTGCCGGCGGCAATCTCAGCCTGTCACTGGTCGGCCGGTTGCGCGCGGCGGGCGAGCGGTTGCCGGGCTGCCTTTGGCTGGTCTCGCCCTGGACGGATCTTTCGATGTCCGGCACGACATTGTCAGCCAAGGATGCGATCGACCCCATCATCCACCGGGCCTATCTGGAGGAACTGGCGGGCGCCTATGTTCCCCATGGTGTGGACCGGCGCGATCCGCTGATCTCGCCCTTATTTGCCGATCTGACCGGATTTCCTCCAATGCTGATCCAGGTCGGTTCCGCCGAAACGCTGCTGTCGGACGCGACGCGGCTCGCCGAGGCCGCCGGCATAGCGGACGTCGAGGCACGCCTCGAAATCTGGCCGCATATGATCCATGCCTGGCCGGTCTGGAATGCGCAATTGAGCGCCGGGCGGCGCGCGCTTCTGAGCGCGGGCAGCTTTGCCCGCGAATTTGTGTAGCCACCGGCGGCCAGGCAGGATCGGCATGTTCCCGACCTGACCGCTTTGTTGCTCGGGCCGCGCCTGGCAGCTCGATGCCGCGAAAACGATATCTGTGGCCCGCGTTGCTTGGCCGGGCTGGCCGCTTGCGGACATTCGGGGGCGAGCCATACGATCCTCACCGGGTGAACGACTCCAGCTTCCGCTGCAGCTCCGCTTCGCTCCCCCAATTCGCTTCGGAGAACCATGCCGCACTATCCAGACGCAATGCCCCTGTCCAAGACCCTGTTCGAACGTGCCAAGAAGGTGATGCCGGGCGGCAACACGCGCACCACGGTCTTTGTCGATCCGTTTCCGATCTATGCCTCGCGCGGCGAGGGGTGCAGGGTCTGGGATGTGGACGGCAACGTCTATTACGACTGCATCAACAATTTCACCTCGATGATCCATGGCTACACGCAACCGGATGTGGCCGCCGCGGTGATCGACCAGCTGCCGTTCGGCACGGCCTTCGGTGCGCCGACGGTCAGCGAGATCGAGCTTGCCGAGCTGCTGGTCGAGCGGTTGTCCTCGGTCGACCGGATCCGCTTCGCCAACTCCGGGACCGAGGGGGTGATGATGGCCATCAAGGCCGCGCGCGCTTTCACCGGGCGGCCGAAGATCGTCAAGATCGAGGGCGCCTATCACGGCTCCTACGACTTCGCCGAAGTCAGCCTTGACAGTACTCCCGCCAATTGGGGAGACATGCCGAATTCCACGCCCTATGCGAGGGGCACGCCGCGCGGGGTGCTGGACGATGTGATCGCCGTGCCCTTCAACGACAGCGAAGCGCTGCGCGCGGTCTTCGCCGCTGAGCGCAATACCATCGCCGGCGTGCTGATCGATCCCATGCCGAACCGCGCCGGTCTCATTCCTGCGCGGCAGGATTACCTGCGCGCCATGGTCGAGATCGCCCATGCGGCGGGTGCCCTGGTCATCTTCGACGAGGTGATTTCCTTCCGCCTCGGATATTCGGGCGCGCAGGGGCTGTGGGGCATCCAGCCCGACCTGACGGCGCTGGGCAAGATCATCGGCGGAGGCTTTCCCGTGGGTGCCGTCGGCGGCCGGGCCGACATCATGGCGGTGTTCGATCCGACCCAGGGCAAGCCCGCTTTGCCGCATGGCGGCACCTTCACCGCCAATCCGGTGACGATGCGCGCCGGGCTTGCCGCGATGCGGGCGCTGACCAGGGAAAGCTTTGCCCACCTCGATCGCCTAGGCGCGTTGTTGCGCGACGGGATCGCGGCCTCATTGGGCAAGCATGGTCTTGCCGGCCAATGCGTCGGCCTGGGCTCGCTCTTCAAGGTCCATTTCACGTCGCATCCGGTCACGGATTACCGGTCCGTCTATCCGGGCCAGGCCGAACGCAGGAAGCTCGATGCCTTCCACAAGGGCTTGCTTGGCCGCGGCGTCTTGTCGGCCAGCTATGGCCTGTTCGCGCTGTCGACACCGATGACCGAGGCGGACGCCCGCGCCATTCTGCAGGCGATCGACGAGACCCTGGGCGAGATCGCTCGCCAGTCCTGAGACAGGCCGACAGGAGGATCACGGATGACAGCTTCTCCTCATGTGGTGGTGATCGGCGCCGGCACGTTGGGTTTGTGCTCGGCCCTCCACCTTGTCGAACAGGGCGCGCGCGTGACCGTGCTCGAAGGCCAGTCGATCGCCTCCGGATCGAGCGGCAGGTCGGTCGGCGTGGTCGGGTCGCAATTCACCGATCCGTTCGAGATCATGCTTCGCGTTCATGCGCTGCGCCGCTTCCGCCAATGGGAGAGCCAGGGGCTTGGCTTCAACCATATCGGCTACCTGCGGCTGGCGCGCACGCGGAAGCAGATGGAGCTGTTTGCAAAGTCGGTGGAACTTCAGGAAGCGGCCGGCCTGCGCTCGCGACTCTATCGTGCGAACGAACTCACGGAACTCGTGCCGCATATCGACCCGGATGGCCTGGAGGGTGGGCTGTTCGGGCCCGACAATGGCTTCCTCGACCCTCACGAGATGTGCACTTTCCTGGCGCAGGCGGTCCGCGCAGAGGGCGGCGAAATCCGCCAGTATCGCAAGCTGCTCGGGGTAAGGCGGCGAGCGCGCGGCTACACGCTGGAGACCAGCGGCGATCCGATCGATTGCGATGTCGTGGTCAATGCGGCAGGAGCCTGGGCGCCTCAGGTCGCCGAGCTCTTCGGCCAGCGCCTGCACATTTGGCCCGAGCGTCACGAGGCGGTCGTCATCCATCTCGACGAGCCGCTCGGCTACACGATGCCGATGGTCATGGATCTGGTGAACGGCGAGGGAAGCGGCCTCAATTTCCGCCATGAGAAAAGCACCGAACTGATCGCCGAGATCCACAAGGTGGACTCGCTCGCGCCGGAGGATCCCGACAATTACAACGACCAGTGCGAGGAACGATCGAAGGTCAGACTGGCGGAGCTTCTCCTCGAGCGGCTGCCGGACCTGCCGGGCGCGCGGCTTGGCCGGGGCTGGGCCGGCCTTTACCCCGTGACCGCCGACCATCGCCCCTTCGTCGGCCCGATCGATGCTTCCGAGCCGACATTGGTGACCGCCGCCGGCGCCGGCGGCTACGGCATCCAGCTGGCCCCGGTGATCGGGCAGATCGCGGCCGACTGGGTTCTTTACGGCGCCCCGGTTTCCGCGGCCGGCACCGAGAGCCTCCTGCCGTCGGCAGTGCGAAACATTGCTCTCAGGTGATTGAGCGATCGAGCTTGGCGGGATGTCGAAGTCCGTCTCACGCGCCTAGGAGCGCGCCGGCATTCTGCAGGCTCGAAACACTTCTTGGGCCATCGGCGCTTCGCGCGGAACCATCGGATCGAGAGCAGGTTGGTTGTGCATCTCAGTTTGAGAGACAGTCACAGCTCAAGGGAGAACCCGATGAAACTTCCGTACAGAACTACAGCCGCCGCTGCTGCCTTGCTATTCATGAGCTTCCCGGTCCTTGCCCAGACAAGTGCTGCGCCGGAGCCCACGCCGATTCCGCAGAAGCCCGGACCGACCGCGACACCGGAAACCACCGCCCAACCCGCAGGTCCGACGCGCGAGATGATCCGCCGGATGATCGACGACGCGCTCCAGGAAAAGCTGCAGGAAGATCGTTCGGCTGAACAGGGACCCCGGCATGGCGGACGTTGGCACCGCGAAGACAGACAAGCGCGGCGCGACGACGACAGAATGGCTGGCAGGCCTGATCGGATGGGACCGCGCATGATGCACCGCGCCCGTATGCAGGTCATGTTCGCGATAGTGGATGCCCACGGCGACGGCGCACTGTCGCAGGGCGAAGTTCAGGATATCGTCGGCAGGATCTTCAACGCCGCCGACGAGGATGGCGACGGCAGCCTCGACCTGGACGAGCTGCAGTCGTTCATGCATGGCTCCGGTGGCGGGCGCATGCGGTAGCGGCGCCGAAGCACATCCAGCCGGAGCGAAGCATCTTAGCCGCCGCTGTCCATGGAAGCGCATATATGTGACGGCCAGGGATTGAGATATATTGCCGCCATCCTTGGGCGCTGACGTTCTTTGAACGGGGGCATGACATGCAGGCGGTGCCGATAGCTCATCCGGCGGAACAGTCCGCCGCCGCCTCGGTACCTTCGCTCTCCGGCTATCCGGCCGCGGTGCTGTGCTGGCTGCTGTCGGCCGGCGTCTATATCGCGGCCAAATGGGTGGCGCCGGAAATGCCGCCCTGGGGACTCTGCTTCTGGCGGCTTGCGCTCGCCTGCGCCATCCTGCTGCCGATCGTGCATCGCCATCACGGCGCGATGATCGCGCTTCTCAAATCCCGGCCGCTGGAGATCGCCGGCGTCGGAGCGATCGGCCTGACGCTCTGCCAGGGCATGATCTACCGCGGCCTCGCCGACACCGACGCGACCACGGCCGGCATCATCATGGCGCTGTCTCCCGTCATGACGATGGTGCTCGCGCGTTTCGTGCTTGGCGAGCCGCTCGGGCTTTGGCAGGCGCTCGGCGCGGTGGTTGCGCTCGCCGGCATGCTGGTGATCGTCGCGCATGGCGACCTGACGGCGCTGCTCCAGCTCCAGTTCAATCTGGGTGAATTGTGGATCGTCGGCAGCGCGTTCTGCTGGGCGCTCTACACCGTGCTGGTGCGCCGTTCCAAATTCGGCATCGAGTTGTTGCCGCTGGTGGTGCTCCTGCTCGGCGCCGGCGCGCTCGTCGCCCTGCCTTTCCATCTGTGGGAACTGGTCAACGACGAACGCTCCGCCTTGAACGCCCATGGCTGGCTCGCGCTCGCCTATCTGGCGGGCCCGGGCGGCGCCCTGATGTACTATCTCTACAATCGCAGCGTGGCGACGCTCGGCGCCAGCCGGGCGAGCATGCTGCTCTATCTGCAGACGATGTTCGTCGCCATCCTCGCCTATCTGCTGCTCGGCGAGAGCCTGCATGACTACGATCTCATCGGCGCCGCCTTCATCGTCGCCGGCATCGTGCTCGCCACGATGCTGAAGCCGCATGCGGCTCGCGTCGCCTAGCCCGGTCCTGGCAAGTGCAAGGAGAGTTTACCGCATCGGCGCGGTCTGTCGGCACCCTGACACGGGAGCGGCCCGGAGCCCTTGTGGGTTTGGTGGCGAAAGGCAAGGGCCACCGGGCCTAACCGGCGGGGACCTAGTACGGGGACTTCGCTAAGAGGGCACCGGCTGATAGAAATATGCGCCAATGCTAATACAATTGGAACGCATCCCTAAGGACGATGGCCAGACTGGCCAGCTTAGGTAAATATCGGCCGTGCGCTTCGCATGCTCGGCCATTCGGACGACCGAGGCCACGACAAGGCATCGAAGCAAGCGCCTGCCTGATCTGGAATCCGTGGGCCAACGGATCGCGGTCGTCGACGAATATGGTGTTGTGGCCGACACTTCGCGCCCAGTCCGCCGACGCTTGGCCGAGGCTGCGGCGGCGAGCTCTAGCTCGCTCGTTCCTCTGCCGCCACTTCCCGGATCCAGCTGCGCAGGCTCTCTGCAGCGGGGGAAAGCTTACGATTGTCATTCCAGGTGAGATAGTAGCCGCCGGGCGCCGGCAGTTCGAGATCGGTCAATCTGACCAGCTTGCCTTCGTCGACCTGCGCGTTGACCAGGCGGTGCCAGCCAACCGCAACGCCCTGGTCGGCCTGGGCGGCCTGCAGCGCCACGAAAAACTTGCCGAAGCGCCGACCTCTGGTCGAACCGTGGGGCACGCCGGCGCGTCGCAAAACTTCGTCCCAGCCGGCCCAGTCAGGATCAACCCAATCAACATGCAGCAGTGGCAAGTCAGCCAGCGAGTCCGCCGTTGCATCGCGATGGCTGCTCGCAAAGCCCGGCCCGCAAACCGGATAGATGGTCTCGTCGAAAAGCAACTCGGCGGTTTCGTCCGGCCACGACCCAAATCCGTAGCGGATGCGCAATTCGACCTCGGCGCGGCGATAGTCGCGAGGATTGTCCGAGATCAGGTGATCAACGGAAATGTCAGGGTGCCGCGTCCAGAAGACCGGCATGCGCGGGATCAGCCACATCGATGCCAGCGCATCCGAGCAAGCCAGGGTAACGTTCTTCGAACGATCGCCGCGCTTCACGTTTCGGACAATGTCGGCGGCTCGCGAAAAGCCGCTGGCCAGCACGCCATAAAGATCTTCGCCTGCGCTTGTCAGCGCCACGCCGGTGCCGAGGCGGGTAAAGAGCGGCACTCCGAGCTCGTCCTCGATCGCTTTGATCTGTCGGCTCACGGCGCCGGGAGTGACGTTCAGTTCCGCAGCCGCCAGCTTGAACGACAGGTGCCGGGCGGATGCCTCGAAAACCGCCAACGCGGTCAATGACGGCAGGTCATAATAGCGGCGAACCATGTCCAAACTCTCAACACTTCGATGATCGCGCAGCGCGACAGCCTGAGCAAGAGAGGCCCGACTTGTCCGAAACTGCCTGTAGCCGATGCGATAGCGGTGTTTCGACAGCTATGGCGGCGATCCCCAACCCTTTGCGGCGGACCATAGGAGAATCCAATCCGCCCAGCCCCGCCTACCGCGACGCCTTCCAATCAGCGTCCGACACCGCTGCCATGAGGCACCTGCCGTCAATACCGTCAAAGCGTGCGAATGATTTTTCTGCGCGCTGCCTCCGTACGAGTTCTGGCGCCGCGCAACTCAACAAGGGGGTGAGTCTTTTGCAGGCCCGCGCCGCTGGCCTTCGGCGGCGGTTTCGAGAATATGCACTGAACTCTCCCCTAGGAAGATGGCTCGAGCAATGACTGATACTGCGAAGAAGACGGTTGTGATAACGGGCGCGGCCGGAGGCATTGGGCAAGCGATCTGCAGACAGTTCATTGCCAACGGCTATCGTGTGATTGCCGGCGACGCCGACCAGGCTGGGCTGGACAGGCTTGGGGTCGAGCTCAACGGAGGCGAAAAGAATGTCTGGAGCAAGGCCGGCGATCTCCGCAACAAGGCCTATTGCGAGGATTTGATCGACCATTCCATCCAGGCCACAGGGCGTCTGGACGTGCTTGTCAACAACGCCGGCATCATCACCCGCGGAAACATCCTCGAGACGACCGACGACGACTGGGAGCGGACATTCGACATCAACCTGAAGTCGATCTTCTATACGTGCAGGCAAGCCATCGGTCACATGAAGGGCCGCGGCGGCGGCGCGATCGTGAACATCGCATCCTGCTGGGGACTTTACCCCGGGCCTGGCCACGCGGCCTACTGCACCAGCAAGGCGGCCGTGGCGGCATTCTCGAAGTGCCTCGGCCGCGATCATGCCGGTGACGGGATAAGGGTCAACGCGGTCTGCCCGAACGAGGTCAACACGCCGATGCTGCACACCGGCTTCGCCAAGCGCGGTTTCAATCCCGACACCGCCATTGCAGACCTCAACAGGACCGTGCCGCTCGGCCGTATCGCCGAGCCGGAAGATATCGCCGAGGTGGTCTATTTTCTGAGTTCCGACGCCGCTCGCTACATCGCGGGCACGACAGTCGAAGTCAACGGCGCAAAGCCTGTCTATTGAGGGGACACATGGCCGACAGATTGGCAGGCAAGATTGCAATCATCACCGGCGGCGGGCGCGGCATCGGTGCCGGCATTACCCAGCGCTTTGTCGAGGAGGGGGCAAAAGTCGCCATTGTCCAGCGAAATGCCCCGCCCGACGAAATCCTCAACGAGCGCACCATCTATGTGAAGGCCGATCTTTCGAATTCCCAGGAGATTGGCTCGGCCGTCGAGAACGTCGTTGAGCGGCTTGGCGGGCTGGATATCCTGGTCAACAACGCCGGCATCATGTTCGAGAAGACGGTCGACGAGATGACCGAGGCAGATTGGGACCTGATGATGGACATCAATCTGAAGGCTCCGTTCCTCCTGACGCAGGCGGCAATGCCGCATCTTCGCAAGCGCGGCGCTGCAAGCATCGTCAACATCGGCTCGATCGAAGGGCTGGCGTCCAATCCGGGTCATCCCGCGTATTCGGCCTCGAAGGCGGGCATCCACGGCTTCACGGCAGCGGTCGCCGTGGACCATGGGCATGAGGGTATCCGCTGCAATGCGATTGCGCCGGGCTGGATCAATTCAGACCTCAGCGAGGTCTACATCGACAGCATGACCGACAGCGACCGCGTCCGCAGGGAACTGCTTGTCATGCATCCGGTCGGGCGTCTCGGCCAGCCAACCGACGTCGGAAACCTCGCGGTCTGGCTGGCTTCGGAAGAAAGCGCCTTCGTCACCGGTCAGGTCTACGTCATCGACGGCGGCCGCACCAAGAAACTTCCGCTGCCGGTCTCGTGAAGCTGAAAGCTCGGCAATCCGTTACAGGCTCACAACGCGACTAGAGACAAGGTTCGACCAGGCCTGAAGCCTGCGTCGGTGAACGTCGGACGGCGACGGCTGTTCAGCACTGGAGCTTCGGCCTTTACGCGCTTTTGCTCAACAGGCGCGTGAGACTTTTGCAGTAGGTGAAATCTCCCTGTTTCGGCAATAGTTCCGCCAGCTCACAAGGGTTGCAAAGTTTTTTCTCGGAGACCGCCATGACTGCTCAATTGCAAGTTTCTCGTAGAGGTGGGCGGGAGGCGCGACGGACCATCCGCACGGCACCGAAGATCGATATGCTGCCGACGCTCCAGCGCGGCCTGCCGGTTGTGGAGCCGATGGATGCCGAGCAGGTCGAGCGTATTCATGAGGCTTCCCTCGCGATCCTCGAAGACGTGGGCGTCGTGTTTCGCGACCCGATCGCGATCGAGGATTGGAAGAGGGCCGGTGCCGAGGTCCGAGCGGACGACCGTGTTCATCTCGACCGCGGCCTGGTCATGGAACTCATCAAGACCATTCCCTCCAGGATCGAGTACTTCGCCCGCGACCCGGCGAAAAATGTCGAGCTCGGCGGGCCGAAGTCGATCTTCGTGCCGATGACCGGTGCGCCCTACATGCGCGACCTCGACGATGTCAGGCGCGGCCCGACGATCGCGGATCTCGGGACCTTTCACAAGCTGGCCCACATGATGCCGGCGCTGCACTCATCGGCGCACCACATCGTCGAGCCGATGGACATCGTGGTCGCGCATCGGCACCTGCACATCACCTACTCGTCGATGAAGCATTCCGACAAGATGTTCATGGGCATGACGACTTCGCCCAAGAATGCCGAGGACGTGCTCGACATGTGCGAGATCCTGTTCGGCGAAGGCTTCCTGGAGACACACGCGGTTGCGACGGGCAATTGCAACGGCAATTCGCCGCTGGTCTGGGACCAGGTGATGCTCGGCGCCATGCGCGCCTTCTGCAGGCGCAACCAGCCGGTGCTGTGCTCGCCCTTCGTTCTGGGCGGCGCCAATACACCGGCCTCCACAGCCGCCGCTGTCGCGCAGCTCAATGCCGAGGCGCTCTCCGCGCTCGCCTATACCCAAGTGATCCGCAAAGGCTGCCCGGCGATCTACGGGCACTATCTGTCGACCGTCTCGATGCAATCCGGCGCCCCGATGGCGGGAACGCCGGAGATCTCGCTGATGAACTTCATGATCGGCCAGATGGCGCGCCGTTACAACGTTCCCTGGCGCACCTCCAACCTGCTCGGCGGCGCCAAGGTGTTCGACGCGCAGGCAGGCTATGAGAGCGCGATGACCATGATGGCGGTGCTGATGTCGGGCGCCAATTACATCTGGCACTCGGCGGGCTGGAACGAAGCCGGCATGCACTGCTCGATCGCGAAATTCGTCGTCGACGCCGAGGTCTGCTCGATGGGTTATCGCATGAGGCAGGGGATCCAGTGGGACGACTTCGATGAGGCCCTGGCTGCCGTGCGTGACGTCGGGCCGGGCGGCCATTATCTTGGCCATCCGCACACGCAGGCGAATTTCGAGCGGGCCTTCTTCATCCCGAAACTGTTCGACAACAACTCGGTCGAGCAGTGGTATGCCGACGGCGCCAAGGACATCAAACAGCGGGCACTCGAGCATGCCCGCAGGCTTCTGGCCGAATACGAAGAGCCCACGCTCGATATAGCGAAAGACGAGGAGCTGCGCGCCTACATCGACCGACGCTCGCGCGAGATCCCCGCGGTCGATGCGCTGAACGAGGAATACTGAGCGTGACCCCCGAGCCCGGAACGTCCGGCAAGCCAATCGGCATCTACGGCGCCTGATGAACGCGTCCGCGAACATAACGGCCATGAAGTCTTGCGCCACGCCGGAGATTTCGGCGATCGCCGACAGGCCCTTCGACCTGGTGGTTTTGGTGTTGCCCGGCTTCTCGCATCTGGCGCTCCACGCCTATATCGAACCGTTTCGCATCGCCAATACGATATCGCGCTTGCCACTATTCCGCTGGCGGATCGCGGGAGTGGACGCTCGGCCTGTGGAAGGTGCGAACGCCCTCTCCATTGCAGTCGATGCAACAATCGATGAGCTGGGTTGCAAATCGGACGATCGCAAGCCGGACCAGCTCGCGATATTGGCGGGCGAACCGGTCGAACGGCAACTGACCCCACAACTTAATGGATTTCTGCGCACGATTGCACGTCGCGGCGTTTCGATATCGGCGGTTGGAACGGCGACATGGCTGCTGGCGCAGACCGGTCTGCTTGCAGGAACGCGTTGTACGATCCACTGGTCTCGGCTCGCCGCATTTTCCGAAGTTTTCAATCAGCCGCGAATACGAGACTCCCTGTTCGTCAAAGACGGACAATATTCAACTTGCGCCGGCGAGCTGGCGGCCTTCGACCTCGCGATCGATCTGATCGGCAGTCATGCCGGCGGGTACATCGCGCAAGAGGTGTGCCGGCATGCGACCGTAGAGGGCCAGCGCTCAGGCTCAAACCGGCAGACCGGCCCGACCGGTCTTGCCTTCGCCGGGGTGAGCGACAAGCTCGTGATGGCGATGCGGATCATGGAAGAGAATGTGGAATTTCCGCTCTCCATGGATGAGGTTGCACATCGGGCCGGAGTGTCACGGCGCCAACTCGAACGCTTGTTTGCTGCTCATATCGAGGTGCCGCCAGTGCGGCACTATCTGCGGATACGCACAGACCATGCCAAGCGCCTGATCGAAGGGACGCGCTTGCCCCTCATCGATATCGCGATGGCGTGCGGCTTCATATCCGCCTCGCACTTTGCAAAGTGCTTCCGGGCGTTCAACGGCATCTCGCCGCAACAATGTCGCGCGATGGTGCCGGCCTGGGTCGGGCCTGGCCTGGGGTAGGAGCCCAGGCGGTTCGCCATGCCGGCGCTTGTGTCCGCTTGCCGTCAGCGGATCTGGAACCCATGCGCGAGCGGATCGCGATCGTCGACGAAGATCGTATTGTGGCCGATGATCTGCGCCCAGGCGTCGATGCTCGGCTTGATGCCCTTGAACGGACCGATGTTAGTTTCCACCTCGACGCGGCCCTTGAACACCGTGCCGATCAGGCTCTCCTGCCGGAACGTCTCGCCGACCTTCAGGCGGCCCTTGCCATGCAGTTGCGCCATGCGCGCCGACGTTCCGGTGCCGCCCGGCGATCGGTCGATCGCCTTGTCGCCGTAAAACACCGCGCCGCGGCCGTCGCCATCGCCTGAGGGCCCGTCGCACCAGATGGCATGATGCACGCCGCGTATCCTGTCATCCTCCGGATGGATTGGATCGCAGTTAGGCGCCAGCGCGTCGCGCAGCCGCCGGCTGAGCTCGACGATGTCGCTGGCCGGCATGCCGTCCAGACCCTGCCAGTTCTGTTGCGGCTCGACCACCGCATAGAAATTGCCGCCATAGGCGATGTCGACGACGAGCCGGCCGAGACCAGGTAGATCGACGCCGACATCGGCGGCATGCAGGTAGCTCGCGACGTTGAACATGCGCACGCTTTCGACGAAGGCGCCCGGCTTGTCATACTCGATGTCGACCCTTCCTGCCGGCGTCTCGATCGAGAGCTTGCCCCGGACGCGCGGCGTGACGAGCCCTTCTTCGAGCGCCGCCGTCACCAGTCCGATCGTGCCGGCGCCGCACATGGGCAGGCAACCGCTGACCTCGATGAAGATGACGGCGAAATCGCAGTCCTCGCGGTAGGCCGGATAGATGATGGCGCCCGACATGATGTCGTGTCCGCGCGGCTCGAACATCAGCGCTCGCCTGATCCAGTCATGCTCGCGCATGAACAACTCGCGCCGCTCGGCGATCGGGATGTGCGGCAGCAAGGGGCCGCCGCCGGCGACGAGCCGGACCGGATTGCCGCAGGTGTGGGCGTCGATGCAAAAGAAGCTGCGGCGCATGATCTTTCTCATTTCCCATCAAGTGGACGTCGCCATCCGGGCCACGTCCTCACATTGCCCCGCCAGGCTCATCCCTCGCGACCAGCACGCAATTCCTGCAAACGGATCACCGTGTTGATGCCCATCCACGCGAACGGCTCGGGAGGAAGCCGCGCGGGTTGCGGTTGATCCGCATATTTGTCGAGCATGCTCGACCGGGTGCCGGTCGCGAGATCCGCGGCCATGACGCCCGCGAGCGTGCTTTTGACGGTCCCAAGTCCGTTCTCGCAGCACGCCGAATAAAGCCCGTCATCGATCTCGCCGAAGGCCGGCACGTGGTTGCGGCTGAGGCAGAGCCGTCCGGCCCAGACATATTCGAACGGCACATCCTTGAGGTCCGGAAACCTGGCATCCAGAGAAGCACGCTGCTCGGCGGCGATGCCGGCCAGGCGCTTCTCGCTGACCCGAACGGGCCAGTCATAGGTGAACCGGGTCCGGATCACGATCCGCGAGAGCCCGTCGCTGGTTATCTTCCGGACCGTGGCGCCCATCGGATCGGCAGGCAGCAAGGCCCACCGGTCCTTGCCCGTCGATTTCGCGGTGAAAGGGGCGGTCATCGATGCATAGGTGAAGATGTGCATCAGGCGGCCGCGGAAATAGCCGAAATCGTCGATATGGCCGTTGACGCCGAGGATGACTTTCGGCGCGGTGACGCTTCCGGTGCGCGACACCGCCTTCCAGGCTCCTCCGGCCCGGGTGAGCTTGAGCACCGGCGAGTGCTCGAAGATATCGACTTTCGGTGCGAGCCCCGCCGCGAGCCCGCGGATATAGTCGGCGGGCTGGATCATCACGGCGCCGGGCGTGTAAAGGCCGCCGAGATAGTAGGACGACCCGGTGATTTCCCGCATGTCGCTCGCGTCGAGGAAGCGATGCCCTTCGCCGATCGCCTTGAGCGAGCGGCCGTAATTGGCATTGAGCGTCATGCCGCGCTCGGTCGCCGCGGCATTGATCTTGCCCGAAGGATCGAAGGTGCGCGCGGACATCCCGTATTCCGCGGCCGCTTCGGCGGCGAAGGCGATCGCGAAGCGGTTCTCGGCGATCTCCGCCTTTGTTTCGGCCTCACCGGCGACGGAATATTCGCCCGACGACAAATTGTGCGGGGTGTCGATCATATAGCCGGAATTCCGGCCGGCGGGGCCTTTGGCGACCTCTCCGGCTTCCAGCAGGACGATCCTGTCGCCGGGCCGAAGCTGGGCCAGCCGCCGGGCGGCGGAGAGGCCGGCGAAGCCGCCGCCGATGATCAGCCAGTCGGCCTTGATGTCGCCGTCGAGCGTGCGGACCGGGAAGCAGCGTCTGCTGATCGCCTCCCAGCCAGAGATTCCGGATTCAGCCGGAAGCCGCTTGACGACGAGATCGCTCACCGGACGGTCTCGTCGACCGAACGGTCGGAGACGTCGATCCAGACCGTCTTCAGTTCGCAGTAGTTGTCATGCGCGAAGACCGACTTGTCGCGCCCGCCGAAGCCGGATTCCTTGTAGCCGCCGAACGGTGTGGTCGCGTCGCCTTCGCCGAAGCAGTTGACGGTGACGACACCCGCCCGGATCTCGCGGGAGAGCTTGATCGCCTTGCGCAGGCTTCCCGTGTAGACGGACGCGGTCAGGCCGTAATTCGTATCGTTGGCGAGCGCGATCGCCTCGCCCAGCGAGTTGAACGTCGTCACCGACAGGATCGGCCCGAAAATTTCCTCCTGGAAGAGGCGGCTCGCAGGCGTGACGCCGTCGACGACGGTCGGCTCGATATAGGCGCCCTTATGCGTGGCGCCGCCATGGGCGACCAAGAGCTTTTCGGTCTTCACGTCGCCGAGGAAGGATTTCACCTTCTCGAAATGGGTCTTGCTGACCAGCGCGCCGATGCGGTTTTCAGGGTCGAGCGGATCGCCGGTCTTCCATTCGCGCATGTAGGCGCCGATCCGCTCAAGCAACTCGTCCTTGATCTTGGCGTCGACGATGAGCCGCGAGGTGGCCGAGCAGTTCTCGCCCATGTTCCAGAACGCGCCGTTGACCACCTGTTCGGCGACGAGATCGAGGTCTTCGGCGTCGTCGAGAACCACGGCCGGGTTCTTGCCGCCGCATTCCAGCACGACGCGCTTGAGGTTGGAGTCGGCCGCGTAGCGCAGGAAGCGGCGGCCGGTCGGCGTCGATCCGGTGAAGGCCACCATGTCGACGCCCATATGCATGCCGATCGGTTCGCCGACCTCCTTGCCGCCGCCCGGCACGACATTGAAGATGCCGGCCGGGATTCCGGCCTCATGGGCGAGCTCCGCGACACGCAGCGTGGTCAGCGTCGTCTCCTGGGCAGGCTTGACGATGACCGAGCACCCGGCCGCAAGCGCCGGGCCGATCTTCCAGGCCAGCATCAGCAGCGGAAAGTTCCACGGCAGGACGCAGCCGACGACGCCGACCGGCTCGCGCACGACCATGGTCAGCGCCTTCGAGCCAACGGGCGCGGTGTTGTCGTAGAGCTTGTCGATCAGCTCGGCATGCCAGCGGATGGTATGGATCGTGTCCGGCACATCGACGGTCTGGCATTCGCGGATCGGCTTGCCGCTGTCGAGGCTTTCCATGACCGCGAGCTCGTGGCGGTTGCGCTCCAGGAGCTTGGCGAATTTGAGCAGGACGGCCTTGCGCTCGCCAGGCGCGAGATGCTGCCAGCGGCCGTCGTCGAAGGCCTCCCTGGCCTTGGCCACGGCGAAGTCGACATCGCTGGCGTCGCAAGCCGCGATGTCGGCAAGCACCTCGCCGGTCGCCGGATTGGTCGTTCTGAAGGTCTTGCCGGAATTCGCCGGGCGGAAGCCTCCGTCGATGAAGGCATTGGTCGGGAATTGAATCTCGGCGGCGAGCGCCTTGTATTCGGCGGCGGTCAAAGGCTCATGCATTGGTTTGCTCCCGACGTGATCTGGGCGACCGTCCGCTTCAGCGTGGCGACGACAGTCTGGAGGGATCGCTTTTCTTCCGAATTGAGAGGCCGCAGCGGAGCGCGCACGCCGCCTGCCTTCAGGCCGATCAGCTCGCATCCATGCTTGATCGACTGGACGAACTTGCCGCATTCGAGAAAGTCCATCAGCGGCAGCATCGCGCTCATGATGGCGCGGCCCTTGTCGAAGTTCTTTTCGAGCACGCAGGCCTCGTAGAGCGCGACGTGCTCGCGCGGCAGGAAGTTCGAGCCGGCGCAGACCCAGCTCCTGGCGCCCCAGGCGAAGAATTCCAGCGCCTGGTCGTCCCAGCCGCAGGAAAGCGAGATGTGCGGGAACTTGCGGGCAAGCCGGTGCAAATTGCCCATTTCGCCGGAGCTTTCCTTGATGGCGACGACGTTGCGGGATTTGCCGACGCGGGAGAAATACTCCTCGCCCATCATCACGCCCATGCGGGCCGGATAGTTGTAGAGCATGATCGGAAGGTTGGCCGCGCGGTCGACGGTGAGCGCATGAACCGCGTTCTCGCGCTCCGTCGGCAAGGCATATGGCGGCGACGAGACGAGGATCGCGTCGGCGCCGATCTCCTTCGCCGCCTTGGCGTATTCGACCGAATCTTCGGTCCTGGTAGCGCCTGTGCCGATGACCAGCGGAAGGCGGGTGCCGATCACCTGCTTGGCGTATGCACCGAGCTCGAAGCGCTCCTGGGCGCTTTGGGCATAATATTCACCGGTCGATCCACCAACGATGATGCCGTGCACCTTGGCTTCGATGAGCGACTCCAGAACATCCGCGAAAGCGGCGTCGTCGATCCGCCCGTCAGGGCGAAGCGGCGTGATCGCCGGTGTATAGATGCCTTCGAATTTCAAGATAGTTCTCCATCAATGGAGTGGCGATTTCGATCAATAGGCTGTTCGGCAAAACAGGGGCGTTTGCGAACTCTCGCATCGTCGCTTTCAATTGCGTACCTCACGCGGCCGCCCCGGATGAAAGAGCCGCCGTGATCTGCCGCAGCGAAATCAATCCGAGCGGCCGGCCGCCGTCGCCTGTGACGAAGGCTGAATCATAGGAGGAGTTCGTCAGTTCCTTGGCGGCGGTCTCGAGCGTCAAGCCGGACTTCAGCTTCGGCAGCGATCTGCTCTCGGATTGCAGCAAGGATTCCATGATGGCATCGACCTTGATGAAGCGGCCGCGATTGACGTCCTTCACAAACCGCTCGATGTAATCGTCGGCGGGGCGCAACAGGATGTCCTGGCTGTCGCCCTGCTGGATGATCGAGCCATCGCGCAAGATGACGATCTGGTCGCCGAGCCTCAGCGCCTCATCGAGATCGTGGGTGATGAAGACGATGGTCTTTTTCAACTCGGTCTGCAGTTCGAGAAGCATGGTCTGCATGTCGGTCCGGATCAGCGGATCGAGAGCCGAGTAGGCTTCGTCCATCAGCAGGATCGAGGCATTGTTGCTCAGCGCGCGCGCAAGTCCGACGCGCTGTTGCATGCCGCCAGACAGTTCGTTCGGATAGCGCGTCTCGAAACCGGAAAGCCCCACGCGATCGATCCAGCCCATGGCCGTATCGCGGCTCTTGGCCGCTTCGACACCGCGCACCTCCAGGCCGAACGTCACGTTGTCGATGACGGTCCTGTGCGGCAGGAGTCCAAACCTCTGGAACACCATCGCTGTGTGATTGCGTCGGAACTCCCGCAGATCCAGCTCGGACATATCGAGGACGTTACGCCCATCGATCATGATCGAGCCGGACGTCGGCTCGATCAGGCGGTTGATGTGCCGGATCAGCGTCGACTTACCCGAGCCCGACAGCCCCATGACGACCTGGATCTTTCCGGCCGGCATGGAGATGTTGATATTATTCAAACCCAGGATTTGCCCGTGCACCTTTGCCAATTCGGCCTTGGTCATGCCGCTGCGGACCGCGTCGACATGTTGCGCCGGCGACTTTCCGAATATCTTGTAGAGGTCACGGATTTCGATTGACGCGTTGTTGCTAGTCATGTGCTGCACCCCGGTGCTTCTGCAGGCGATGCCCATAGGCCTGGCTGATGCGGTCGAAAATGATCGCGATGCCGACGATGGCAAAGCCGTTGAAGATGCCTTGCGTGAAGTACTGGTTGGCGATGGGCTTGCAGAACGTTGAGCCCGAGCCCCTGCACGCCGATCATCGAGGCGATGACCACCATGCCGAGCGCCATCATGATCGTCTGGTTTATGCCGGCCATGATTGTCGGCATGGCGAGCGGGATCTGCACTTTCCAGAGCTTTTGCGAGCGCGAGCAGCCATAGGCGTCAGCGGCCTCCAGGACCTCCTTGTCGACCAGGCGGATGCCAAGGTCGGTGAGGCGGATGATCGGCGGGATGGCGTAGATCACCACCGCGATGAACCCCGGCACACGGCCTATGCCGAGCAGCATGACGACCGGAATGAGATAGACGAAAGGCGGCATCGTCTGCATGACGTCGAGCACCGTCTGCATGACCCCGCCAACGCGCTTGTAGCGGTTCATCAGGATGCCGAGCGGGATGCCGATGGCAATGGCGAAGATGGTCGAGGTGAAGACAAGCGAAATCGTCTTCATCGCATCTTGCCACAGGCCAAGAAGGCCGATGGCGATGAGCGTACCGACGACGGCGGCGACCACGGCCCAGCGCCGTGCCGCAAACCAAGCGATGACGGCCAGGGCGATCACGACCAGGGGCCAAGGCGCGTTCGAGATGGTGCTTTCGAAGAAGATGAGGACGCGCTGCAGCGGATAGAAGAAATCCTCGATCGATTGACCGTAGCCACGCGTCAGCGCTTTCAAAGCGCCGTCGATGGCCCGCTTGACCGCAAGCAGGAATTCGGGGTCGAGTTGAGGGAATCTGAAAAGCCAATCCATGTCGCGATGCCCTATTGTGAGTGCGCCACAGGCGACACATTGCCGGCCACAGGCCGAGAGCAGGGAACGAAGGCTACGCCGACAGACCGAGCCGCATCGGAGGCCTTGAGAATCCTCAAAGCCTCCACTTGCTCGGTTGCCAGATTTAGAGCGCGGCCTTGACCTTTTCGGCGACGTCAGCCGGGACCCACTTGGTCCAGACTTCCGGCATGTTCTTGATGAACCACTTGGCGCCGTCCTCGCCGTTGGCCTGGTTGTCGGTCATCCACAGCATCACCTTGCCGACTTCGGCCTGGGTCCAGCTGCGCTTGGCGAAATAGTCCTTGACCGGACCGACGTCGTCACGCGAGGTGAACTTGCTGCTGGCCAGCGTCACCATCTCTGCCTGTTTCCAGTAGTTCGGCTTCGGATCGGGGCAGTCCTGCTTGGAGGTGCAACGCGCCCACTCGGCATCGTCGTGAGCCATTTCGAGGCGCACCATCGGATACTTCACCAGCAGCGATGTCGGCGCCCAATATTGCGCGAGAAATCCCTGCTTCTGTTCATAGGCCTTGGAGATGACGCCATCGAGCGCTGCAGCCGAGCCCGTTGGGACCAGCTCGAAGCCCTTCTTGTCACCCTCGATGGCCTTATAGAGCTGCGCCGTCACGACCGTGTCGCCCCAGCCCTGTGGGCCCTGGATAACGCCACCCTTGGAAGGGTCTTCCGGAGCCGGGAACAGCTCAGGATGCTTCATGGCGTCGTCGACGGTCTTGATGTCGGGATGCGCGTCAGCGACATATTTGGGAATGTACCAGCCGGAAACCTGTCCGTCGCTGATCGCGGTGCCGATCTGGCTGATCCGCCCCTCGGCGGCGCCCTTGGTATAGACGTCACCAAGCAGGCTTGGCGTCGATTCCGAAGAGATATCCGGCTGGCCCTTCTCGATCATCGCGGTGATCGTCGGCACGGTGTCGCCAGCAACCGTCGTGGCGTTGCAGCCATAGCCGTTCTTCAGGATGAACTGGTCGACATTGGACATGGCCTCGGCCGACTGCCAGCTGAAGACCGCCAAAGTAATGTCGCCGCAGGCTGCGTGTGCGGCTCCGGCGCTCAGCAGAGCCCCAAGGGCAACGGCGGGAAAGAGCAATCGTCTCATTGTGTTCTCCTCACTTTTTCGCGTGGCTTATTGATGAAGTGACACCGAACCCACGCCGCCCGGCGAAACTGAGCCTGCGACTAGCAGGTGATGCAAAACGGCGGTCTCATCGTCTTCCCATTGCTCGGTAGATCGCGATGTCCCCGCCTGCTTCTGGCTGCGGAGGCGCCACACTGAGGCCTTCGGCCGACACTTCGTGCGGCAGATCGATATGAAACCGGAGTTGCGGCCTGCAGGTTCGGCGCATTCGATGGGGCGCAAAATTGCACATGGGCGCGCCAGAGTCAACGAATTGTATTATCTACGTACACAGATTTTATAATCAGATAACACATAGCCTGCCCAAAGATCGTTCACCAGGCGCTTCGTCGGCGGCCGGTACGAGATTTCTCGCACACCTGTTCCAGGGGCTTGTCGTGCCGTCCTACGTGCTCCAGCCCATCAAATCGGCGGCAAGGTCGGCGGAAGGCTGACCGGAAGAAGGTCTTCGCAGCCAGCTTTTCTTGTTATGTTACGCATGCACGTTCCCTCTCATTAGGGCCGATGACAGGACCTCAGCCAAGCAGGGGCCCGAGCGAATGCCGCAGAGCCGCCTCTTGCTCGGACGAGAGCCTCCTTAGCGGCTTGCGGACGTTTCCGGTGCCGAAGCCGCGCAGCTGTGCTGCCCTCAGCACCGATGGGGTGTATGGCCCCCGCCAGATGAAAAGCAGTGACGGCAGCATCCGCTGCCAAAGCTGGAACGCCTCGTCATATTGTCTGGCGGTCACCAGCTCGTACAATCTGACGGCTTCGTAGGGCATGTAGTTGGCTGCCCCCCAGATCACGCCGCGAGCCCCGGCCAAGAGCGCGTAAAGCGTGGTCGTGTCGCAGCCGTTGAGGACGGCGCCTCGCGTGCGCAGGAATTCCTGGTGCACGGTGAAGTCGCCGGCGCTGTCTTTGATGTAACTGAAGTTGTTGAGCCCGCTGAGGCGGTCGAAAAGCGCCGCCGATACCGAAATTCCGGTCGCCTGCGGAATGTTGTAGCCGACTATGTCGATGCCGACAGCCGCATCGATTTCCTCGTAGAAGCTGAAAATGCCCTGCTCGTCGGATGGCCCCTCGAAGTAGGGCGGCAGGACCATCAGGGCGTTCGCCCCGACGGACTCGGCTTGCCGCGACCGCCGGATCACCTCCTCCACGTTGAGCGCGGAGCTTTGGCAAATCACGTTGCATCGGCCGGCCACGAGCTTGACGCCAACCTCATAGAGGCGGTTGCATTCGCTTTCGGTCAGGTAGGGGTGCTGTCCGGTGCCGGATCCCAGCACCAGGCCGTGCACGCCGGCGGCAAGATACTTCTCGATCAGTTCTTCGAAGATCGCGAAGTCGATCGCTCCATCCTCGTCGAATGGAGTCTGCATCGCCAGATTGATGCCCTTCAGGTCGCTCATTTCCATTCCTCTTCGATTTGACTAAACCTCTGCGCCCGCCTGCTTGAAGCGAAGCGCCGTCGCGATGCGGACTCCCATGGCGGTGATCAGCCTTGGATAGGGTCTGCTTGGCCGGGCCCGGCCTTTCAGAATTTCGATCACCGGCGATGAAAGACCGGCAGCGACTTCGGCAACCGCCTTGCCGAAGGCGGCGCCCCTGGCCACGCCCGTTCCGTTGCAGAAAGCGGCTCCGTAGACGTTCTCTCCCAGCTCGCCGAACACCATGCCGCCGTTTTGCGCCAGCGTCAGGAGACCACCCCAACTGGCCTCGAATCCGATGTGCGAAAGTTCGGGCCAGCGACGCTCGAACGCCACCTGCTGTTGAATTCGCGCCCTTTCGACATCCTGCGCGGTCGTCTTGAAATCACGCGCGTAGGCGTAGACGTTCCGCAGGAAGAGCCGGTTGTCGCGGGTGCGCCGTGCCGTCGTTCCGAAGCTGTTCGCCGGTATCAGTCCATACGCATTCTGTTGCCCGACAGACGCCAGCTCCGACGCGGTGAGCTGCCGCGTCATGCTGGCGAACGTATAAAGCGGGATGGCGCGATTGTTGAAAAAACCGAACCTGGTCAGATAGCCGGATGCGCAGATGATGACCTTGGCTGATTTGATGATGCCCGTGGGCGTCTCGAAAACATGCCGGGGCTTGCCGAATTGCACCGCCACGATTGGCGTGTTCTCGTGGACGGTGACGTTTTTGGGAAGCTGACGGGCAGCGTTCTTCAGGTATTTCGCCGGCTGCAAGAGAATTGTGCCGGGATGGTGTATCGCCTTGATGTAATGCCTGCTCCCGGTGATGGACTGGATTTCCGGTAGATCGACCCAGCGATGCTTTTGTCCGAGCCTGTCCAGCGCCTTGGAGAAACGACCCAGATCATTGATGCCATGAGCCGTTGCAGCGCTGTGGTACTTGCCTTGTGGGTCCCAGTCGCAACCGACGCCGTGTTCCTCGACCGCGCTGCGAATGTAGGCAATCCCGTCCAGATTGACGAAGAGCTCCTCTTTGTTTCCCTTGATGTCTTCGACGAAGTCGCGCTTGCGGAGGTTGTGCGCGAGATCGATCACAAACCCCATGCATCGGCCGGATGCGTTGTCGCCTATCCGGCCGGCATCGACGAGGAGCACGCAGGCGTCCGGATGGAGCTCGGCATAGCGCCGCGCTGCATGCAATCCCATCCAGCCGCCGCCAATGACGAGACAGTCGCAAGACACGTCTCCCTTCATCGGCACGGCGGCCAGTTCCGGGCCTGATGTGCTGTACCAGCCCGAGACCGTGGGTTCAGCGTGAGGCGCTTGCACCGGTATGCGATGTGTCGGCAATTTCTGGAGCAAGGGATCTGCCATGTTCAAGGCGCGATCGGACCGTTTGGTGCCACCCGCAGGGCCAGCATCGCGATTTCATCTCTGAGATGAATAGAACACGCGGGCGGCACCGCTCGTAGACTGAAAAGAAGCTGCCTGATATAAATTGCATCTATGTCAAAGCTTCGCAGCCTCGTTCCGTCGACCCATTCCCTGTTCGTGTTTGAGGCAGCGGCCAGAAACCTGAGCTTCAAGCGGGCCGCCAGCGAGCTCAACGTGACCCAACCGAGCGTTTCCCACGCGATCAAGATGCTCGAGAGACATTGCGGCGTCGCTTTGTTTTCGCGAGACAATCGCGGTGTGCACCTCACCGAGGCGGGGCGTCAGCTTCACGAGGAGGTTCGTACGAGTTTCCGGCGGATGGAGCAAAGTCTCGAGGCCATTTCCGACCGCGGCACCAGATACATCACATTCGCCGCCTCGACGTCGCTCGCAGCTCACTGGCTGGCGCCGCAGCTCTATCATTTTCAGGGCGATCATCCGGATATCAGGATCAGGGTCGTCGCCACCGACAGGGACATCGAACCCGATCAGGACATAGACGTGACCGTCTGGGTCCGGCCTCGAGACTTTCAGGACCCCAACAGCTGGTTCGTCTGCGACGAAGTGATCTTCCCGGTCTGCTCGCCAAGCTACCTTTCGGCTCATGCCGAGCTGCGCACGGTCGACGATCTCGGCCGTCACCGGTTGCTCCATTCGTCCGACGCCTACCGCAAGCGCATGGGCTGGCCCGAATGGGTGGAATTGGCGGGAGGCGATGGCGCCAGGATCAAACCCGACATCGTCTTCAACGACTATCAGCCAACGCTGCAGGCGGCGCTTGCCGGCGAGGGGATCGCGCTGGGTTGGTCGCTGACGGCCCAGTATCTTCTCAGCAACAAGCTTCTCGTGCGCCCGCTGCGGTCGGAAACAAGAACCGACAGGGCCTTCTTCCTGCTGACGAATGATCGTACGGGCCAAGGCCGAAAATCGCGCGAGCTTGTGGACTGGTTCATGGCTCAATCGAAAGAGCTTCGCTCGTAGCGCGATTGGCTCTCCGGCGGCGGCCTTCATTCGCTCCCGGAGCCGCATCCAAAGTTTTCCAATGCGTCTGAACTGCTCCGGCGTCATCGAAAAGTGCTTTTTGAAGGTGCTGCAGAAATGCGCGGTGTCGCTGAAGCCGGTTTCATAAGCGATCTCGGTCACGCTGCGCCGCCGGCTGGCAAGCAGTTCACGCGCTGCGATTAGACGAATCCGGCGCCAGAATGCGGCGGGCGCGGTTCGGAGGTCTGCCAGGAAGGCTCGATTCAAGCGCGCTTTGGAGGTGTTCAGAGAACGCGCGAGCTCCTCAATCGAGCATGGCGTATCGATACGGGTCTCCATCACTTTCACGGCCTCCACGGTCAGCCGCGACGCTGCCCCAAGAGCCTCCTCATACGGTTTCGTCCTGAGGACAATCCGCGGCTCTTCGGGTTTGAACAGAAGGTAGTTAAGGGCCTTCTGAGCCCTGCCGGCATTGCTATAATGCGCAATAAGGAAAGCTGCGACCTCGATAGCCACGATGCTTCCCGGACAGGTTACGATGTTGCCGTCGATGACATAATTTTGGCTGGTGACCGGGCTGACATCCTGAAACCTGGCGGCGAACTCGCCCAAGGTGTCGAAATGCAGAGCGCATTCACGATGCCTGAGAAGTCCAGCCTGAGCCAGGACAAAACTGCCAGTGCACAAGCCGATGATGGGAATGCCACGTTTGTCCGCGGCCTGCAGATAGTCAAACGTCGCCGCCTGGATATTCTCCATGTCCCGCACCAGTCCGCCGCAAACGGCTATGCAGTCATAGGCGCTCGGATTTTCCAGGTTTCCTGTCGCAACCATCTCGAGACCGCAGCTGGCATGCACCGGTAGCGGCCCTGCCGAGATGAAATCCCACGCGAAATAGACCTGCCGGCTCTGATCCTGCTTGTCGGCGGCCAAACGCAGGGCATCCACAAAGCTCGCCATCGGCGTCAGGGTGAAGCTTGGGCAAAGGATGATGCCGATCTTGAGGTAGGGGAGCCCCACGCGCTCGGGGGTTTTCAGCGCAGGTGTCAATTTAGCCTACTCCACGACGTCTGGCGTGCCGGTCCATTTTTTATGAAAAATGCACCGAAATCACAATTCTGGAATTTCGCGAACCGCTAATGTTCGGTCGGTTCCAATCCGATGGGCGTTCGCGGCGAAACTGAAATGACGCTAAAGCCGGCTTTCCCGAAAATCCTCGAGCCGCTCCAACTGCGCCACAAGACGCTGCGCAACCGGATCAATTTCGGGGCTCACACGGCCAACATGGCCGAGGACGGTCTGCCTGGAGCGCGGCACCTGGGCTACTACCTGGAGCGGGCCAGGGGAGGCGCGGCCATGATCGTGGTCGAGCCGATGCCGGTCCATCGCACGGCTCGGTTGACGCGCGGCAATTTCCGTCACGACGATGATGCGGTGATCCCCGGTTTCAGGGCGATCACCGATGCATGCAAGGCCGAAGGCGCGGTGATGGTTCACCAGCTTTATCATGTCGGCCAGCATGGGGATTACGACAATTCCTACTCGGCGAACTGGTCGCCATCCGGCCTGCCGTCCTACCACGATGGAGACGGCAGCCACCGGATGCGGGAAGCCGAGATCGAGGAGATCATCGAGAGCTTCGTTCGCGCCGCTGTCCGAGCGAAGAAATGCGGTTTCGATGGCGTGGAATTGTTCGGCCCCTACAATTCGCTCATCGAGCAGTTCTGGCTTCCCTGGTCGAACCGGCGCGACGACCGCTGGGGTGGCTCGTTCGAAAACAGGATGCGATTCTCGACCGAGATCACCTCGCGCATTCGTGCGGCCGTCGGTGAAGAGTTCATTATCGGCCTCGCGTCGAGCATCGACACCTCTGTCGACGTGGGGATGAACACGGAACTGCTCCAGGAGATTGCCGCGTATCACGATACGCGGACGCTGATCGATTACATCAGTTGCGGCACGGGAAGCTATTTCGACCACTCCTCGGTAATGCCGACCTTCCTGTTTGCCGACAAGCTTGGCGCTCCCAACGCCGAGGCGCTGAAACAAGTTTGCAAACACACCCGCGTCCAGGCGGAAAGCCATATCCGGACACCGGAGAATGCCAACGAGGTTATCTCGTCGCGGCAGGCTGACATGATCAGCATCGTTCGCGGACAGGTCGCCGATCCCTATTGGGTCAGGAAGGTGGAGAGCGGCAGGGACGCCGACATTCGCGGCTGCATCTCGTGCAATCAGATGTGCTGGGGAAGGCGGTCGAGAGACTATTGGATCTCGTGCCTCGTCAATCCTTCGGCCGGCCGCGAATTCGAGTGGGGCGGCGATCGCTTCGGCCCGGCCGAGACGCCGAAGCGTGTGCTCGTCGTGGGAGGCGGCCCGGCCGGTCTTGAAGCGGCTCGCGTCGCCGCCGAGCGCGGTCACAGCGTGACGCTCGCGGAGGCCGGCCCACAACTCGGCGGGCAGTTCAGGCTTGCGGGCTTGCAGCCTCGCCGATCTCAGATCCTAGAGCTGATCGACTGGTACGAACGACAGTTGACCGGACTGGGCGTGACCGTCTTGTTCAATGCCCCGCTCGATGCTGGGGAGATTGCCAGCCGCGACTTCGAGGAAATCGTCATTGCGACGGGCTCGCAGCCAGCGGGAACCGGTTTCCAGCGTGGACTGCCTGGGCAGGACCGCCTTCCGGGTGTGGACTTGCTCAATGTCTGGTCCGTCGAGGACGTGATGACCCGGACGGCACGGCTGGGCGACCATGTGCTCCTCATCGATGACACCGGTGACTGGCGGGGTCTCGGCACCGCTCTCGAAATCGCCACGTCTGGCCATCGCGTCACGGTCGTCACCTCCTGGCCGGTGCTCGGACGTTACCTGCAGCGGACGGAAAGCGACGGCGTGGCGCGGGCCAAGCTCAAGAGCGCCGGCGGCGAATGGATAACCGACTCGGTGGTCAAGGAATGGCATGGCGACCGTGCGACGGTCAGGTGCCACCTCGATGGCGCTGAGACCGTCATCAACGCCGACACACTGATCCTTGCGACCACCAACGTCTCGGACACCTGGGTGCTGGATGATCTCGAAGACCTGGCACCGGCGCTGAAGCCGAAAGTCATCGGCGACGCCTTGGCGCCGCGGCTCGCAGTGGCTGCAATCTACGAGGGGAGGGTGCTTGGCCAATCCATCTAGGCCGCAGCCAACGGCCGGACAACGCCAGCAGTCGCCCCTTCTTCGGCCAGCGGCGCATCGCATTGGCTGGGGCAATACGTGAGAGACAAAAATCGTCAACAGGGAGCATTCGAAATGAAGTTCTTCAAAAGCGGAGGAACCCGCGTACCAAAAGCGATAACGCGCATGGCCAAGGACGCTCGTGAGGGCCGCATGGACCGGCGCGAATTCCTCGCGATTGCGAGCGCGTTCGGCGCATCGACCGCGGCCGCTTACGGCATGGTCGGCTTGGCCGCGCCGACGCCGGCGCTCGCCGAGGAAGGCAAGAAGGGCGGAACGCTTCGCGTCGCCATGGTGGTGAAGCAGCAGAAGGATCCGCGGACCTATGATTGGGTCGAGATGGCCAATATCAGCCGCACCTGGCTGGAGCCGCTGGTCAGGTATACCCGCGAATTCACTTTCGAGCCGGTTCTCCTGGAGAGCTGGGAGGTCAACGGCGACGCCACCGAATACCTGCTCCATGTCCGCAAAGGCGTAACCTGGAACAACGGCGACGCGTTCAACGCCGACGATGTCGTCTACAACTTCAGCCGCTGGTGCGACAAGAACGCGCCCGGCAATTCCATGGCGGCACGCGTCAACAGCCTGGTCGACCCGAAGACCGGCAAGGTGCGCGAAGGCGCCGTTACCAAGGTTGATGACTACACCGTCAAGCTCACGCCGAGCGACCCGGACATCGCCATCATCGCCAATATCACCGACTATCCGGGCCTGATCGTGCACCGGAATTTTGACGCCGACGGCGCCAATCCGGTCACAAAGCCGATCGGGACCGGTGCGTTCGAGCTCGTCTCCTACGACGTCGGCCAAAAGGCCGTCGTCAAGCGGCGCGAGAGCGGTAAGTGGTGGGGTGGCGAGGCGCTGCTGGATGGGATCGAGTTCATCGACTACGGAACCGATCCAGCCGCGATGGTAAGCGCCTTCGAGTCCGGCGAGGTCGATCTCAACAATGAGACCGGAGCGGACTACGTCGAGATCCTGGACAAGGTTGGACTTCACCAGACCGAGATCCAGACCGCGACCACGCTGGTTGCCCGTACCAATGTCACGCACAAGCCCTATGACGACCAGCGAGTGCGCAACGCTCTCCAGATGGCCGTCGACAACAACGTCGTGCTTCAACTCGGCTATGCGGGGCGCGGCACGGTGGGCGAGAATCATTTTGTCAGCCCTATTCACCCCGAGTACTACCCCTTGGCCAAGAAAGCCCGCGACCCGGCAGGAGCGAAGAAACTCATGGCGGAGGCGGGCCAGGCGGATTTCGAGCACGAACTGATCACCGTCGACGATGACTGGAACAAGAGCACGGGGGATGCGATCGCGGCTCAGCTTCGCGACGCGGGCATCAAGGTCAAGCGCACGGTGATGCCCGGCTCGACGTTCTGGAACGACTGGACGAAGTATCCTTACTCTCTGACCGTTTGGTACATGCGCCCCCTTGGCGTCCAGGTTCTGGCGCTGGCGTTTCGCACCGGCGAGGCCTGGAACGAGACGGGCTACTCCAATCCGGAGTTCGACAAGAAGCTCAAGGAGGCTCTGTCGGTGAGCGCCCCCGAAAAGCGGCGTGAGGTGATGAAGGATATCGAGACCATCATTCAGGACTCGGGGATCATCATCCAACCTTATTGGCAGAAGCTCTACAATCACATGAGCATGAAGGTGAAGAACTACTCCATTCACCCAACCTTCCAGATGGATCTGCAAAAGGTCTGGCTGGAACAGGCCTGACGGATCGGTGCCCCGAGGTGGCGGCCGCGGAATCTGCCTCTTAAGCGGGAGATTTCGCTGCCGGCACCGGGCCCGGCAGCAGGCGTTCTTCCTTTTTCGGCCGCAATCGCTTTCCTGAGCGGCCGTCAGTTATCGCCGACCAGGGCGTCCGCCTTCATTCCCTGGGGCGCGATGAACATTTCCATGTTCTCGCGCGACAGTTCCCAGTGCTCGAATACGAGGTCGACGACGGCGTCCTCCTCATGCGCGCCGATGGCTAAGATGAAGCCGTCATGGTGTTCGACCGCCGTCTGCAGCCGCTTGCGCATGTCGTCATTGCGTGGGCGGAAGAAGGTATGGCCGATGCGGGCGTGGTCGATCAGCAGCCTGCCGAGGCTGGGTTGAAGATAGGCGTTGGCGGACATCTCACCGATGATCTCGTGAAACCTGTTGTTCTCGACCACCATGGAAAGCGCGTCGCCTGACTTGCTGGCGGCACGAAAACGCTCCTGCGTGTCCTTCAGGTCTACCATTTGCGAAGGCTTGAAATTCTGCACGGCCAGCCGGCCGATGGCGGCGTAGACCATGGGGGCGACCAGGAAGAATTGCCGAAGGGTCGAATGGTTCATCGGAACGACCCTGGCGCCCCGGTTCGCGCGGATTTCGATATAACCTTCGCCCTCCAGCCGGCGGAAGATTTCCCTGACCGGGGTCCGCGACAGGCCATAGCGCTCGCTCAGCGCCACCTCGTCCAGATCCTCGTCAGGATCGAGCTCCATTGTCAGGATGCGACGCTTCAGATCGTCATAGAGACTGCCCTTGCTTCCCTTCATGGCGCACCTTCGGAATCATCTCTGCCAATCGACATACCTGGCACGGTTGGAAGAGTCGCATGCACTTGCAAGTGAGTCAACGGATTGTATTTTCTTGGTACACAATATATGACCAGATGGATCGGTGACCCAAATGACAGCCCGGACGGCGATCTTGTCTGAATGAGCCTCGGATAACGCAAGGGAGAGGTCCGCAAAAGCATGGCCAAGAAGTTTGCGTTTCTCCTGGTGCGCGATTTCACTTTGTCGCCGCTGTCGCTTTTCATCGACACGCTGCGTTTGGCCGGCGACGAGGGCGACCGCAGCCGCAGGGTGGAGTTCGACTGGCAGATCGTCGGCGAGCGCGGCCTGCCGATCCGGGCGAGCTGCGGCGTCGAATTGCTGCCGACCAAGGCGATCGGCAATCCGGAGGATTTCGACAACGTCGTCGTGGTTGGAGGTCTGCTCGACACCAACCGCAATCTCAGCGCTGAAAAGGAGGCCTTCCTTCTGCGGGCCGCCGAGAAGGGCGTGCCGATAACCGCGCTGTGCACGGGAAGCTTCGTGCTGGCGCGCTACGGCTTGCTGGACGGCTACAGCGCCGCGGTCAGCTGGTTCCACATCAAGGATTTTCGCGCCGAATTCCCCGATGTGAATGCGCATGGCGACAGCCTCTATTCGGTCGACCGCGGCCGCGCGACATGTGCCGGCGGCACCGGCGCGGCAGACCTCGCCGGTTATTTCGTGTCGCAATTCATCGGTCAGAAGGCGGCGGAAAAGGCCGCCAAGATCCTTGTGCTCGATCGCATCCGCAACATCCGGGACGTGCAGCCCGTCGGCGACCTGTTTCCCGAAGCGTCGAGCCGTGCGGTGAAACGGGCCTTGCTGCTGATGGAAAGCAGCCTGCAGGAAAAGATATCGGTCACCGAGATCGCAAGCCGGTTGAATTGCTCCCGGCGCCAGCTCGAGCGTCTTTTCGCGACCGAGCTGGGCACGAGCCCGATGGCCGCGTATCTGGCGCTCAGGGTTCATTACGCCAAGTCGCTGCTGGAAGGCAGCGACCTGCAGATAGGCGACATCGCCTACAGATGCGGCTTCGAAAATGCCGGGCACTTCAGCCGGGTATTCCGCCAGCACACCGGCATCACGCCGACCAATCTCAGGCATCCCGGCCGCTTGCCTGCTCAAGCCGCTAAGCAGTGAATTCCTGAAGGCCGATGCGAACAGGGGCTTGGTAGGCTACGAAATTCGCTGCCCGTTCTCGTCCAGCAAAACACAGCCGCTCGGATCGAACCCGACCTCGATGATCTCGCCCTCCCGGACGATGCGGCCGTTGATCGGCGCGTTGGCGCGGATGCTCGTCTTGCCGCCGAAGTCGATCTCGTAAATGGCGCTGCCGCCGAGATAGGAGGTCGAGACGACCCGGCCGGAGAGCCGGTTGCCGCCTGCTGCAGGACCGACCGACAGTTTCTGCGACCGCACCACCACGGTGACCTTGCTGCCCGGCGCCAGCGGCCGCGGCGACGTTACATGGACGGTCTGGCCGGCGGCAAGCGTCACCGCTATCTGCCCGTCGGATCTGCTGACAGTGCCGGCAAGCATGTTGGCCTTGCCGAGGAAATCGGCGACGAAGGCGGTGGCGGGCCGCTCATAGACTTCCTCCGGCGTGCCGATCTGCTCGACCGAGCCGGCGTTCATCACCACGATGCGGTCCGACATGGAGAGCGCTTCTTCCTGGTCGTGGGTGACGAAGATGGCGGTGATGCCGGTTGCCTTCTGGATCTTCTTGATCTCGACGCGCATCTCCTCGCGCATGTTGGCGTCGAGCGCCGACAGCGGCTCGTCGAGCAGCAGCACCTGCGGTTCGAAGACGATGGCCCGCGCCAGCGCGATGCGCTGCTGCTGCCCGCCCGACAATTGCGAGGGCAGCTTCTTCTCGCTGCCCGGCAGCCGCACCATGTCGAGCGCCTGGCCGACCCTGCGCGCGATCTCGGGCTTCGGCACGTTGCGATACTTCAGGCCGAAGGCGACATTGTCGAACACGCTCTTGTGCGGGAACAGCGCGTAGCTCTGGAATACCAGGCCGATGTTGCGCTTGTAGATCGGCACGTCGTCGACCCGTCGCCCGTCGATCATGATCTGGCCGCCAGAAATATCGACCAGCCCGGCGATGGAGCGCAGGATCGTCGTCTTGCCGCAGCCCGACGGCCCGAGCAGCGTGACGAAGCTGCCCTTGCGGATCGACAGCGAGAAGTCGCGAACCGCGACGAACTTGCCATAGGCGATGTCGATGTCGCGGAACTCGACCGCCGGCTGCTCCGCACCCATGTTGGGAGCGGGTGCCCCGGCCGAGACCGGCCGGGGGCTGAGTGACGCTTCGCTTCTGTCAGGCACCTTTCGCGATCCTGTCCCACTGCTTGGTCCAGGCGTCCTCGTTGGTCGCCCAGTAGACCGGATCGGCGAAGGTCAGCGCCTTCATCGAGCCGGTCCTGTCGAAAGCCGGCAGCTTCTCGATCTTCTCGGTTAGCTTCACCTTGGTCGGGTCGAGCGACGGCGGGTAGCTCTGGCCCTCGGCCACCGCGATCGAGGTGGCCGGATCGAGCATGAAGTTGATCAGCTCTTCGCATTCGGTCATCGGCGAGCCTTTCAGGATCAGCATGTCCTCCATCCAGGCATAGGAGCCAGCAGGATCGAGATAGCCGATCGGATGGCCCTGATCCTGCAGGGCGGCGACGCGGCCCGACCAGGCGTCGGTCACCACGATCTCGCCCTTGGACAACAGGTCCATCAGTTCCGCGCCGGAGCTCCAGAATTTTTTGGCGAGGTCGCGCGTCTCGCGCACCTTGGCCCAGATCGTGTCCATGTCCTTGATGTTGTTGGGATCCTGTCCGGTGGCCAAAGCCGCGTACCAGACGCGCGTGGTCATGTCGGCATAGCCGCCGACCTTGCCGGCGTATTTCTTGTCGAGCAGCAGGCCGGCACCCTTTTCCTTCGCCTCCTCGGGCGAGATCACCTTGGTGTTGTAGGCGATGCCGGTGGTGCCGTAGTCGTAGGGCACCGCCGAGAGCTTTGGCGTCAGCTTGCGGAACGGCTCGATCATCGGCTGCAGCACATTCGCCATGTTGGGAATGTTGGCCTCGTTGATCTCCGAGTTCATGCCGGCATTGACGTATTTGATGTAGTAGTTGACGCCGGACGAATGCACGATCTGGAAGTCGCCTGGCTTCGCCGTTTTGATCTTGGTGATGATCTCGTTCTCGTCGCCGAACGTGCCCTGGACCACCTTGATCTTGGTCTTGGCCGTGTAGGGCTGGAAGGCGTATTTGTCGATCGCCTCCTGCACGGTTCCGCCCCAGCCGTCGAAGCGCACCTGCTCGACCGCGGCGAGCGCGCGGCTCATCCACGGCATGGAGAGGCCCGCCGAGGCCGCGGCGGCGGCGGTCAGGCTCAGAAAGGTGCGGCGGCTCAAATCGCCGTTCACGTAGCGGTCATGCAGCCGTTCCAGCCGCTTGGTGGTGGATAATTTCATTTTACTTCCTCCTTTGGTTCGCCTCGTCTTCTCAATTTTGTCAGGCTTTGCATGAGAACGCCGCCGATCAGCGGGGTGCCGACGGTCACCAGGATCATGACCGTGCCCAGCGCATTGATCTCCGGGCTGATCGAAATCTTCAGCATCGAAAGGATTTGGGTAGGCATGGTCTCGACGCCCGCCGGCCGCCAAAACAGGCTTGCCGAGGTGTTGTCGAACGAGATGGTGAAGGCGAGCAGCGCGCCCGCCACCACCGCCGGGATGAGCAGCGGCAGCGTGATCTCGCGGAAGGACGAGAAGCGCGAGGCGCCGAGCGAAAGCGCGGCCTCCTCATAGACGCGCCGGATGCCCACCATGCGTGCCTGGGTGATCAGCACCACATAGGGCACGGCGAGCAGAATATGGCCGAGCACCAGGAGGAGCATCGTCCGCGGCTGGTCGACCGCCTTGATCAGCACCAGGAGGCCGACGCCCAGAATGGTTTCGGGCACCAGCGCCGGCAAGATCACCAGCGTGCTCAGCGTCTGCTTGCCGGGGAACTCGAAACGCACCAGCGCGAACGAGGTGACGACGCCGATCGCCGTGGTGGCGGCCGCGGTGACCAGGGCGATCCACAGCGACGTTCGGAACGCGGCCAGCACCGCCTCATTGGCCATCAGCTTGCCGTACCATTGCAGCGAAAAGCCGGTCATCGGGAAGCCGCCGAACATCGAGGCGTTGAACGACAGGATGACGGTCGCCGCAATCGGCGCGAACATGAAGATGTAGACGCAGAGCGTGACGAAGCCAGTCAGCCGCCAGGCCCATCTGCCTTCCTCTTTCCGGCGTGCCGGCTTCATCCGCCCAATTCCCTCATCCTCCAAGGCCTTTGACGATCTGCGACATGCCCATGTAGCGGGTGTAGATGGCGGCGAAGAAACCGAGCACTACGAACAGCACGATCGAAAGCGTGGCGCCCATCGGCCAGTTCAGCTCGCTCATGATGGTGTCGTAGATCAGATTGCCGAACAGCGCGTCGCGGCCCGAGCCCAGAAGCTGCGGCGTCACATAGCTGCCGGCGGCGAGCACGAAGCAGAGCAGCAGGCCGGCCGCGAGGCCGGGCAGCGAAAGCGGCAGCGTCACCTCGCGAAACGCCTGCGCGCTGGTGCAGCCCATCGAGCGGGCTGCCGCAATCAGCGTGCGGTCGATGCTTTCCAGGCTGACATAGACGTTGAGGATCATGTAGGGCAGCAGGAAATGCAGCAGCCCCATGATCACCGCGCCCTCGGTGTAGAGCATCGGCAGCGGCTCGCTGACAATGCCCAACTTTATGAGCGCCACGTTGATGACGCCCTGTTCGCCGAGAATGTTGATCCAGGAAAAGGTGCGAATGGTGAAGCTGATCCAGAACGGCACGATGAGCAGGAGAAGCAGCAGCCACTTGTGCCTGAAGCTCGTCGCCCAGATGAAATAGGCCGGAAAATAGCCGAGCACGCCGCAGAGCAGGGCGGTGATGGCGCCGACCCGCAGCGTCTTCAACAGGAAGCCGTGATAGTAGCTGTCGGTGAGGAATTCGTGCCAGTTCGCGGTTGTCAGCGCGCTGGTTTCCACGCCGGCGGTGACGAAGGTGAAGAAGGTGCAGACCGACATCACGGCGATCGGCAGCACCAGGAAGAAGATCAAGAGCAGCAGCACCGGCGCGATCAGCATCCAGGCCAGCCGTGGATCATACAAGGTCCATCGATTTTTCATGCGCACCCGAAGGTCCGCGCTTTCTTTGAAGCGCTTCTTGTTCCCGCGGGTCAGATTGGGTGATTGGGAGCGCGATGTCTACAGGCGGCGATTGAGCCAGAGACCCCCGACTGTTGGCGATCGCGTCGTGCCGTGCCTCCACGCAAACAGTCCAGGCAAGCAAGGGAAAGGGCCCACATCGGGCCCTTCCCATTCTACCGGACACTCGGTGCGGCTGGATCAGGTAGCGCCAATTGGCGGAGGGAAATGTCCGCTTTGACCGCCCCTTATTTCAGCCCAATGGTCATGCCGCTGAGATCGGCATTGATCTGCAGGCCTACCTGCCGGCCTGTGAGCTGGAGTTCGGCGCCCTTGTCGTTGGTCATCACGATCACCTGAGCGCCTCTGCCGAGCGCGCCGCCGCCGCCCGCTGCGCCGTACACTCCCGCCACGTCGCGGGCGCGGCGAATGTGGCGCACTGTGCCTTTGAAATAGGTCTTGGAAGCCCCGAAGGCGAGGCCGCCCGAGATGCCGCCGATCGAGATGGGATAGTTGCGACCACGGAAGGTCAGCGTGCCTTCGCCGCCGGCGCCGCCGATGAAGAAGGCCGCCTTATAGATGGAGAAGCGGATCGTGCCGCTGTCGGCGTGAGCTGCGCTGGCAAAGCTCACGCCGACAGCGGCGATGACCGCAATCGCGGCTGAACGAATTGTGGACATGGTGAGACTCCTCGAAAGCGCCGATTGCCCAACCGGCAGGGCACGTCAGCGTTGTATCAAACGATAGCTGAACAGTCTCGCAGGTCTTTTGGTTCCAAGGCTCGCGGATTGAATCGGGTTGCGGGAGGATGCCACGCAAGCAGGCGGCGTGGCGTCGTCCGGCTATCTCCGTCATCCGCCTCGGCCCGGTCGGTGCCTCCTCCACGCGCTGCGGCCTCAGGCGCCCAATTCTTGCCTGTGCGCCTTGACGAGGTCGGCCATGCTGTCGAAGCGGAAATCCACATTTGGCATATCGCCGGGGTGCATCGTGGCGCCGAAGCCCTGGTCGGCATGACGGCGATAGATCCAGCACGATGCCAGGCCGACGCGATTGGCGGGAGCGTGATCATGGAACATGCTTTCGGCCGTGTGCAGGACTTGGCTTTTCTCCACCCCGATCGTCGCCAGCTTTTCGAGCATATAGTCGAAGTTGCGGGCGGAGGGCTTGTAGGAGCCGATGTCCTCTGCCGTGTATATCGCGTCGAAGTCGACGCCGAGCTTCTTGTTGCTGAACGAAAAGCTCTTGTTGTCGACGTTGGAAAGGATGATCAGCTTGTAGTGCTGCTTGAGATACCGCAAGGCTTCCGCCGAGTCGGCGAAGGCCGGCCAATCCTTCACGCTTTCGCCATAGGCCGTGCATTCCTCCGCGGTGGCGACGACGCCCCATTCCTCGGCAAGCCGCTTGTAGACGATCGGCAGAAGGTCGCGGTAGCGTCTTGCCGGAGTCCAGTTCTGCTGGCTGGATTCGTGCCGGGCATGCGCCTCGAGGATGTCGTCGCGGCTCAAACGGCGGCCGGCGCGCTCTGTCAGCGGCTTCAGGCCCTCGATCATGCCGGATTCCCAGTCGATGAGCGTGCCGTAGCAGTCGAAGGTCAGGGCCTTGAAATCGGTCAGCTTCATGGAATTGCACTCCTTGTTGGTGTCGCGTGATTATCCGGCAGGCTGCTCGCATGAGCTCAGACGCGCCTTGTCCTTCGATGCAGCGCTCCTCGATGAGGTCAGCCAGACACCGAACAGGGTCACCGCCAGGCCGAGGAACATCGCTCTCGATAGCGGTTCGCCGAAGATCAGCCACGCCCAGAGCATCGTCACCGGCGGGCTGAGATAGACCACGCTGCTGACCTGTGCGGCGGTGTAGTGGCGCAGGCTCATATAGTAGACGCCGTAGCAGAAGAAGGTCGAGAACAGCACCAGCCACGCCATGCCGAACTGGAAACGCCCGTCGAGCGGCGGTGTCAGGCCGCCGTTCCATTCCGCGCAGGCGGCAAAGAGGATCGCCGCCGTCAGGCATTGAATGCACAAGCTCTGATGGATGGGCATATCGATCGTCCTGATCCGCTTCTGCACCACGGTCGCCAGGGCGAACACCAGCATGGAAGCGACGGTGAGGACATAGGCCCAGACCGGTGCTTTGCCGAGACTGAGGCTGTCCAGGGAGACGATAAGGACGCCGCTCGCGCCCAGGGCCGTTCCGATCCATTGCCTTGCGCTCAGCCGGTGGCCGAGAATGGGCTGCGACAGCGCCGCGATGGCGAGAGGCACAAGATCGGAGATCAGCGCGACGAGGCCGGTCGGAACGCGCTGGCCGATGGCAAGGGCGAACCCGCCCAGATAGAGGAACATCGTCGCCACGCCGAACGCCATTTGCTGCGCCAAGGCGCGCCCGCTGATGCGCCGCCCGATCAGGAGAGCAAATGGCAGAAGGATAAGTCCGGACAAAAAAGTCCGCCAGAACAGGACCAGCATGACGTCGGCGTTCTCGCTGGCGTAGCGGATGCCGACGAAGCCTGAGCTCCAGCTTAGGACCAGGGCTGCCGCCACGCTCGGCCATAGCAGAGGATGAGGCTTGTTCTGCAGAAGCGTCATGGGCTGTCTTTATTCGAGCGGTGCGCCATGCTCCTGAAGCGGATCACCAGCGCTGTCTGGCGCAGACTTATGGCTGCACACTCGCTGCCTTGCACATGACAAATTTCGATACACTCATGAAACAGTCACGAACAATGACATAAGAATTTGCCCGAAAACCCGCTCTGTGCCAAAGGTTTGGCGCGGTGCTTTCATTGCGAGCGAGGATTGTCATGGCCGGAATTATGAGCCGTCGCCTGGATGTCGATGCCCTGCGGGCGCTGGTCGCGATCGAGAAACACGGCGGTGTCACCCGTGCGGCCGAAGTTCTTGGCTTGTCGCAATCGGCCGTCAGCCACAAGATGAGGCGTCTGGAAGCGAACCTCGACTGCGAAATCCTCAGCCGGAAGCCAAACGCGCCGCTGTTCACCACGGCCGGGCACGATCTCCTGGGTTATGCGCGGCGCATCCTGGGTATTCATGACGAGGCGGTACTGAGCCTCTCGAAAAGCACGCTGCAAGGCAAGATCGCGCTGGGAATGACCGAGGATACGACCTGCACGGATCTCTCACGCATTCTTGGCCGGTTCCGTAGGCTTCATCCCGAGGTGAGCGTCCGTACGCAAGTGCGCATGAGCCTCGTCTTGCGGGAGCAGCTCAGCCAGGGGGTCCTTGACGCCGCGATCGTCCAGCTGTTCCAGCACGAGGTTCGCCCCGCCGACATCGTCCTCTACCGCGAGACGCTGCACTGGGTGAAGTCGCCGGATCTGGTCCTGTCGAAGGAAAAGCCGGTCCCGTTCCTGTCCTTCGACGAGAACTGCTTCTATCGGCGTTGGGGCCTCGATCTTGGGCAGGACGAGGGAACGGTGTTCGAGACCGTGTTCGAATGCTCCAGCGCAGCCGGTATCATCGCCGGCGTGACCTCCGGGCTCGGCGTCGCGATCTTGAGCCAGCGGCACCTGCAACCCGGCATGGAGATCGTCGACAAACACTTCCTCAAACCGCCGGACCTGGCCTATGTGATCAGGCGCGCGCGCAACTCCCGAAATCCCGCGCTGGAGACTTTGGTCAGGGAGATCGAAGCCGAAGTCAAACGCTACGGGGCGCTTCAGATCGCCGTTTGAAACCGTCGTGCTGGCCAGGAGCGCGACAAGGCCGTCACAGATCACGCAGCGGCGCGATTCACTGGTATCCTGAAAGAAGGCTGGGATCGAATTAGCATGGCGAAACTCGTCTTCGGAATGAATCAGTCACTGGACGGCTATGTCGACCACGAGGCATTTGCGCCCGATCCCGCGCTGTTTCGTCACTGGATAGAGCAAGTGCGCGGCCTGGCGGGCAGTGTGTACGGCCGTCGCATGTACGAGGTCATGCGCTACTGGGACGAGGACCGTTCCGAGTGGACCCCTGAGCTCCGCGAATTCGCGACGGCGTGGCGGAGCCAGCCGAAGTGGATCGTGTCGAGCACGTTGCTGTCGGTTGGCCCCAACGCCACGCTTGTCGAAGGCGGCCTGGCGGAGGTGATACGTGACCTGAAGGCTCGGCTCGCTGGAGAGATCGCCGTTTCCGGACCAGACCTGGCGCGAAGCCTGACCGACCTCGGGCTTATCGATGAGTATCGTCTCTACATCCATCCCGTCCTGCTTGGTCACGGAAAGCCATTCTTCGCCGGCCCCCGGCCGCGGCTCCGGCTCGTGGCCAGTGATTTGATCGGGGAGGAAGCGATCAAGTTGACTTATGTTCCCGCGTAGGCACGCAACTCCCCGACGGACGGGCGCGTCGGGCGGAGCGCCCGCTCACCTCTCCGCAAACGCGCGGGCGAACGAATCCACCATCGGCCGCGCCAGATACTCGAAGAAGGTCCGGTCGCCGGTGTTGATGAAGGCTTCGACCGGCGTTCCCGGATAGAGTTGCTCCGGCTTGACGCCGGGCGGGAGCGCGTCGGCGATCTTCAGCTTGGCGCGGAAATAGGGTTCGTGGGTAGCCTGGTCGATCAGCCGGTCGGCCGAGATCTGCGTCACGGTCGCCGATACCTCTGGCGTCAGCCGCGTGTTGAGCGCCGACAGCCTGAGCTTCGCCGGCTGGCCGACGCGCACCTGATCGACGTCTTTCGGCCGCAGCTTGGCATCGACGTTGAGGCCCGATGCGGTGGGCAGGATCTCCATGATCTTTTCGCCGGGCGCGATCACGCTGCCTTTCGAATTATAGGTGGAGGACACCACGATGCCCGCCGCCGGCGCCTTGATCGTCGTGCGCTGAAGCACCGCTTCGGCTGCCCTGATCTGCTCCTCGATGTCGGCGAGGTTGGTGCGCACCTCGTCGAGCTTGGTCAGCGCTTCCTCCACGCGCTGCGTGGTCAGCCGCTCGACCTGCACCTGCGCCTCGACGATCTGGCTGTTGGCCCCGGCAAGATTGGCCTCCAGCGCGCCGGCCTGGCCGACCAGATCGGCTTCCGAGCGCAGCAACTGCGAATATTCGGTGCGGTTGGTGAGGCCCTTGTCGAGCAGGCCTGTCTTGATGCCGAGCTCCTTCTTCACGACATCGGCCTGCTGCTGGATGGCGAGCTTCTGGGCGTTCAAGCCCACGACCGACTCGCGATGCATGGCGACCCGCTGCGCCATGATCGATTGCTCCGACCGGAACCGGGCGAGCCTGGCGTCGAACTCCTTCTGCTGCTCGCGGATGAGGTTTTGGAAATCCTGCTGGAACGGCGCCGGCGCTGCCTCGGTGATCGGCGCGAGCCTGTCCAGCCCGTCGCGCTCCGCCTCCAGCCGCGCCATGCTCGCCTGGAGCGCGATCGACTGCCTGGTCAGACGGTTGAGCTCGGCTTGCGCCGCCGTCCGGTCGAGCAGGATGAGGTCCTGGCCCTGCTGCACCCGGTCGCCCTCGCGGACCAGCAACTGCTGGATGATGCCGCCCTCGGGCTGCTGGATGAGGATGTTGCCGCCCGTCGCCGAGATCGTGCCCTGCGTGATCACCGCGCCGGACAGCGGCGCGCTTACCGCCCAATAGCCGAAGCCGCCCGCAAAGATCGCGATTGCCGCATACCCTATGAAGGCCACGCGTCGGAAGTCGGTGCGCGGCTGTCCATCCCAGGCAAGGCTCTCGATGGTCATCGTCTAGGATCCGAAGCGGATGCCGTGCGTGCGGATCGTCGGCGCGAATGATCCGGTCACCACCGTGCCCTGCTGGGCGGCCGGGGCGTTGCCGGCGCCTCTATCGACCGTGGACCGCCGCAGCACCTCGACGCTCGGGCCGAAGGCCTCGATCACACCACCGCGCAGAACCATCACGCGGTCGCAGGCGGTGGCGATGGACGGGCGATGCGTGATCACGAGGATCGTGATGCCCGCCGCCCGCGCGGCGGCCAGCAGCGCTTCGAGCGCCGCCTCGCCGCTGCCGTCGAGATGGGAACTGGGCTCGTCGAGCACGAGAATCCGCGGGTTGCCGTAGAAGGCGCGCGCCAACCCGATCCTCTGCCGCTCGCCGCCCGAGAGCGTCCTGTCGGAAGGGCCGATCATCGTCTGGTAGCCGTCGCGCTGCGCCAGGATCAACTCATGCGCCTGGGCGCGCCTGGCGGCCTCGACGATCGCGGCGTCCTCGGCCTGCGCGTCGAAGCGGGCGACATTGTCGCCGATCGTGCCGGGAAAGAGCTCCACCTCCTGCGCCAGGTAGCCGATCTGTCGCCCCAGCTGTTTTTCGTCCCAGGTCCTGAGGTCGGCGCCGTCGATCCTCACTGCGCCCCCGGTCGGCTGCGCGGCACCGACAAGCAGCCGCGCCAGCGTCGATTTGCCGGCGCCGCTCGGCCCGACGATCGCCACCGCTTCGCCGGCGCCGATCTGGAAATTCAGCCGCTTGAGGATAGGTTCGGTGCCGGGCTGCGCGTTCGGTGCCATGAAGAAAACGTCCTGCACCGAAATCGCGCCTAAGGGATCGGGGAGCGCCAGTTTCCGCTTCTCGGCCGGGTGCGCAGCAAGCGCCGTCTCCAGCCGCTTCCAGGCCCGCTTTGCCTCGACGATCTGCCGCCAGGCGCCGATCAGCTGGTCGAGCGGCTGCAGCGCGCGCGACGACACCAGCGAGGAGGCGAAGATCATGCCCGCCGTCATCTGCCCCTCGAGCACCAGCCAGGCGCCGGCGCCGAGGATGGCCAGCTGCAGCATCATGCGCAGCGCCCGCGAGGCGCCGCTGAAGATCGCATTGGCGCTCGAGGAACGGTCGTAAAGCGTGAGCGCTGCCCCGACATGCCGCCCCCAGACCCGAGCGGCGTTCTCGACCATGCCCATGGCGCGCAGCGTTTCGGCATTGCGGGCAAAGACCTGTTCCGCATGGCTCGCCAACGCCGAGCGTTCCGCGGACATGGCATCGTTCCGGCCGATGGCGAGCTGGTTCGCGACGACAAGGACGAGCAGAAGCACCGCGCCGGCGACTGTCACCCAGAACAGCACCGGATGGATCAGATAGAGCAAAGCGAGGAAGACGGGCGCAAAGGGCAGGTCGAACAGCACCGCCACGCCGCGCGACCGGACGAAGGCGCAGACCGAGGCCAGATCACGCAGCGGCGACAGGCCGCCGGCATATTTGGGCGCCAGCGAGAGGGCGAATGTCCTTGCCCCGAGCTTCCTGTCGACGGCGGCCGCGACGCGCTGCGTGTAGACGGCGCGGATCGCGTCCAGCAGTCCGAGGAAAGCGAGCGCAAGAACCGCAATCGCCGACAGATAGACCAGCGTCTCGACGCTGGAGGAGGGCAGCACGCGGTCATAGACCTGCAGCAAATAAAGCGGGATCACCAGAAGCAGGACATTGATCAGCAGCGAGAAGAGTCCCACATCGCCGACGGCGCGCAGGAACACCGCCCGCAGGCTCGACGGTGCAGTCATATCGGCCGCCGCTGCATGATCCCGGGACATCGAACCGATCGCCTGAAAACCCTAAGCGTGGCCCCCAAACTCGGAACCGTGATGCAGCGTGCTGCTGCCGAAGCTGTGCGTGGCAGTGCTGTGCGTTGCAGTGGCGGTGCTGGTGGTGCTGCTGGTGGCGACCAGGGGGTTAGCCTCCACAGCGTCCAGCGTATAGGCGCGGATGTAGTCGATCTTCATCTCAGCCGGTGTGGCAAGATGATCCGGCGGCGCGCCGGCCTGGCCGCCGATCGCAAGATTGACCAGCATGTACATGGGCTTGTCCATGTCCGAGGGCGTCGCCGCTTCCGCGACCTGCACGCCGTCATAGGTCCAGACAAGCTTGTCCGGCGTCCACAGCAGGCCATAGGTGTGGAAACCGGCAGTATCCATCACATTCACCGTGGACCCGACCATGGTGTGCGTCCCCGTTTCCATCGTATGCGCGGTCATCAGAAGCGAGTTCGGGGTCTGGCCGTATCTTTCGACGACGTCCAGCTCAGGCGGCCACGAGCCATCTTCCGGCAGCAGCCAGAAGGCCGGCCAGGCGCCGGCGTTCTCCGGCAGGTCGGCGCGCATTTCGAAATAGCCGTATGTCTGCGAGAAGCTGTCGTGCGTGGTCAGGATGCCGGACGTGTATTCGTAATTGTTGATCAGCGGCTTGATGTCCGCCGGCGCTTGCGCCGCGGTGATGGTGAGCACGCCGTTGTTCACGCTGAACGGGTGGACCGAGCTCGTCGGCGCGTAATTGGCGTCGATATACCATTGCAGCTCGTTGTTGGTGGCGAGCGTGCTGCCGTTCGGCGCGCCCCACCAGAAGTTGGTATCCCACGTGCCGCCTTGGCTGTTGTGCAGGTTCAGCGCGTTGAAGTCGTCGCTGAAAGACAGCGTCATGTCGGACTTGTCGATCGGCAGCTGGAATTGGCTAGGCTGCAGCTTGTCGATGGTCGTGTCCTTGAACATGAGGATCTCGCCGGATCCGAGGTTCAAGATGACGTTCGGTCCCGCTTGGATCATGTTCGAGTGGATGGCGTCGAAGGAAGTGAACCCATAGCCATCGAGACGGACGCTGTCAGTCGCGGCAAAATTGGCGATCAGGTCGCTTCCGTTGCCTTTCGCGATGATGAAAGTGTCGAAACCGCCGCCACCATCGATCAGCACATCATTGCCCTTGCCGCCGTCCAGCGTCTGGTGGCCGGCCTTGGCGGTGATGATGTTGTCCAGGTCGTTTCCGAAAGCGTAGTTCTTGGCATTGGTGACGATCAGGTTCTCGACATTGTCGGGAAGCGTGTAGCTCATCCATGTGCTGATGGTGTCGATGCCTGCCCCATAGCCCTCGGCCACCTTGTTGCCCGCGGCATAGAGATAATAGATGTCATCGCCGTAGCCGCCGTGCATGGTGACATTGACGCCGGAAGCTCCATAGAAAGTGTCGTTTCCGGAGGTGCCCCACAAGTCCGGTCCGGACCCCGCCGCCGAGTACCAATGGTTGGACGAGCCGCTATAGGGGAGAGGAACGCCTACGGCATTGACGAAGCTGCTCATCGGACAACCCTCCTCGCAATACACGGCTTGCTTGAATCGGCGATGCGAACTCAACCGATCGCTAGCGGGTCAACTTGTAGTTCCGGGTATCGTTCCAAGGAATTGTGTAATAGTACAGAGAAAATTTGCCGTTCAGCGATCAATTATTCGCAAGAAAAGAGAGTGAGAATGCCCTAATACAATTTGCACGCGAGGGCTCACTCAGTTTTACACAATATTACTAATTTCTTTTATCAAAAATTAAGCATCGCGGCGCGAGGAGTTCGCGTAGGCGGCACGACTCACCTGAGCGGCGGGGCCCGATCCGGCGGATGCTCGCCTGATGCATTCCGCGCTCAAAGGGCGGCGTCGTCGGCTCACGCCTTGCCCATCGCGATCGACTTCAGGAACGCGGCCGCCAGTCCCTTGGCAACGGCCTGGTCGAAGCCTGCTTCGCGCATCGTCTCGATCGCGGCCGCTGTCGTGCCGCGATAGCCGAGAAAGGCCTCGACCGTATCGGCCGGTGAAGCGTCGTTGAGCTCCAGCAGCCGGCCGGTTCCGGTGAGCACGGTGTTGACCGCGCGGCGCGCGACCTCCGGCTTGAGGCCGAAGGCCACGGCGTCGCGCATCATCGCCTCGGCGAGCAGGGCAGGGAAGGCGGGGCCAGAGCCCGTCAGCCCGGTGAGATAGTCGATGTCGCGCTCGCTGCCGACCTCATCCTCAACGCCGCAGGCTCCGAAGATCGCGCGCACGGTCGCGCGGTCCAATTTGGTGGCGTCGCCGCTCGCGATCCACGGCGTGTAGGATTTGCCGACCTCGGCAGCCGCGTTGGGCAGCGTGCGCACCACGCGGCCGGTGCCGTGCTTCTCGCCGATCTCGGCAATCCGGATGCCCGCCATAACCGAAATCACCAGCTTGCCCTTGGCATCCAGCTCGAGCGACGGCCAGTCCTGCGGCCGCACGGAAAGCATGATGACGTCCGAGCGGTCGGCGAGCGCCTGGTTGTCGTCGCTCCAAAAGACGCCTGGAAAGCGATCCGGCTTCGTGCTCCGATATGAGAGGGCGAGGTTCTCCGCCCGCACCACGCCGGTCGAAAGCGCGGCACCCGCGATCGCGCCGCCCAGCCAGCCGGCGCCGCCGACAATGCCCAGCCTGAGTGAAGCGCTCATTCGTGTCTCCCTTGCAGTCTTAAGGGTGCGGGAGGCGGCGGCCATTGTCCAGCGGTCAGCCGCAGCCGCGTCAGTCCGCTATCGACCGGGCTGGAAAAACCAGCCTGCCGCAAGGCCCGAGCGCCGACAGCGCCATCGCAACGGTCGAGAGCCAACCGGACAGGGCTGCGTTCCCGAGCATGGACCGGTAGAGCAGTGGATACGAAACCTTTGCGCCGGCTCCCTCCTGCCATCGGAGGGCGTTCGCCGGCCACGCATTGCCGGCGAAACGACCCGCCTGCCGAAAACGAGCCTCAGTACCCCCGCATCAATCCACCATCGACGCGGATGTTCTCGCCGGTGATATAGGCCGCGCCGTCGGAAGCGAGGAAGGAGATCGTTGCCGCCACTTCCTCGGATGTGCCGTAGCGCTTCATCGGCACGCTCTGGCGGCGTTCCTCTACGCCGGGCAGGCTGTCGATCCAGCCCGGCAGCACGTTGTTGATGCGGATGTTATCGGCCGCATAGGTGTCGGCAAAGATCTTGGTGAAGGCGGCGAGCCCGGCGCGCGCCACCGCCGAGGTCGGGAAGGCGACGCTCGGCTCGAACGCCCAGGCGGTCGAGATGTTGATGATGACGCCCGCCTTCTGCTTCTGCATCACCGGCGTCACCAGGCGGGTCGGGCGCACGACGTTAAGGAAATAGGTGTCGATGCCCTTGTGCCAGTCCTCGTCGCTGATCTCGATGATCTGCGCGCGCGGCCCGTGGCCGGCGCTGTTGACCAGCACGTCGATGCGGCCCCAGCGTTCCAGCGCGCCGTCGGTCAGCCGCTTCAGATCCTCGTTCGACTGGTTGGAGCCGGTGACGCCGAAACCGCCGAGTTCGTTGCCCAGCGCCTCGCCCTTACCGGAGGAGGAGAGCACGCCGACCTTGAAGCCGTCGGCGGCCAGCCGCTTCGCCGCCGCCGCGCCCATGCCGCTGCCCCCCGCCGTCACCAGAGCTACTTTTTCTCCTGCCATGTCGCTGTCCATCCTTGTTGAAAGCGCCTCTGTTAGCACGCGGCGGTGCAGGGCACGAACCGGTTTGGACTGCGCCACGATGGCGATTGGCGAAAGCGGACGCGGAGTCCGAACGCCATGCTCACACGTTGAAACCGCTCATCAGCGCCTTTGACACCACCGCACAGCGTCCGGGCTTTACGTCGCCCGCCTTCAGTGGCACGCCCTTTCCAGCCGGCACCGCCGGCCGGTACCAGCTCCGCAGCGCCTGGTCGCTGGCGCAATAGCCCCAGTTGACGAGATCGATCGTCTCCTCGCTTCCCAGGAAATGAAGCGACGTGCCGATATCGGCAGGCGCGATTGCCGCGCTTTGCACGAAGCTCGGCTCGGCGGCGTCAGGCTTGCTGGCGATCGACCAGTAGACGCCGCGGGTGGCGGCATAATCGGGCCGGGTCGCGTCATTGGGCAGGCCCTGGTCGTCGGCATCCTTCGCCGCCTGGAAGCGGGCGATGAGGTCGCGCCGCCTGAGCGAGCGCACCTGGTTGTCGGTGGTGTCGAGCACGCGCTTCAACTGCGAGAACCAGTTCCAGTAACCGGAGCTCGACGCCCGCCAGGGCGCGCCGGCGTCGCTGACCAACAGCCAGCGGCAGCGCTTCAGCGCCGGCTCGATGCCGTGATTGTCGTAGACGCCGCCATCGGTGAGCACGGCGCGGCCGGCCGGGACCGGCGGGCCGACGCTCGCGTCGAGCTTGTCGTTCTCCCACGCGAATTGCGTGAGGTCGAGCCTGAGCGGCGACAGAAACGGCGGGAAGGCGGACGACGCCGCGACCGCGGTCGCGACCGGCAAGTCCGCATGCTTGGCCATGCCGATCCGGTAATCGGCAATGTAGCGGTTGGACATGCGAAACAGCGAGCCGGTGCTGAGATTGCTCGAGCAGAACACGAACCACGGACGCCGGGTCAGGCTCTTCAGCGTCGGCACCTTGCCGTCGAACAGATGGCGCTCGTAGCAGGCGGCGACTTCGCGCGCCGCGCTCGAAAACGGGTTGAGCACGCCCTTGAGGATCGACGGCGCGTCAAGGAAGACCTGCGAGAAAGCGAGGATTTTTTCGACGTAAAGCTCGCGGAAATTCGTGGCAACGCCGTTGGCAAAGCTGAGGCGCGGGCAGAGAACCGCAAGCAGCCCGGCGGCGATCGAGCGGCCCGAGACCGAACTGACCATGTCGATTTTCTGAAGCAGGCCGGCCTCGTTCAGCCGGCAGAGCACGCCGGCATGGAACAGCATGGCGCGATAGCCGCCGCCCGACAGGCAAAGGCCGAGCTCGTAATGCTCGACCTTGTCGTCAGCCGGTGACGATCCGGCTGGAATCGGCTCCATCGTGCCCCCCTTCTGCCTGTCTGTTCGGCATTCGAGCTCGGCTTTGCTCAATCCAGCCCAGCGCAGCCATTCTGGCAAGCGGGGGAAACGCGTAACGTCGCGGATTGGAAATCGGGCCGCGTGCCGGCCGCTCCGTCGCGGCCGGCTGCATAGACCCTGCGATCGATCTTTACTGATTGATCTCGGGCTCGACGAGCCTTGCCAGGTTCTTGAGCGACTCCTGCCAGCCGAGATAGCAGGCCTCGGCGGGGATGGCGTCCGGAATGCCGGCCTGGGTGATCTCCATCTCCGTGCCGACCGAGACTTTCTTCAACTTCACCGTCACCTGCATCTCGCCGGGCAGGTTGGGATCGTCGAACTTGTCGGTGTAGCGCACGAGCTCACCCGGCACGAGCTCGACATAGTCGCCGCCGAAGGCATGGCTTTCGCCCGTGGTGAAGTTGCGGAACGACATTTTGAAGTTGCCACCGGCCTTTGCATCCAAGTGATGCACCGTGCAGGTGAAGCCGTTCGGCGGCAGCCATTTCGCCAGCGCGTCCGCCTCGATGAAAGCGCGATAGACTTTTTCAGGTTTGGTGGAAAGCACGCGGTGCAGGCGGACAGTGCTGGGCATTTCGTTTCTCCTGTTGATTGCCGGTCTATGCTCCTATGACGAACGGTGATTGGCCAGTCCGACATCGATGGTGAAGTTTTTTGATCGCTGCTGCCGATCTCTCGATGGGGAGATTATCCGAACCGGTTGCCTTGCACGCCGCGCACGCCGGGCCTGAGCGCGAACAGGCCGCCTTCGAAGGGGTTGGCGTCGAGATGCTCGGCGCTCATGGTGAAGCGCGCCGAGGTGACGAACAGCGTGTCAAGGCCGGGGCCGCCGAAGGCGCAGCTCGTCGGCCAACTGCAGGGCAATTCGGCGATCCGGTCCAACCTGCCGTCGGGCGCGATGCGAGCGAGGCAGCTTCCGCCAACCACCCGGCAGTTCCAGATATAGCCCTCTGCGTCAAGGCAGGAGCCGTCCGGCAGGCCGCGCTCGAAGCCGGTGAAGAAGGGGAGCGCCCGGCCGAGCCGTCCCGCCTCCTTGTCCCAGTCATAGCTGTAGAGCGCGTTCTTCGTCGTGTCGGCGGTGACGAAGCGTCCGTCGGGCAGCCACACCATCGTGTTGGTGATGCCGAACCGGTCTTCGCTGAGCGGCGTCGCTTTGCCGTCCGGGCCGACCCGGTAGAGCCGACCTTCATCGCTGGCGATGCGGACCGGCGCGTCGTCCGGGCCGATGTTGTTGGCCATCGTTCCGATCCAGAACGAACCGTCCGGCGCCACCACGCCCTCGTTGAGCCGCGTTCCGGGCCTGTCGGCCTCGATCGTCGCGAGCGCCCGGAACGGCCCATCGAAGTCCCATAGCGCGATCTCCTTGCGCAACCCGACGATCGCGCCGCCGTCGTTGCGCAGGCCGACCGAGGTCACGAGATCGGGCGTCTGCCAGCTTTCATGCGCGCCGCTCAGCGGATCCAGCCGATGGATCCTGCGGCCGATGATGTCGACCCAAACCAGCCTTTCGCGGCGCTCGTCCCACACCAGGCTTTCGCCGACCACGTCGCGCGCATCGAAGATCAGGCCGGCTTGCGTCTCGTGCATGGGGCGCCTCGGGGCAGGGTGTCAGAAAATCAGCTTGACATATATCTTTAAGCCGAAATATGAGCAATTCAACATCAACCTGTCATACAGGTGTTGAGGAAACGCATGCAAGAGCAGACGGACCCGCCGGATGAACCGAGTCCTGGCCTGGTCAGCACGGCGATTCAGGCGATTACCCAGCACATCCGCTCGGAAGGCCTGGCGCCCGGCGATCCGCTGCCCAGCGAGGCCGCCATGACGCGCCAGCTCAACGTTTCCCGCACGGTCGTGCGCGAGGCCTTCCGCTCGCTGTCGGCGATGCGGCTGATCGACATGAGCGCCGGGCGCCGCGCCACCGTCGCCAAGCTCGACACCGGCGCCATGTCGATGGTGATCGAGCATGGCATCACCACCCAGCAGATCAGCGTGCAGCAGGTCTATGACGTCAGGCGCACCATCGAGATGCGCACGGTGGCGCTGGCCGCGCTGCGCCGCACCAACGCGGAAGCCGCGGCGATCGCCCAGTCGGCCCGGCTGATGCGCGAGAGTTGCAAGAGCCCCGAGACCGTCATGGAGCATGACATCGCCTTCCACGAGGCGATCGCGGCGGCCTCGCACAATCCGGTCTTTTCGCTGATCGTCACCGCCTTCAGCGGCGTGACGCGGCGCACCTGGGTCATTGGCTGGCGAACCCGTTCCTCCGACGAGGACCAGCTCAAGATGATCAAGGGCCATGAGGACATCGCCGACGCCATCCTCAAGGGCGATCCGCGGCTTGCGGCCGAGCATATGGCCGAGCATTTCGACAAGAGCGTCAAGGCGCTCATCGACGCGGGGATAGCCTGATGAAGATCCGCGCCATCGAGACCGTGCGCATCGAGGAACGGCCCAACCTGCTCTGGGTCGAGGTTCATACCGACGAGGGCATCACCGGACTCGGCGAGACGTTCTATCTATCGCGCACCGTCGAGGAATATCTGCACGAATATGTGGCGCCCAGGGTGATCGGCCGCGATCCGCTGGAGATCGATCTCTTGGCCGCCGATCTCGTCGGCTATCTCGGCTTCCGCTCCAGCGGCGCCGAGGTGCGCGGCAACTCCGCCTTCGACATCGCGCTGTGGGACATTTTCGGCAAGGCCACCGGCCAGCCGGTCGCGCAGCTGCTCGGCGGTTTCAGCCGTCGCTCGATCCGCACTTACAACACCTGCGCCGGCACCGAGTACATCAAGGACGCCAAGGGCCAGACGACGGCCAATTACGGCATCGGCGCCGGGCGCGATTACGACGATCTCAACGCCTTCCTCACCCGCGCCGGCGAGCTGGCCGAGGAATTGCTCGCCGACGGCATCACCGCCATGAAGATCTGGCCGTTCGATCACGCGGCGGAGAAGACGCGCGGCAACGACATATCGGCGGCCGACTTGAAGGCGGCGCTCGAGCCTTTTGAAAAGATTCGCAAAGCCGTCGGCGACAAGATCGACATCATGGTCGAGTTCCATTCGATGTGGCAGCTCCTGCCGGCGATGAGGATCGCCGAGGCGCTCAGGCCCTACGCCACCTATTGGCACGAGGACCCGATCCGCATGGACAGTCTCGGCGACCTGAAGCGCTACGCCGCCGCCAGTCCGGCGCCGATCTCGGCCTCGGAGACGCTGGGCAGCCGCTGGGCTTTCCGCGACCTTCTGGAGACCGGAGCGGCCGGGATCGTCATGCTCGACATCTCCTGGTGCGGCGGCCTGTCGGAGGCCCGCAAGATCGCTTCGATGGCCGAGGCTTGGCGGCTGCCGGTGGCGCCGCACGACTGCACCGGTCCGGTCGTGCTCGCAGCGTCCACCCATTTGTCGCTCAACGCGCCCAACGCGCTCGTCCAGGAAAGCGTGCGCGCCTTCTACCGCACCTGGTACCGCGACTTGGTGACGGCGCTGCCCGAGGTGAAAGACGGCATGATCACCGTGCCGCCGGGGCCTGGGCTTGGGCTGGCGCTCAGTCCCGATCTTGGCAAGGCCTACACCGTCCACCGCCGGGTCAGCAACCAGACGGACATTTAGCCCAAGGCGCACATCTAAGATCCATAGGGAGGAACAAACATGAGAAAACTGACAGCAATGCTTCTGCTCGGCGCCGCCCTTATCGGCGGGCAATCGGCCGCCAAAGCCGACGGGCTCAACATCGTCTTCACCCATCATTCGTCGGCCTCGAACACATTCTGGCAGGCGGTGAAGAAAGGTTTCGATGATGGCTGCGCCAAGGTCGAGGCCAACTGCAACATGGTCTTCACCCAGACCGAGGGATCGATCGAGCAGCAGGTCGCGAACATGCGCGCGGCCCTTGCCGCCAAGCCCGACGCGCTGCTCACCTCCATCGTCGACGACCATGCCTTCGACGATGTCATCAAGGAGGCCCGCGACGCCGGCGTGGTGGTGATCGCCGTCAATGTCGACGACACCGAAGGCGCCAAGGGCAATGCGCGCCAGGCCTTCATCGGCCAGGGCTTCAAGCCAGCCGGCTACTCGCTCGCCAAGGCGATTTCCGAGAACTTTCCGAAGGATGGTCCGATCAAGGTGCTGGTCGGCATCTCGGCGCCGGGCCAGAACTGGTCGGAAACCCGCGGCGCCGGCGTCATGCAGTTCCTCGAGGAGTACAAGGCCGCTCATAAGGACCGCGACGTTTCGTGGGAGCGCATCGACAGCGGCACCGACCTCGCCATCACCTCCGACCGCGTCGGCGCCTATCTCAACGCGCATCCCGACACCACGGCCTATTTCGACACCGGCTTCTGGTGCGCCGGCGTGGCGCGCGTGCTGGCCGATCGCGGGGTCGCGCCCGGCAAGGTCCTGCTCGGCGGCTTCGATCTCGTGCCGGAAGTGCTGCAGCAGATGCAGAAGGGCTATGTCCAGGCGCTGGTCGACCAGCAGCCCTACATGCAGGGCTTCATGCCGGTGATGGAAGTCTATCTCAACAAGAAGCTCGGTCTTGCGCCTTCCGACATCGACACGGGGCAGGGCATCGTGCGCCAGAAGGACGCCGATGCGATCATGGCGCTGTCCGCGCAGGGCATGCGCTGAGGTCGCATGCCTTTGAGATTGGTCGAGACGCCCGTCACCGAAATGCTGGCGGGACATCACCCCCCCTCTGTCCTGCCGGACCGTCCGGCAGGACAGAGGGGGGTGTGAAGGAACGCGGCGCCACAGTACCTTTCACAATCACCGCACCGGAGCCTTTCATTGAAGCGCCTGTTCAAGACCTATCTCGAGAAGCCGGAACTGGCCGGACTGATCCTCCTGGTGCTGCTCATTGTCCTGTTCCAGGTCCGCTCGCACGGCGTGTTCCTGAACCAGGACAATCTGCGCGGCATCCTCGGCATCCTGCCGGAGGCCGGCCTCGTCGCCATCGGCGTTACCATCCTGATGATCAGCGGCGAGTTCGACCTGTCGGTCGGCTCAGTCTTCGCGCTGATGCCGATGACGATGGCGGTGCTGATGGTGCAGGGCTGGCCGTTCCCGCTGGCGCTGCTCGCCGGGCTGCTCGCCTCGGCGGCCATCGGCTTCATCAACGGTTACGTCACCATCCGCTTCGCCATCCCGAGCTTCATCACCACGCTCGGCATGCTGTTCATGGCGCGATCGCTCACCGTTGTCGTTTCCGGCGGCTTTCCGCCGCTGTTGCCCGCCGACCTGCCGACTTGGCTGTTCACCTCCTTCGTCGGGCCGGGCAACATGTTCCGCATGTCGTTTCTGTGGTTCGTGGCGGTCGCGGCGCTGACCTCGCTGATGCTGTCGCGCACCAATTTCGGCAACTGGATCAAGGCTACCGGCGGCTTCCTGCCGGCCGCCGCCGCGATGGGCATCCCGACCGCCAGGGTCAAGATCGTCTGCTTCATGCTGTGCTCGGTGCTCTCGGGCTTCGCCGGCATGCTGCAGGTGCTGCGGTTGGGGTCGCCGCTGCCTTCGATCGGCGAGGGGATGGAGCTGCAGGCGGTGGCATCCGCCGTCATCGGCGGCGCCTCGCTCGCCGGCGGCATCGGCACCGTCATGGGCGGCATCATCGGCACGACGCTCATCCGGGTCATCGACAACGGCCTTGTGCTCAGCCATGTCGACGCCAACTGGTTCAAATTCGCCATCGGCTTCCTGACCATCTTCGCCGTCGTCGCCAATGCCTGGATGCGCAAGCGCGCCAAGGCCATCAAGATGGAGGGCTGAGCCGTGAGCGATGCCATCATCTCGGTGCGCGATCTGCACAAATGGTATTCCGGCGTGCATGCCCTCAAAGGCGTCACGCTCGACTTCAAGCGCGGCGAGGCGCTCGGCCTGGTCGGCGACAACGGCGCCGGCAAGTCGACCTTGATCAACATCCTGTCCGGCGTCCATCGGGCCGACCAGGGCGAGATCAAGGTCGAGGGCAGGGACGTCAGCATCGCGACGCCGCGCGACGCGATGGATCTCGGCATTGAGACCATCTACCAGTACAATTCCATGGTCCCCACCATGTCGATCGCCCGTAACCTGTTCATCGGCCGTGAGCCGACCCGGTTCTCGGTCCTCGGCGTCGGCATCCTCGACCAGAAGAAGATGGCCGAGGAAAGCGTGCGCGCCATCGCCAATGTCGACCTGCATCTGCGCTCCCCCGATGCGCTCGTCGGCGAGCTTTCCGGAGGCCAGCGCCAGGGCGTCGCGATCGCGCGCGCCATGCACTTCAAGTCGAAGGTGATGATCCTCGACGAGCCGACCAATCACCTCTCGGTCAAGGAGACCAACAAGGTGATCGGCTTCGTGCGCGGCCTGAAGGAACAGGGAGTGACGGGCGTCTTCATCAGTCACAACATGCACCACGTCTTCGAGTGCTGCGACCGCATCGTCGCGATGGCGCGCGGCGAGATCGTGCTGGACAAGCGCATCGGCGACACCTCGATCGACGAAGTCCATTCTGTCCTGTGAGGGTTAGGCAATGAAGGCGCTCGCTGGTCGTAAAGTGTTGCTGACGGGCGGCCTCGGCTCGCTCGGCCGGGCCCAGGCGGTGACGCTGGCGCGGGCCGGCGCGCGCGTGCTGGTGCTCGACCGCCCCGACATCGGCGATGCCGAGCAGAAGGTGGCGGGACTTGCCGGGCAGGCCAGGGGCGATATCGCCTTCGTCGGCTGCGATCTCAACCGGCTGGCCGAGGCGGAAGCGGCTGTTGCCGCGCTGGCGGCGAAGGAAGGCGGGATCGATATCCTGATCAACAACGCGGCGCTGATCATCAACCGGCCGTTCGAGCAGTTCTCGCTGGCCGACTATGAGGATCAGATCCGCGTCAATTCCTCGGCCGCCTTTGCGCTGGCGCGGGCCTGCGCGCCGGGCATGAAGGCGCAGGGCTACGGCAAGATCGTCAACTTCTGCTCGATCACGCTCAACGGCCGCTGGGACGGCTACGTACCCTATGTCGCCTCGAAGGGCGCCATGCTCGGGCTCACGAAGTCGCTGGCGCGCGAGCTCGGGCCGCATGGCATCCGCGTCAACGCCGTGTCGCCGGGCGCGGTGGTCTCGGAGGCGGAGGCGCGCGTCTTCGGCGACCGGTTGAAGCAGTACAATGACTGGATCCTCGAGAACCAAAGCCTCAAGACGCGCATCGAGCCTGACAATGTCGCCGAGCTCGTGCTGTTCCTCGTCTCACCCGCCTCCGACATGATCAGCGGCCAGAACATCGCCATCGATGGCGGCTGGTGAGGATATGGCCGGCGCGGTCAAGCTGAACGACGGGCAGGCGAGGCTGGTGCTGGCGCCGGAGAAGGGCGCGGCGATCGCGCGCTATGACGCGCTGGTGATCGGCAGCGCGCCGGTTCCGCTGCTGAAGCCGGGCGATGGCACCGGCACGTCCGGCTGCCAACTCCTGGTGCCGTGGTCGAACCGCATCTCCGGCGGCGGCTTCACTTTCGACGGCCGCTTCCACGCCGTCGCGCCGAACATTCCGGGCGAAGCCTTTCCGATCCATGGCGACGGTTTCCAAAGACCGTGGCGGCTCGCCCGCCGCACCGTCACCGAGGCGGAGCTGGTGCTCGACGAGGGCGCGATCGGTCCTTACCGCTATGCGGCTACCGTGACCTATGCGCTGCAGGACGGCGCGTTGGAGGCGCAGCTGACGGTGGAGAACCGCGCCGGCATGCGCCTGCCTTACGGGCTCGGTTTCCATCCCTGGTTCCCGCGCGGCGACACAACGCTGCTCGGGGCCAAGGCGAGGCGCGTCTGGCTGGAGGACGAGCGCCATTTGCCGGTCGGCGTCGTGCCGCTGAGCGAGCGCCCGGCCTGGGATTTCTCGCGCTCCATCCCGCTGCCGTGGGACTGGGTCAACAACGCCTTCGACGGCTGGAATCGTCGCGCCTCGATCACGCAGCTCGAGGAGGGGATCAGGATCACGCTCACTGCCTCGCCGGAGCTTGGCGTCTATATCCTCTATTCGCCGTCATCCGACGCCGGCTTCTTCTGCTTCGAGCCGGTCTCGCACCCAGTCGATGCGCATCACGGCGAAGGGCTGACGGTGCTTGAAGATGGGCAAACGATGAGCGCGGCGATGCGGCTGGACTGGGCTGTGGCGGGTTGAGGGCAGCCGCCAGAGCGCGTGATCTCCCCCCTTGAGGGAAGATGGCGGCAGGCCAGGAGAGGGGCGCGAAGGATCGCGGCCGTTCGTCATCCTAGGGCGAAGCAAGGAGCGAGGCGACGCGCGCAGACCCTCGGATGACGAAGGGATAGGTCGCCGCCCCCCTCTGTCCTGCCGGCCCCACAAGGGGCCCACAAGGGCCCCACAAGGGGGAGATCGGAGGGCGCGTCGGCTTTCGCCAATCTCCAACGTCGCCAGAGGAGATGCAAAGCACCTCCCTCACAGCTTCTTCTCCGCCAGCTCCCTGAATTCATCCGGCACCGAGCGCGCCGCTTCAAGCGCGACGGTGCCGTAGCCGACGGCCTGCTTGCCGAAGCGCTGGCGGATCTTGTCTATGGCGCGGTCGGCGCCGAAGCGGGCGAGGCCTTTGCGGCTGCCGGGCTTCAGCTTCTCGTCCGCCAGGCCGAGCGGCAGTTCGAGCTGCAGCTCGGCATGCTCTTCCAGATGCGAGACCGAGATCGCCAGCAGCGAGATTTCCCGTTCGCCCGGGTGAGCGGCGAGCACGCCTCTGACCAGCTCTTCCGCGACGTCAGCGAGCATGGTCGTCGCCTGGATCGGCTGCTCCAGCGTCACCGCGCGCGTGACCGCGCGCATGTCGGCAAAGCGCACGCGCACCGTCACCGTGCGGCCGGGCCGGTCCTTAGCGCGCAGGCGGCTGGCGACGCGATCGGCGAGATGCAGGAGCGTCGGCACGAAGACGCGCGGCAGCGCCGGTTTGCGGCCCAGCGCCGACTGCGCGCCGGCGGAATGGGCGCGGCGATGCGTCTCCAGCCGGCGCGGGTCGCGGTTCCAGGCAAGGGCCGCGAGCTTCTGGCCGGCGGCATGGCCGATCAGCCGCTCCAGCGCGCCGCTATGCGTGCGCGCCAAATGCCCGATGGTCTCGACGCCGATCTCGGCGAGCCTGGCTTTGGTTGCTGGACCGACGCCCCACATCAGCGACACCGGCAAATCGTGCAGGAAGGAAAGCTCGGTGCCGGGCTCGACCATCACCAGGCCGTCGGGCTTGGCCACCTGCGAGGCGATCTTGGCGAGATGCTTCGTCCGTGCCACGCCGATCGAGATCGGCAGGCCGAGCTCGCTCTTCACGCGGCGGCGGATGGTTCGCGCAATTTCGTCCGGCGGTCCGAACAGATGCGTGCAGCCGGCGACATCGGCGAAAGCCTCGTCGATCGAGATGCGCTCGACCAGCGGCGTGAAATCGTCGAGCACCTTGATCGCGGCGTCGCCGAGACGCTGGTATTCGCCGAAGCGGCCGCCGACGAAGATGAGCTGCGGACAGAGCTCGCGCGCCCTGCGGCCGGGCATGCCGCCGCGCACGCCAAAAATCTTCGCCTCATAGGAGGCGGCAAGCACCACGCCGCCGCCGACTGCGATCGGCTTGCCGCGCAGCGACGGGTCGAGCAGTTGCTCGACCGAGGCGTAGAAGGCGTCGAGATCGGCATGCAGGATCGTAGCGGCCGAAGCGGCGTTCGTGGCGGCCATCGCGCTCCCGGCTCCATCCATCCGCTTTGCGGCATCGCAGCATTAGCAGCGACTGTTGTAAGCGGTAATGCATGTGAACATAAAGAGAACAAAAGGAGTTTCCTGTCAAGCCGGCCAGCTGGGGATGAGAACATCTGCAACCCATCACAACCAAGGGCTTTGACCGGTTGCGCCGGCGTGCTCCCCTTTGACGGGTTGACCGCGAGACCAGGGAGGGGCGCGAAGGATCGCGGCCCGAAACTGCGTCATGCTAGGACGAAGCCAGGAACGAAACGACGCGCGAAGAGGCCAGGATGACGAAGTGCGGCCGAGCCGGAGCACCGCCCCTCCGATCTTCAGGCGCACTTCTCCGACAGCCCTTAGACCGGCTTGGCGTATTGCTCGGCGCTCAGCACCTCGATGCATTGGAACGGCTCATTGCCTTCCACCCAGGCGTCATGCCCGGGCGGGATGGTATAGGACGTGCCGGCCTCGAAGGTCTTCTGCGTCCCGTCGTCCATGCGTATGGTGATCGTCCCGGACACGACATAGCCGACATGCGACACCTGGCAGCTGTCGGTCTTGACCACCGGCTTCACGCATTCGGACCATCTCCAGCCCGGCTCCATGTTGAGCCGCCCGAGCGTGTAGCCCGGCAGCCGCACCACTTCGACCCGGGTCTTGGCGGGCGAGCGAACCTCGTCGGGATTGTTATGCGACTTGGATTCGAGCTTGGTGACCTTCATTGCAGCTTCGGCCATGGCATCCTCCCATTTCCAAGGATTGCAAGCGGGGCCTGACGCGCGATCGTCGGCGACCGCCGCTGGATTGATACGCCTTTCGATGAATGATTGCTAATGTAATTGCCGGGCGCGGCGCGAAATCGATTTTGCCGCGCAGGCCCTATTGCAAGCACGCTCTGCCGGTGTTTTGCTGTTCCTTGCGCCTGGCACGACGGTGGTTGAGGGGCCACCCCGTTTCTCGCCCTTGGGGAGAATCCTGTGAACCCTCGGCAAGTGAATTTCGCCAATAGTGCCGCGGCAAAGCCAGGCCCCGTCCGCGATAGCCCATTTTCATTTCCGCTCGCGGGCGCGCGCTCACCGCGCCCATCGAAACCGCCATAGGCGAGGCCAAGCCGGGTGGAAGGCGATACTCGAAAAATCAGAAAAACTGGGAGGAATCGATGCTTCATCAGGTAGGAAAAACGGAAACCCGTCCGCCGGTCGGGGCAGTGCGCCGCACTCCGCCGGCGCTTCGCCAGTGCTGCGACAACTATATCTGTCCGACCTGCGACCAAGTCGTCGAACTGACGGATTTCCGCCAGGTCGTCTGGCATCAAAGGCCGGGCCATCGGCCGATGGAAATGGATGACTGAGCGGAACTGCCGGAGACAAAAAGGGCCCGAGAAAAAAGGACCCGAGAGAAAAAGGGCCCGCGCCTTCCAGAGGAATGCGCGGGCCGAAGCTGGAGTAGCCATTCGATAAACGCGCAACCGGCCTACCGGTTGCGCAGGCGGATCAGCCGCCGTTGGCCGGAGCCGGGGCCGGAGCCGGTGCGGCCGGCGCGGGTGCCGGCGTCGTCGACGGTGCCGCAGGGATCTCCACCTTGGGCGCCTCGACCTTCGGCGCATCGAGCTTCACGTTGACATCCGTCGATCCGCCACCGCCGGTGCGGCCACCGACATTGATGATGCCGGTAAAGAACAGCAGGGCCACGATCGCGATGATGGCAAGAACGATGGCCACTGCTGTGCCGGCGCCGCCCCCGCCACTGGTGTTTACAACTGTAGGTCTGTCGGCCATGGTTTCCTCTCCTCTGCCGATTGGGATGTCGTGGCAACGGCGCCAAAGCTGGAATGTTCCTGCTTTCGGGCCACGGTCCCTTGTCAGGCGGGACCTGAGGCCGCACCTTTGAGCGCAGAGGTCCGAATGGGCGATTTCTGGAAACAAGTAGGCCCACAACTCATTGTGGCACAACCGTCGAGTAACGTCCCTTCATCGGCGGTTTGAAAGTGGAGTTGCCCGCCATTTCCTGCGATGTGGCGGGCAACTCCCACAATCCCGCAGTCTGCCGAGATTCGCGAACCTGTTCGCCGCGCTTTTGCCGGTCGATCCAAAACGACCACAGGCGTGCGCGACGTGCCTTTAAGCCCTGCCTGCTGCTTCGCTCGATCTCGGCGCGGGCCGCCCAGGCTGTCGCCAAATCATGATGCACCACTCGAGCGGAACCCGGCCGCCAGTCACGCCGTTGTCTTCCGCGAAGGGATCCTGTGGGCGGAGGCCGCCATGGACAGCTTCGAACTGATCGACCTTCTCTGCGTCGTCGACGCCTGCGCCAGCGATGGCGCGGCTGGGCGCCTTGTTTCAATGTCGAGAGCCGTCGAGGAACTTCGCGTCTTGACCGGGGACTTCGTCTCGTCCGACGAAGCGGCGGCAAACGCCTTGAGCCAGGTGGCGCTGCAGCGTGGCTGCGCGGTTTTGTTCGACGAACAGCCGGGCGCCGATATCGTCGGCGAGTACTGATTTCCCCTCAAGGGAAGAGCCGCGCTATTTCGCCAGGGTGATCATCCTGCCGGCATACATCTCGCGATTGCCGAGCTCGGCCGCGCAGTCCGATTTCACCGCCGAGTTTCCGGTCATGCCTACGGTATTGCCGACCAGCCGCAGGCAATTGCCCTGCGCGTTCATGTCCGAATTCCCGGCATAGGAGATCGCCGCGTCGGGGGCATAGATGAAACCGCTGACCACCGAGCCGGATCCGCCGTTGATCGTCAGCGCCGCGGTGTTGCCCTTGGCCTGGAAGATTGTGATGCCTGCATAGGGGCCGCTGGTCGGCGGCGAGAGGTTCACCTGCTCATTGGCATTGATGTAGAGCTGCGAGCCTTCCATCAGGAAGATCGTCACGCCCTGGCCGGTGAGGCTGCCGTTGCCGCCGGGCTTTATGGTGACATTGCGCAGGATGTAGACGCCCGGATTAAGCGTGATCTTTCCTGACCAGGTCTTGTCGCAATAGGTGCCGGGCGAAAGCGTGACCGTCTTGCCGTTCGGCATCGATTGGCACATGCCGTAAGCGGGCGGGGTGACATTGGCCAACGGGTCGAACGATGCGTACTGGTTTTCGAGCGGTGCGTCACACGAGAGTGTTGCGTTGGGCGGCATTATCCCCGAGGTCGAGCCGACCGTCGAGACGCATGCGGCGCTAAGCAGGGCCGAGCCGCCGCGGTCGATGGCGTCGGCCGCGTCCGAGTTTGCGGCGATCACGCAGCCGTTCATCGCCACATTGGTCGAGCCCTGCAGGTTAACGGCGGAGCCGACATGCGGATCGAGCGCCAGAACGCACGCTTGCGCCCCCGGTTTGACCTCGACGGAGGCGGAGCGGGTCGCCTGCCAGGCCGGCGCGCCGCTGATGAAAGCCGCTCGGCTGATGCTCGACGACAGCGAGATGGTGTAGCCGCTCGGATCGCCGCTGGCCGCTGCCTGGAACGCCCCGACGCTGCCCGAATATTCGCCGGCGTCGGCGACGCTCAGATTTGCTGAGAAGAAGGTCAGGCCGAGCTGGCGCACATCGCCGGCCGACATGGTCGGTTGGTATTTCGTGCCCACCGCCAGTCCGGCTGCGTCCAGCGAGTTCTGCAGTTGCGCCGCGTCGTCGCTCGTGCCGGCCACATCGACGGCGCCGGCCACGACAAGCATCAGCGGCACCATGGCGATTGCGGTCGCCAGCGCGAAATTGCCGCGCGTCGAAGCCCAGAACCGTCTGATCATGGCAGCACCCCTCGCCGGAAACGGCAGAGAAACTACTCCAGCCGTCTCTACGACGGATTTCCGAAAAAGATAAAATGCAGCAAAAGCTAAAATCGCTGATTTATCCGCAGCTTCACCTTAGGTCTTATATGAAGTGGGACCTAAGTCTGAGTCGCGGCCGCGCAGGGCGGTAGATATGCATACAAGGGTCTGAAAATCGCAAGTCGAGGAAAAAAATTAGCCATTCGTTTATCGCGGGGTGTTGAACGTGGTGGCTGGGATAGCTTGGGCGCGCTCGGCCATGAACACATTCGGTCGGATTTTCAGACAGTTCGTCTCCCGCCGCCTGCGGCGCGGCGAGAGCGGCAATGTTGCGACGATCTTCGCGCTCACCCTGCCGATCGTCGTCGGCGGGGCAGGGCTCGGCGTCGAGACGTCCTACTGGTACTATTCGAGCCTGAAGCTGCAGGCGACGGCGGACGCCGCCGCCTATGCCGGCGCGCTGGAAAAGATCCAGGGATCGGACAATGCGACGATCACGGCGGCCGCGACCCAGTCGGCGACCGACAACGGCCTCGGCAATGGCACCATCACCGTCCACACGCCGCCCACCTCGGGGCCGAACACGGCCAAGAAGGCAGTCGAGGTCATCCTCAACCAGAACCTCGATCGGATGTTCACCTCGATCTTCACGCAGACCAAGGTGCCGGAGCAGGCGAGGGCGGTGGCGCTCATCACCGATGCTTCCAAGGCCTGCGTGCTGGCGCTCAATCAGTCGGCCTCGCAGGCGGCGCTTTTCTCCGGCAGCACCAGCGTCAAGCTGACCGGTTGCTCGGTCATGTCGAATTCGAGCGCCGCCGATGCCATCAAGGTGCAGGGGTCGGCAGGGCTTCAGGCCGACTGCCTGATCTCGGTCGGCGGCGTTTCGCTGAACAACCCGGTGACCACGACCTGCAAGTCGCCGTTAACCCAGGCCTTGCCCGCGTCCGATCCATTCTCCAGCCTGCCGGCGCCCGCGGTTACCACCCCGTGCAGAAATGTAAACGGCGGCAAGTCAGCGCAGACACTCGTGTCCGGCACCTACTGCAGCGGCATGAACCTCAACGGCAATGTCGCGCTTTCTTCCGGCACTTACGTCGTTCAGGGCAATCTGAAGATCAACGCAGGCGCGGTCATCACCTGCGCTGCGCCCTGCACCGGCGTAACCATCTATATGACGGGCAGCAACACTATCAGCATGAACGGCAACGCGACCGTAACGCTGAGCGCGCCGACCTCGGGCACCTATTCCGGCGTGCTGTTCTACGGCGACAGGACCGGCACCGCGGCGCAGAGCACCTTCAACGGCACGGCGACTTCTTCGCTGACCGGCGCGATCTATTTTCCCAAGCAGCAGGTCAACTATCTCGGCAATTTCTCGGGCGCGAACGGCTGCACCCAGGTTGTGGCCGACACCATCCAGTGGTCGGGCAATTCCACGATCAACCAGAACTGCTCGAGCCTTGGGCTGCAAGACATCCCCGCTGCCCCGTCCGTTGCGATTGTCGAGTAGCCGCGTGGCGACGGCAGCGATCCGCTTCCGCAAGAATCGCTCCGGCTCGGCCGCGGTGGAATTCGCGCTGGTGTTGCCGGTGCTGTGCGTCGCGCTGTTCGGAATCGCCGATGGCTGGTCCTATGTCACCAACTCGATGGCGATGCGGGCGGGTGTAAAGACGGCGGCGAATCTGCTGCTGGCCGGCGGGGGCGACGACACCGCCGTTCAGGCCGCCGCGCTTGCGAGTTGGGAGAAGAAACCCTCCGATGCGGCGATCACGGTGACACGCACCTACAAATGCGGAACGACCGTGGTCACGCAGTCGACCACCTGTGCGGGATCGAAAGTACCCTCCATCTATGTCCAGATCCAGGCGTCGGGCACCTGGGTCCCGCCGTTCACCTTCGGCGTCTTCCCGGGCAATAGCGCGCTCGGCCATCAGCAGGTGGTCCGTGTCCGCTAAGCAAAAAACCAGGCTGTTTGCCAGCGACGCATCTGGCGGCGCCGCGATCGAGTTCGCGCTGATCGTGCCTTTCCTGATCATGCTTCTGTTCGGCATCTTCGCCTTCGGCTGGTCGATGAACAACGAGTCCAGCGTGCGCTATGCGCTCGAGGCCTCGGCGCGCTCGCTGCAGCTCGACAGGACGATGACCCAGGCTCAGATCCAGACGATCGCGACGCAGAAACTACAGGCGCTCGGCTTGCAGAACGTGACAGTGACGATCACCACCGACCCGCCGAGCGGCGGCTTCAAGATGGCGCATGTCAGCGCCAGCTATGCCTTCGTCATCAACTTTCCCTATTTCAGCGATTTTCCGATCAATTACTCGACCACTGTCACCGTGCCGCTGATCAACAGCTGAAGCACGTCTCCCCAAAGTGAGACTTCGTTTCGGGTCAAAGCCAGGGCTCAGATTGACAAGCCGAGCGGCCGAAAGGTTGCGACACCCTTCAGGGCATCCCGGGAAGAATATATAAGTATATATGGGATCAGCCGCGAAGCGGGATAAGAACACCTCGTCAGCGCGCCCCAAGCGCTGGTGGCATCACGGCTTCCCGCGCGATTGCCCGAAACGATGCCGCGCACGTCCGAAAATCGCCTTCATAAACAGGCGTCTTGTGCTCCTCAACGGACGCTGGCCGCATAGCGTTAGGCCCATGGTCCGACGGGGGGTGGGCCTTCATTGTTCCAGAGGGCGGACCTGGCCTTAGCCCATTTATTTGTGCAATGATTTCAGTAAGTTAAAAGGTGTTCCGCAGGATTTGCGGAGCTGCTTCTCGGGATACTCTCTTGCCGCCACCGAATTTGTTTAAAAGTTACTCCAAGCCGTTAGGGAAATCTCATATGACGCGATCTAGCGGTTGGGCATTGGTGGCGATTCACCTGCGGAGAAACATGATGACAATCCGGAAAACACTTTTGGCTTCGCTCGCCATTCTGGCGCTCGCGGCGGCTCCCGCACTTGCCGGAGCCGGCGGCAATGGCGGGGGCCACGGCAATGGCGGCAGCCATGGCGGCGGCAATGGCAATGGCAATGGCGGGGGCAATGGCAACGGCGGTGGCAACGGCAAGGGCGGCGGCAAGGGCCAAAGCAGCAACAGCGGCGCCTCGCATGGCAAGTCGGCGTCGGCAAAGGCCGCCAAGTCGCAGGTCGACGATGCAACCGATGACGACACGACGGACGATACCACTAAGGCTGCGACGCCGAAGGAAAAGAACATCCATGCCAAGCTCGGCCGGCTGAACTCGCTCCAGCGCAACATAAATGCCTACATGAATTCCAAGAGCAAGAAGTTCGCGGGCATTCAGGCTTATGTGACCCAGGCCGCCGTAGCCCAGAACGCGCAGGCCAAGCTTGACGCGGCAAACGCGAAGCTGGCCGCCGACCAGGCCCAGCTCGGCACGCTCACCCAACAGCTCGCCGACCTCAATGCAACCGACACGACCAACATGACGGCCGAGGAAAAGGCGGCTTTCGATGCGCAGGTTGCCGACGTTCAGGCGCAGATCGACGCCCAGAACGCCGCGATCGCCACTGACACCCAGGCGGTGGCGGATGCCCAGGCCGCGGTGACCGCTAACCCCGCGCCCGATGACGCCACGCTCGACGCCGCCCTGCAGGACATGGCCAACAAGCCGGTCGATCAGGAGGTGACGGACTGGGCCAAGGACGTGCTGGCCGACAAGATCGACCAGGCGGCTACGGCGACGTCCACGCCATAAGGCACAAGCGGCGAACCTGCCGGAGTGGAATTGCATGCCGCCGGGGCGACCCGGCGGCATTTTTGTTTGGCTTGACGGCAATGCATTCGCACGCGGCAACAGACCAGGTGAGGCCAGGGGGAGTTCTGGTTGCGGCGAGCAGAAACCCCACGCCGAGGCACAGGCGGAGTTCAAAAAAAGGCTCGCCTTTGAGGCGAGCCCAAATAGCAAAAGCCGAGGTGGTCAGACGGCTTCTACCCGCGCCCGAAGGTTAACATGCCAGGTCTACCGAGCGAATAACATTGGTTAAGGAATAGCTAAAAATTCACGGCGTCTGCACCGCTGGAAACCTTTCGTCGGCTTCGGTCGGCGCCGTGTCACGTATTTGGAACGGTGGCAGAACCGACGCGGTGGCGCAGACCGGGTGATCGAAAATCGGCGCGACGAATTGAGTTTGACCGGGAGCTGTATGGTCAGCTCCCGGCCCCCGGTTGCCACCCCAGAGTTCTCGCTATGAATGTCGTACTACGATATAATGGCCGGCGTTGGAATGGGGGACGGGCAATTTCTTTTGCGAGCCGCCCTGCATTGGGGAAAACAACTGCAGGCCCGGGGACCGCTGCCCCGCCGGCGCCGACCCTTGCGGGCCTTTTTGCCTCGCCTGACGCTGTGCGCAATGCACACCAAAACTTCGCTGCCTTGTGGCTAATATGCGTTGCGGTGTGTAGCTTAGCGGGTGAGGGATTTCACAGGGCATTGGGAGGACAACAAAATGCCACGGGTTTCGGAGCTTTTCTTCAAGACGGCCGTCATCTTTCTCATCCTGGGCATAGCCGCCGGGCTGCAGATGGCGATTTCGGGCGACCACGGCGCCTTCCCGGCGCACGCCCACATCAACCTTCTCGGCTGGGTGACCAGCGCGATCTTCGGCGGTTACTACGCGCTCAATCCGGCCAAGGCAGAGCGCCGCATCGCCATGATCCATTACGGTCTTTATACGGTTGGCCTCGTGATCATGCTGCCGGCGCTCTACTGGATGCTGGCCGCAGGCCATCCGGAGATCGAGCCGGTCGTGGCGATCGGCTCGCTGATTGTCGCCGCCGCGGTGCTGACCTTTGCCTTCATCGTCTTCTCGTCCGCGGAGACGGTGCGCTCGGCCACGGTCGCTCCGGCGCAGTAACGGTGCACCCAACAGCGCGTCGCCTGAACCGGCCCAGTGCGACGCGCCCAATTGCCCGATCGCACGCGGCCAAGATTGGCACGTCATCCTGTGGCGGAGCAGGGAGCGAAGCGACGCGGCGCAGACTGCAGGCCGTAAGCTCAGAGCGTTCCGACGGTGCAGGATTCTGCCGCGCTGCGTTCCTCGACGAGGTCACGGCTTGGAATTCTCGGGTCTTCGCTCCGCTTCACGTCGCTACCCAAAAGATGACGGCGCTGGGGGCTTTGGCCGGACGCTGAGCCGCCTTACGGCAGCAGCCTCGGGAACAGCCGCGAGATCAGCGCATGGACGATGCCGTCGCGCTCGAACGGGCCGGGCAGCTTGGCGGGGGCGCCGGCGTCGTTCGCCTTGCTCTCGTCCGTGGCCCGGCCTTCGGCTTGCACGAGCCACAGCACAGCCACGAAGTAGCCTGCCTGCAGCACCACGCCCGCCAAGAACGTCCAGCCAAGCGACTGCCAGACCGACCCGGTGGACATGAAGGTCCAGCCGAGAACCACCAGAAGCGTTGCCGTCATTCCCACAAGAAACTGCGGAAAATACATTTGCCCAACCGAGCGCCGCGACCAGTTAGGGTCTTCGACGATCTCGCCCATTGCTCTACCCATGTTGACCCTTGCACCTTTTCCGCCAGGATCGCAAGACTTCACGCAGACCCCTTGCCATAGGTCTTAACTCCGGCCCGCCGAAGGACTTTGCCTCAGGAACCAAGCCGAGGCCGATTCCGTTCCCTCGCGGCACGATGATCAGGAGCAGCTAATGAACCGCAGCGGGCTACCGGGCGAGCTGGCGTGTTGCGCCTGCTTTCGGCCCGTGCATCGTCTTCGCCGCTGCCGCAATGCTGCTGAGCTGAACCCGGCCGCCGGTTGCCGCAGTGCCCGCCCGCCGAGCACGGCCCTTCATCGGCGGGAGACGGCCCTCCGCCCTTGCGCGAAAGAAGCGGAGAGTTAGCTTTGCCCCCCATTCGGCGGGATCACGTCGCGGCCGGCTGTGGGCTGGCCCACCGGCTATCGGGATTGGGGCCGTGGCTGCACCAGCCGGATATCGAAGGCGTCGGGCAGGCGAACGTGCGCCAGTGCCCTGACCGATCCCGTTGTCATGGCATCCGGCGGCAAGAGGATGACCATCTTGGCCTCGCGATCCGGCCAGAGTGGTCTGCCGCCTGTGAAGAACACGAGCGCCACAACGCAGATCAGAAGAACGGCGGCGAACAGGTTCGCAATGATCTCTCCGAGTTGCATGCAGCACCCCCAAAAGGAGCACCCGCCGCATCGCAGGTAGCGGCGGGTGCGAACAACCGACGATGAAGGGACCTATGCTCGCCAGTCATGACTCCAACAAGATAACTGCCTGTATGTTTCGAGAGGGGGACCAATGCCCTACCAAACCAGACCTCAGTCCGACGGCTGTGTTGCGGCGAGGGCGGGCGATAAGGCTTTGATGGGGCTGCCGCCCGGCCGCGGGGAGGGGCGTTTGCGCCCGCGGCTGAAGCGACATAAGAAAAGCCCGCCATGCCTTGCGGCACGGCAGGCCTCCTGTCGGAAATGCTGTCTGGATCACGCCTCCAGGATCACGACGATCCTGTAGGTGTCCGGATCCACGATCACGATGCGCCCGTCGGCCAGCACGAAATACTCATAGGTTTCGTAAGCCGGGACGATCTTGACGATGCGGGGCGGCAGGCGATGGAGCCGGATCTTTTGCCGCGGAACCTCGACGCCGACCGAGATGTCGAAGCTGACATCGCGAACCGGCTGGACGTTGGTCTCGCGGATGATCTGCGTGATCTGCGTCCGCTGCTCGACCGTCACATTGGTGATCGAGGCCGTCTTGTCCTGGTCGGCCTGGACGTTGCCCTGAGCGTTCTGCTCGGTGGTCGTACCGGTCTTGCCCTGAGCGTTCTGCTCGGTCTGCATCTTGGTGGTGCCCTGGGCGTTCTGGTCGGTGGTGCCGGTCTTGCCCTGAGCATTCTGCTCGGTCTGCACCTTGGTGTTGCTGTCAGCATTCTGCTCGGTGCTGGTGCCGGTCTTGCCCTGGGCCTGCTGTTTCTTCTTCAGCGTGGTGTTGTCCTGAGCATTCTGCTCAGTCTGCACCTTGGTGCTGCCCTGGGCATTCTGCTCAGTCTTGGTGTCGGTCTTGCCCTGCGCCTGCTGCTTCTTCTTCAGCTGCGTTTTGTCCTCGGCGTTCTGCTCGGTGCTGGCGCCAGCCTCGCCCTGGGCATTTTGCTCAGTCTTCATCTTGGTGGTGCCCTGGGCATTCTGCTCGGTCTGAGACTTCATCTTGCCCTGGGCCTGCTCGCCAGCCTTGCCGCCCTTCGGGCAGTCGGCCTGGCCGGCGGCACAACTATCGCCGCCGCTCGGCTGCACGGACTCGGTCTGCGCCACCGCGGCGCCGCAACCGACGCCGAGCGCGATCATGCTCGTGATCAGAAGATGCTTCATCTGATTTCTCCTCGGAAAGTCGGTCCCTTCGTTGGTTAAACACGACTTGGAAGGCATTGTTCCGAGATTGTTTTGCCAAGCGGCGGCGGCGTTCTTACGCCGGCGGATGCGCGGAATTTTGCAGGAACAAGCCGTGGCCCTCGGCGTTAGGACGGTGCCGATCGGCTGTGGAAATCGCAGGCGCAGCAGAGGAGGCGATTGACCACACAAAGGAGACGACCATGAAAATGCACATCACCACCGCCGCCGCGGCCCTCCTGCTTCTCGCCGGCGCTGGCGCCGTCGCTGCGCAGGACACCGTCGTGATCGCGCCCGAGCAGGAAACCGTCATCAAGGAATATGTGCAAAAGCAGCCGCTGGCTTCGGTGAAGGTTCCGGGCGTCGAGCTGAACATCGGCAGCACGCTTCCCGAGACGGTCGAACTGCACGAGGTGCCGAACGTCAAATATCGCTATGTCGTGGTCGATAACCGGACTGTGATCGTCGACCCCGGCACGCGCAAGATCATCAAGGTGCTCAATTAACCGATAGCGTAATCGGCCGAACGGACGGCCCGCCGCCGGTCACGGCGGCGGGCGGTTAACGGAAAATTATTAATTTACGATATCCTAACGGAACCTTTGACCCACACCCAAGTTGGGCGCTTTGGGTCAAATCTGTCTCATAGGCAACACAAACCAGTGGCAGAAACAAACCTGTCTCATAGGCAACACAAACCGGTGGCAGAAAGCAGAATCGGGCGGCGGCGAACAGGCATAGGCAGGGGCGAGGAGGACTAGTTAACATGTCGAAACGAGAAATCGGAACATCCCGCTCGCTCGGGATGCGCGTCGCCGAGTTGCGGGCCAGGATGGAAGACGCCCACATCACCGCACATGAAATACAGACCTTCCAGAAGGTCGCGGCCATCATGGGGGGCGGCGATGGCTCCCTACGCATCGATGCGGACGATCTGATCGCCGCATCTTTCCTCACCGAGTCGTGCGAAGCTTCGCTGAACTGACAGCCGTCATCGATGTCGACTGGCTGCCGTCCAGCACTGGGCGGCAGTGAGCGACGCTACGCCGCTTGGCGCGACAAAAGCCTTCGGCCGCGAGGGCTTTTTCGATGATGCTTGGTTCCATAAGCCCGATCCTATAGAACCGGACTTCAGCAGCCTGTCACGCCAGCGGCCATTGCCGGCGCTGCTGGCTTATGCTCCTGGCCTTGACGCGTCTGATCTTGGCTTCGCGTAGCGCGGTGACCGGGTCGACGCCGGTCCACAGAATGCCGGCCTTCTGAGCGAATGCCACGAAGGCCCGCCGCGCTTCCCCGAGTTTCCTCTCGCCTGTCCGCGCTGCCTCGCAGGTCTGCACGGCCGCGGCATAACAGTCGCCGCGCATCGCCGGCGGCCATTCTTTGAGGAAATTCTGCATCGCCGCCAGGGAAGCGATCTCGCGCTTGAAGCCGGCCCCGACTGCGATCGCCACCGGCGCGCGGAGCGGCATGTCGCTTGTGATGTGAACTGCAGTCATGGCGGGCCTTTGCTTGTCGAATTATTCAATTCAAACAATGCGAAGCCGCCTCGGCGGTTCCGCCGGCAACAATCAATTAGGCGCCGCAGACGGAACAAGACCCCAATGCACGCGTTTGCCCCGGGAGCTCCTATGTTCGACCTGCCAGGGTTTCCGCGACGGCGGAGGCGGGCGGAGCTCGCCAACACAACAGGAGACTTATGATGAAACGCACCCTTATTCCTGCTGTTGCCGGCCTTGCTCTGATCGCCGGCGTAGGCTTTGCCGCTGCGGACCAGATCATCGTCACGCCGGAGCAGCAGACTGTTGTCAAGGAATATGTCCACAAGCACCCGATCGCCTCGGTCAACATACTGGGGCTGGAACTGGGCGTCGGCTCGACGGTGCCTGACACGGTCGAGCTGCGGGAGGTGCCGGACGTTCAGTACAGATATGCCGTGGTCAACGATCGCACTGTCCTGATCGATCCTGGTACACGCAGGGTCATCCACGTCATCGAGTGATCTTACGCTTACGAGCCCCGATCCTCCCGCCAAACCGGCGGGGGGATGCCGGCTCCTAGGAAGGAGTCGCAGCCATGCATCATCCCCATGTCGAATCAGTCGACTGTGCAAAGGCGGTCGACCAGCTTCTGGCCGAACGCCGCACTGGCCTCTTATCGATGAAGGAAGCGATTGGCCTGTTGCGCAGGCGCACCGGAACCGAACGCTCTGACGCCGATTTAGCCGCATTGATTACAAAGAAGGCGGCGTATCTGGGAGTCGCTATCGTCTCCGACGTGCACTGAAGAAATCGCTGCCGAAGTTCAGGCACCTACGCGTCGATGCGCAAGACGCCACCAGAAAATTCAGCTAATGTTTCCGTCGGGGAGCGGCCCCACTCAAAGGAGGCGACAGTGACGGACGACAGGCAGGAACGCATTCGCCGGCGGGCGCACGAGATCTGGGAGCAGGCGGGCCGGCCGGAAGGCGCGCATATGGAGCACTGGGACCAGGCGGCCGCCGAGATCGACGCCGAAGTAAAGCCGAAGTCCAAGGCCGCGCCCAAAAAGACGGCCGCCGCCAAGCCGAAGTCGGCCAAGGCCGAAACGCCCGCCAAAGCCCCCGCCAAGGCCAAGGCTCCTGCCAAGCCGAAAGCCAAGGCCTGACCCCAGCGGCCGTTCCGCCGCTGCCATCCGCACAATCGAAATGTAGCAAGCCCGCGCCCGAAGATTTAGGGCGCGGAGGTGGAGACTAAACGGCTATCGCCTCCCTTGCTTCCTGGCGTATTGCGCAACGGCGCAGAGGAAAGCCAGCGCGGCGGTATCGCAGGCCGCCCGCGACGGCGACGGACCCTTGGCAAAAAGCACCGCGTCCGCGATCGGGATCGTCAGCCCATGCTTCCTGGCGAATGAGGTGACTTCGTAAGGCTGATCGTCGGCTGGTGCGCCGATGTCGATTTGCTGGTCTATCAAACGAGTTCCTCCCTGGTACGCGACTATGCCTTCCTTCGCCCGAAAGGAATTAACTACCGGCCGCTCGCCCGCGTCCACCAATTGGCAATTGTGTGAAACGATACATTTGTCGATGTGCAGCCGAAAGTTGCAAAAGGGAATTCTCTGCACCCGGCGCGGGCGGAAACCGTGCCGCCGCCGCGCTCCTTCGCGCCCCTCTGTTTCGTCGCGATTGGTGGTCTTCTTCCGAGAAGAAGGAAGACATCTCACTCCCAGGCATCGCTGGATTTTGCAAAGCGCACGCCCGCCGCAGTCATCGCGCACTCGCATTCGCTGATCAGCCTGAGGTTCCTCAAATATCGCGCGATCGTTTCGGGCAGCCAGGCCGTGCAGGCCTCGACATAGACGCGGCCGTGCACCAGCGTGCCGGTCGAGAGCCGGTCGTCCTTCTCGGCGATCACCTTCAGATATTGCCGGATGAAGCGGATGTCGTCGGCGATGTCCTGGCTGGCCATGCGCCACGCGCCGGCCAGGCGTTCGCGCTCGGCGAGCGACAAAGGCGAGAGCAATGGGCGGGAAAGGTCGGCGAAAGCGGCATGGTTCGCGGTGTTCAAGAACATCCCCTCAACGAAGGGCAATATCGTACATTAGGTACGAAAAGTGGTCAAGAACGTTTCGTACAATTTGAACGATAACTCACTTGGACCGTCTCATGAAACCGTCGAGCTCGATGCGCGCTTCGTCGAGCGCCCTGCCGAGGACCAGGTCCACCATCTCGCGCCTGTCCGGCTGAAGCAGTTGCAAGCCTTTGCGCAGCGCCTCACGCCATGCTTCGCCCCGGTTCCACGCTTCCGCGAAGGCATGGGCGAGGTCGTCTCGCCGACGCGTGGTCTCGAGCGCCTCGACCAGCAGGCTCGCTTGATGCAGGTCCTTTTCCCGCTTGGCGGCAGCGCTTCGCTCGCGTCGCGCCGCGACGATCAGCTTGTGGACCGCAAAGCGTTCGGGCGAGGGAACCAGCACCGGCACGCCGGAGCGGTGGAGCAGCACTGCCCGCACCGGGTCGCGGATCAGGAAATCGAGGAAGCGCAAGGGCTGCGCCGAGGCGCCGCCCAGCGACGGCATCGGGCTGGCATGGTCGGCATGCTCGTTGCTGCCTCGGTTCGGGGTGAGGAATTCTATGCGGTAGCGCGAAGCATTCTCGAACTGCGTCGTGCGCCCCGCATCGGTTCGGTGCGGGATTTCCCGGAATGTCGGGTCGACCGCCTTCAGCACCTCGATGAGCGGCGGCATGCTGTCGTCGACTTCGGCCGAGACGGAATGGAACTGGGCAAAGTCGGCATCGCCGGTCTGCAGCGCGGCTCCTGGCAGTTTGACGCCGAGATGCCCTGCATAGGTCTGGAAGGCGACGGTGCCGACGAGCACCGCGCGCAGGCGGAAGAGCCCGGCCTTTTCCAGCGCCTCGACGACGTCGCCACTGAAAGCATCGGGCGCCGCCAGGCCGGCGTCGCGAACCAGCGTGGAGACCAGCTTGCGGCGAGCTCTGAGATCGTCCTTGATCTCCTTGAAGGCCGCGACCCGTTTGGCGATCTCGGGATCTTCCGCCGGGCCGACATAGCGCCTGGACTTTTGCGGCCGCGTCTCTTCGAAATACCAGTAGTCGCGGCCTTTCACCGGCACGCGCACGAAATTGCCCGCCGTCGAGAAATCGGTCTCGAAGGAGGCATCCAGGCTGCGCTGCACCAGCTCGGCATAGAGGGTACGATAGGCAAGATCGATGGTCTTCATGGCCGCCCCCGGGCGTGCGCAGCGTTATAAGAAACCTGCAGTTTTCTTATAACTGGGCCTTATTCGGCGAGATTTCAAGAGCGTTATAAGAAACTGGTAAAAATCTTATAACGACCGGCATCTCCTAGGAGAGATGGGCCACTCTTCGGCGGATTGGGGAAACGGTTTGCCCGGTGCGGTCGACGTCACGCCCGAAGACTCGACCTGGAAGGCGTTGAGGCCGGGCTTGGAAGCTTGGAGCAGCGCAGCTTCCGTTACGCCGATTACGGCTGCCGGACGAGCACACTACCTTCGATCATTTCCGGAAACGGGTTCCTTGGCGCCAACCGACAAGCCGCCGCCGCTTTTTTCGAGGAACGCGGGCCGGCTACGCCTTCGCCGTCGACCGCGCGAAGCACGCAGGCGACCCGCTGATCGCGGCGAACAAGGACACGCTCACCAACCCGGCGCTGAACGACCGGCATTTTTTGAAGGGTGCTAACGGCGCCATCGGCACCATGGACATGGCGAAGATGGAAGCGATGGGCGGGTATTTGTTTGCCTCGGGAATACTGCTCGACGGCAACGGCAAGGCGTTGAAGGAAAGGCCATACTTCGAGACCTACCCGTAGCGCAGGTAATTGTTGCAGGTGGCCGGCGTTTCGCGCGCAATGACATGATTGAGCATGTCGAGTTGCGCCGAAAGCGCTTGCGAGACCGCGCTGTCCGGAGCTGAAAGCAGGAGCGGTGCATATCTGTGCCGCAGATCGGCGACCGCCTGTCTGCTGGTATTGCGCACTTCTGTTTGGCTTCCGGTCTGGGCGGCGGCAGTGATCTTGCGCAGCATCGCATCGTAGTCGTCCGGAAATTCGCGTGCGATAGCCTCAACGATCTGGAGATCCTGCTTCCGGATCTAGGCATCGATGTAGGCGGTGGTCACAGGCTGGGGCGGCTTCGCCACCGACTCATGGTGATATCTGCCGCCACCGAACATCGCTGGCAGCACTTTTGCCTCAACGAAGCTCAAAGGGGACGACCGCCTCCACCTGCAACCATTTCCAACGCGACATCCGCCCCTCTAAAATGCCTGTCTAGTTCAGTCCGAGGCTCAGCGCCTTCTTGCGGTCGGCCTCGGCGCGCTTCAAATCGCCCTTAGCTCTCCAGGAATGTGCCCTCAAATCGTAGGCGTCGGCATATGTCGGGTCGATCTCGATAGAGCGGCTGTACTCGGCGATGGCGCCATCGTGATCGCCTTGGCTTTCCTTGATTGCACCTAGACCGAAATGGGCGCCAGCGCTCTTCTTCCGGTCCAGGCTGATCGCCTTGTTGAAGTCTCGCGTTGCGCTGTCGATGTCCTTTTTTGCCGCATAGGCAAAGCCGCGATCGATGTAGAAGCGCGCGACTTTGGGATCCAGTTCGATCGCCTTGTCGAAGTCTGTCATCGCACCCTCGTAATCGGCCTTCTCCAGCCTTTTGGTTGCCCGTCCGTAGTAGGCCATGCTCCAACTCTGATCGATCTCGAGGCCTCGGTCATAGTCGGCTAACGCCCGGTCAAGCTCGTTTTTTTTCCCCCACAAAGCGGCACGCCCAAAATAGGCATCGCTGCTCTTCGGCGCGAGTTCGATGACCTTGCTGAAATCGGCAATGGCGCCATCATAGTCATGGGTGTCGGTGCGGACCATCGCCCGTCCGCGATAGCCGGCGGGGTTTTTCGGATCGAGCGCGATGGCCTGTTCGAACGCGGTGGTGGCGCGTGCATACTTGCGTTTCTTGTACCAGACGTAGCCGTGGTCGACGATGGTCTTCAAGTTGCTCTGGTCAGAGCCGACAGGATCGCTTCCGGCTGACTTGCGTTTGGCCGCCACGGCGAGCTTGCGGCCCTCCTCGGCTAGGGCCAGCCTTGGATCCAGCTTGAGCGCCTGGTCGTAGTCGGCAATCGCCTGGTCGTAATCGCCGTGGGCGAGCCAGGCGCTGCCACGCCCGAAATAGATTGGCGCAGAACTGGGGTCGATCTTGGCCGCGCGGCTGAAATCGGCGATCGCTCGATCCAGTTCGTTCTTCTTGCTCCAGGCGACGGCGCGGCCGAGGTAAGCTTCGACGTAGGCAGGATAGAGTTCGATCACCTTGCCGTAATCGCCGATGGCCGCGTCATACTTGCCCTTCGCTACCAGCGACATGCCGCGCCCCAGATATGCGGACGCCATTTTCGGATCGAGCCTGATGGCTTTGCTGTATTCGGCAATGGCGCGATCATATTTGTGCCTCTTGTAGAGGGTATCGCCGAGATCGATGAAAGCCTTGAGCTTCTTCGGATCAGGCCCGCCGGCTTCGGCCGCGACATCGCCTTTTCCTCTTGCCGCGTCGGCCGCCTTGCGGCTGACCAGGTAATCCGGATTGTGCGGGTCGAGGTCGATTGCCCGGTCAAAATCGGCGATGGCGCCGTCATAGTCCTTCCTGTCGGCCCGTGCCATGCCGCGCCCATAATAGCTGGCGGCGTCTTTCGGATCGATCGCGATCGCTAATGAATAGGCGGCGATCGCCCGCCCGCCGTCGCCCTTGGCGTGCCAGGCCATGCCCTTGCAAAAGAACGCGTCGCGCGCCTTCGGGTCGAGCGTGGCGGCATGGCCGCAATCGGCAAGCGCGCCCTCGACATCGCCCGACATGGTTTTGGCCATCCCCCGGCGAATATGGGCCGAGACCAGATCCGGAACGAGCTGGATCACCCGATCGTAGTCGGCGATCGCCAGGTCGTAGGCGCGCTTGGCGGCCAAGGCCTTGCCGCGGCCGAAATAGGCGAATGGGCTACTGGGGTCGAGCGCGATCGCCTTCTCATATTCTGCGATGGCATGGTCATATTTGCCCGCGTCCGAAAAGGTGTCGCCGCTCTGCACCGCGCTCAGGACACGTGGGTCGGTCGCCTCGGCCGCCTCCAGCATCTTTGAAGCGGACAGTATTCGCGTTGGGCTCGCTTTGCCTTGGCCGAGTTGCTTGGCCAAGGTTTCAACGGCGGCCGCAACAGAGGGCTGCAACTGTTCCATGCCCACTGGCGGCGCCGGCCTGTTTTCGCCAACGGCAGCCTGCTCGTCACAGCTTCCAGTCCGCTTCAGGTCGAGTTCGATGGCACGCCGGCAATCGACTGCCGCGCCGGCCTGATCGCCCTTGAGCATCCGGGCGCGGCTGCGACCGAAATAGGCGTCGGCGTTTTCGGGATCGAGGCTGATGGCCTTGTCGAAATCGAGCAATGCGCCGTCCACGCCATATTTCGACAGCCGCATCTGGGCGCGCTCGAGCAGGATCCTGGCGGTCGCCGGATCCCTGCCTGGCTTCGCGGCGGTCGGCTTGCCTTGCTCGCCGGGCAGGTGTTCCCTGCACGTGCCTGCCCGCTTCGGGTCGAGCTCGACGGCTCGCCGGCAGTCGCCGACGGCGAGATCGAAATTGCCAAGCAAGGCCTCCGCGATGGATCGGTGGTAGTAGGCATCGGCGTTGTAGGGATCGAGGCCGATGACAAAGCTGAATGTATCTATCGCGCCCTTGGGGTCGACCTGCATCTGCTGCAACCCCGATTTCATATTCCAGTCGATGGCGGCGGAATTGTCGCGCTTGGCATAGAGTTGCGGCGGCTCATACGTGGGAGGCGCGATAGGCTTGGCCGCCTGCGGCTCAGCTGGGATTGGGACATGAGCCTGACTGGTCGTAGCGCCCGGTGACTGCAGCACGGGTTGCCCCTCGGCCCTGCGCTTGCCAATCTGGACGCTCAGCCGTTCCTTTCGGTAGACCGCGTTGGCCGGGTCGAGCGCGAATTGCCTTGTCCAGGTCCGCTATTGCCTTGTCAGGATCGCTCGCCTCCCAGACAAGCGCCCTCTCGAAATACGATTTTGGATCGTCGGAACTGATGGAAATCGCTTTGTCGAGATCGGCAAGCGCCTCTTTCGAATTGCCGACTCGAGCCATAGTCATGCCGCGCACGCGGTAAGCCGGGGCGTTGGCCGGGTCGCGGCGTACGGCTTCATCCAGATCGGCGATAGCGCGGGCATAATTCTTCTTTAAGCCCCAGCTCTTGGCGCGGTTGAAGTAAAATGCGGAACTTGCTGGATTGAGCCGGATCGCCTCGTCGAATGCGGCGATGGCGCGGGTATGGTCGCCCTTTTCCTGCCATTCTATGCCGACCGCATTTTGGGCGGTGGCGGTTTTCTCGCCACCTCCGTCGCGCGGCTCGCCAAAAGCCTCGGCGATCCGGCGTGAGCAATCACGCCCTTTGTCTGCATCGACGCCGGCGATGTGCTTGCAATCGGCTTCCGCGCGCCTGCGCTCGCCCTTGGCGATCCATGAAAGTGCGCGGTCATGGTAAGGCGTGATGGGGTCCGCGCGGACGCTCTCTGCTTTGTCATAGTCGGCTTGGGCCCGCGTGGCGTCGCCCTTGTCCTCCCAGGCGACGCCGCTCACGCCATAGGCCATCTCGTTGGCGGGATCGATGTCGATCGCCTTGTCGCATTCGACAATCGCACGGTCGTGCTCGCCTTTCTTGTTGAGTGCCCTGGCGCGGTCGGCATAGAGGTTGGCATCGTCCGGCGTGAGCGCGATTGCGCGAGTGTAGTCCGCGACGGCTCGCTCGAAATCTGCCTTGCTCTCCCAGGCAATGGCGCGATTGGTGAAGGCGGGCACGTATGTCGGATCAAGCGCGAGCACCTCGGTCATGTCGGCGATGACGCGGTCGATATCGTTCTTCTGCGTGTAAGCCAGGCCACGCCAGAAATAGGCGTTAACGCGAAGATCGGGAATCTCGGCGCTGTCCTCGGCGATGGGCGTGCAGGCGCTAATCTGCTGGTCGGCGGAGACGGCGCCGTCGCTGAAGCAAGTAGCGTAATCCTTGCTCTCTGCGAGCGCCGGACTGCGAAGCCCGCCAAGCAGCACCACTATTCCCGCCGGCGCCAAAAGCGGGCCAAATGAAAGCCATGCAACGAATGCGCGGGCGAACGCGCCGGTGCGGCGTGACATGTTTTGATCCTCCCCCCGGAGTTGCCGCGGCAGCGGCTGCAATTACCTATATAGTTCCGTTTTTGTTCCGAAATGCAAGCAGAAATTGCGAACGCTATCCTGTGCTCGCTCTCGGCCAAAGAACGCAACCCTCAAAGCCTGGCAACGCGAAGTTCTTCTTGTTCTTCGTTGAGCAACGGTTTCTCAGCGAGATTGTCTCTCACATATCGATCATTGAGCGCTTGACCCGCCCGATGATGGTGATCGCCCCTTCGAGCTCCGGCGGCGGAATGTCGAGATAGGACGCCGGCTGGAAGGGCGGGGTGTCGTTCGGGCGGTAGCGCTTGTAGGTGGCACGGCCGGTTTCGTCGGCGATCACATAGCAGCCATTGGTCACCAGCCGCTTGTCGCGCAGGTTGACGAAGATGATCGAATCCGGCGGCGAGATCTTGTTCATCGACGGTCCGTCGACGCGCAGCGCAATCCACTCGCCTTCCTCGAGATCGGCGGTGGGGATGGTCGGGTAGTCCGAAAGGTTGACCACGCTGTCCTGGCTGCCGAGCTCGCCGGCGCTGATCCACGATACGATCGGCACGTCGATGGTGATGGGCGAGGCGGCGAGGTGCACAGGCGCGGCTTCGACGCCGTCGGCGTCAAACAAGAGCCAGCCGGGGTCGACGCCGAACAGCCGGCCGTATTTCTCCGCCGCCTTGCGCGACAGCGGCCGGTTGCCGTTCTCATGGCTGATAAGGGTGTTCTTGTTGATGTCGCGCAAGGCCCGCGCGGCATCGCTGGGCGAGGCATAACCGGCCTGGGCGCGCGCCTGCTGCAATCTGTGCCGAGAATCCATCATCGTACAAAATGCCTGAAATTATCGTCCAAATTGTACGATTTCGCTTGCGCGTCATTCGTACATAACGTACGCTTAGCGCATGAATGAGCCTACCGCAAGCATTTCCGCATTCCCTGCGAGCATCTCGGCCGCGAATGGGCCGGGGCTGCCCGCGAGCATCTCGGGGCCGCCCACGAGCATCTCGGGGCTGCCAACGAGCATCTCGGGGCTAATAGATTCCTGGCAGAGTATCGGCGCCTTCGCCGCAGATGTCGGCTGCGGCTATGAAGCCGCCCGCCAGATGCGCCGTCGCGGCCGCATCGTGCCGCAGCACTGGCCGCATGTGGTGGCCGCGAGCCGCAGGCGCGGCATTGCCGGTATCAGCTACGAATGGCTGGCGGGCCATCGCGCCGCTGCCGCCATGCAAGGGGAGGCGGCATGAACGCGCTTGCCTCGCCTGTCGAATTCCAATCGTCCGGGCCGTCCTCCTCCCCGGTCCGGACGCTTTCCGGGGCCTCTGCCCCGGATCCGGTCGAACCGCCCGCACCCCGGTTCACCGGAACGGCCGGAGCCGCTCCTCCCCCGGCTCCGGCCCCCAATTCGGGCCGGCTCGTCTCCTGCATCCGCACCGAGGACGGCACCGTCATCCTGTTCGACCGCAAGGCGGGCCTGGCGGTGTCGGGCCTGACCCGGGCCGCCGCCGAGGCGGCCCTTCTTCGCCTGCTTGGTGCGGCGCCCGGCGCCGCCTGATCCCAACCGTTTCCCTGACCTGACCAACGGCCCCGCGGCCGAACCCTGGCGCTTGGCGACATGCCGAGCGCTTCGCAACCCTTCGCAAGCAATGGAATGAGACATGGCTGCCGCCTACACCGAAAAGGAAATCGACGAGATCGCCGCCTGGCTGAAGGAGGGGCTATCGGCCTCGCGCATTGCCGGCCGCTTCAGCGCGCTGCGCGGCAGCCCGGTCTCGCGCAACGCCATTATCGGCATCGTGCACCGCGACGCCGGCCTTCGTGCCATCGGCTTCGCCAACCCGAAGGGTGGCCGCGCCGGCGGCAGGCCGCGGAAACATGCACGGCCGGACCGGCCGGGCCGGCGGCGGGGCAGGGTGGCGGCCGGAGGTGTCACGCTCTCCGAGCCGGCAGCGCTTTCCAGGCATGCCGAACTGATTGAGGGCGCCGGCGTTGGAGCTGCTGATCTCCCCCCTTGCGGGGGAGATGCCCGGCAGGGCAGAGGGGGGTGCTGTCCCGCCAACCTATCGGCTGTTGAGCTATCCACGCAACCGGATGCCCGCACTCCACCGAAACCCAAAAAATCCAAAGCCCGCAAACCCGCGCGCACGCTGCCGCCCGCCTGGCTTTCCCCCGGCACCCGCGAAAAGTCCGACATCCAGCTCTACAAGCTCCCCGCGCCGCCGCCTCCGGTCCCGCCCGGGCGCCAGCCGCATGTCGCGGCGATGCGCTTCCTCGATTGCCTGTTCAAGCGCTGCCGCGCGCCGATCGATCTCGCGCTGCGCGAGGAGGCGGACGAGGATCCTGTCGGCGCGCGGCCCGGTCCCGACATGCTCTGCTGCGGCCTGCCGACGTCGGCCACGCGCTCCTACTGCACGCATCATCATGCGCGGTTTCACGGCCATCGCGGGAGGGGGATGTGATGGGCGAGGCGCAAATCTCCCCCCTTGAGGGGGAGATGTCGCCGAAGGCGACAGAGGGGGTCCTCTCAGGCGGCACGGATCCCCTTTGAACGGCAGTGGGCGTTGGCGCTTCACGCGCGGCGGCCATCTCCCCCGCAAGGGGGGAGATTCGAGCTCCGCCGCTTTCGCGAGCCCACCCCATGAGCGGTACGACCTGGTCGAAGTTTTTCTGGTCGGATTGGGAGTCCGATCCGAACCTGCGCCTCTGCTCGCTGGCGGCGCAAGGCCTGTGGATGCGGATGCTCTGCATTGCCGCCGCGCATCAGCCGGTCGGCTATGTCGCGATCGCAGGCAAGGGGCTGGATGAGTCAGCGCTGGCCCGCCTCGCCGGTTGTCGCGAGGCTGAGCTTGCGGCGCTGCTTGCCGAGCTCGAGCAGAACGGTGTCTTCTCGCGCGACCGCCAAGGCCGGATTTATTCCCGTCGCATGATTGCCGATGCTCGCAAGGCCCGCGCGGCGCGCCGCAACGGCCTCAAGGGCGGCAACCCAAGTCTCTCGAAAGAAAGCGCTTTTTCGCCTTCGGATAAGCCACGGGTAAAGGGGGGAGATAAGGGGCAGGATAAGCCCCAGAGTCCAGAAGCCAAGAATCCAGAATCCAAGCATCCAATAGCCATAGATCCATCGGGAGAAAACGCCCTGGCGTTTTCTTCCCGGGCTGCCGCTCCGCGGCAAAAGAACGAGAAATCATTTTCGGGCCGTTCAGCCGGACAGAACTGGCATCGCCGCAAGACCCATGTCGATGCCGCCAACGCCATCATCGAGGAGATCAATGACCGCAGCCGAATTGCAGCAGGCGGCGAAAGCTCTGGCCGCGATGTTCAGTTGCTTCCCGCAATCCGCGCTCGCTGATGCCGAGATGCAGCTGCGCGGCTATCTCGCAGCCGTGCAGGATGCCGAGCTTGCCGATGTGCAAGCCGCGATCCAGCGCTTCATCCGCGGCGAGGCGAAGGTCGACAACGCCCAGTTCTGCCCGTCCAGCGCCCAGCTTTCGATCGAGGTGCGGGAACGGCGGCTGATGCGGGAGCTGTTGGCGAAGCGGGCGCTCATTTCTTCGCCGCCGCGAAGTGGGGGGTCCGAAGGACGGGCGAGACCCGTGGCTCGCCCCGGCTAGTGGCGCGACGCCGCCGCGACGGAGGGGGCGAGCCGACAATGATCGATACGCCGGCGGGACATCGCCCCCCTCTGTCCTGCCGGCCATCTCCCCCACAAGGGGGGAGATCAGACTTCGCCACCGCTTTCGCCAACCTCCACCCTCGCAGGTCTGAGCGGGGGCGCCCAAGCTGCCAATCTCCCCCCAAGTGGGGGAGATGCCCGGCAGGGCAGAGGGGGGCGCGGAGGAACGCAGCCTCTCCCGTTGGTCACTCACACCACCCACCACAAAGGACACCGCCCATGCCCCGCAAAGCCGCCAAGAAACCGCAACCCCCGAAACTCCCCAAGGGCGAGGCCGAACAGGTGCGCATCCGCCGCGAGATCGGCCATGATTTCGCGCTGAAGGCCGACGCCTTCGGCCGCCAGCGCCTCACCCCCGGCACGGCCGAGGCGCGCCGTGTCTACGAGGTGTCGAACGGCGGCTACACTTCGACCGGAGGCATCGTGCGCCTGCGCAATGTCGATCCGCTCACCGGCATCACATCGCTCACCCGCCAGCAGCGCGAGGCCGGCCAGCGTTTTCGCGATGAGTTCGAGCGCTCCGCCCGCGAGGGCCTGCAGCCGCAATCCTGGAGCGAGCGCGTCGACGGCGGCCGCGTCGGCGGCGGCGTGCCCGACCGCGTGCTCTCAGCCGGCCGCGCCCACGCCCACGCCGTGGCCGCGCTCGCCCACTGGGAGGTGGCGGAGGTGGTGCGCAAAACCTGCATCGAAGGCCAGTCGGTGAAGGCCATCGCCGAACGCAGCGGCGACGGGCGCGACGTGGTGGTCAAGCTGCTGAAGGTCGGGCTGGATTTGTTGGCGGTGCATTACGGGATGATGATGGGGAGGAAGGTGGGGTGAGGGGGCCTATCGTCCGATGTTTAAAGTACTATTGTCTGCCCTATGGACGCAGAAACTGAAAAGCTCTTTGCCCACTTAACCGCAGACCCAACCGGTCAGTTGCACGATGGCCTACGCTTGGTCGACAAATATCTGGAAGCTGTTCAACGACAACATGCCTTAATATTCGAAGCGTGGCGACAGAAGAGATACGAGCGCGCTCTGGTCGAATTGCACTTTTTTCTGATCGCGATCGACAGAGTAAAGGATGGAATTGTGTTGGCCTCAAGCGCCTTGGGCACCGAGATGGCCGATCATTGGGGGGCTTGGGACCTATCAGGATATAAGAGGGCAAGAGATCATTTCGAGCATATCGAGGATCGGCTCTATGGCTCTCGAAAGAACGCGCTAAAAAGAAACCAAGAATATGGGACCGAACGCACCATTCACTACGGCCTATCTGCCGGAGATAAAAGCTTCCGCTGGAGTGATCAAAAAATTGATATCTCGGAAGGATTCCTAACTAGGTTTCTTTCGTGGGCGACAGAGGCGAAAGCCATAGCCGATCGTTCTATTTAACTGCTGCAGAGAAGCTAGCCCTGGGAGTCGTTTCCCACCAGCTCCGCTATTCCTTGTTACTCCCTTCCACTCCCTTCTCCCACCCAAACACGCTCCGTCCCCCCAGCAGATGCGACTGGTCCATTTCCCCCGCCACGATCTCCTTCAGGCTCGGCCCCGTCACATAGCGCTCCATCCGGCGTGACTCCCCGTCCAGCCGCTTGAGCGCCTGCAGCTCTTCCTCGCGCCCGAGTTTCGCCTTGCTCACCGCCGATTTCAGCACCGAGATCGTCTCGTCATAGACCTTCAGCGGCACGGGGAAGGGGTGGCGGTCCTTGCCGCCGTGGGCGAGCGAGAAGCGGGCCGGATCGGAGAAGCGGCAGGGCGCGCCGTGCACCACTTCCGCGACCATGGCGAGCGCGCGCACCGTGCGCGGGCCGACGCCGGGCACCAGCAGCAATTCGGGAAAATCCTTCGGGCCGCTCTCGATCGCCGCGGCAATGTTGCCGTGCAGGCGGCGCATGACGATGTCGCTATCGCGCACGTCGTGATGCGCCGGCATGACGAGGTTGGGCAACAGCGGCTGCGCGGCTGGCTCCGGCGCTTCGGCTGGCGGCTCCAGCACGGCAAGCTCGCTCAGGATCTTTTCCGGGCTCATCGTCTTCAGAAGCGCGATCTGCCCCCCGCGGGCTTTCTCGGCGCGGTGGTCGGTGAGGTTGACGATCTCGCCTTGGCGTTCGCCCTCGATCGCCGCATGCGGCTGGTCGACGAAGCTTTCCAGCCCCTCCGACAGCCAGTGGTAGCGGCGCGCCTGGCGGGCGTCGCCGTTCATGCCCTGCTGCACCACCACCCAGCGTCCGTCATCGCTGACGATGAAGCCGTGCAAATAGAGGTCGTAGCCGTCCTGCACGGCGGCGCTGTCCACCTTGGCGACCAGCCGGCTGGCGGTGGCGAGAGCCTCGCCGTCGAGGCCGACATGGTCGCCGATCGCCAGCAGCTCGCCCGGCGTCTTGCGCGAATGTGCGCCGCGCCCGCCGCAGACATGGATGCCAAGCTCGCCCGCCATCGGGTTCAAGCCGCGCTTCAGCGCGCCGATGACGGAAGTGGTGATGCCGGAAGAATGCCAGTCCATGCCCATCACGGCGCCGAAGGACTGGAACCAGAAGGGATGGGCGAGGCGCCGCAAAAGCTCGTCGCGGCCGTAATGATGGATGATGGCTTCGCACAGTACCGCGCCGAGCTTCGTCATGCGCTCGCCCAGCCATTTCGGGACCCGCCCGCCATGCAGCGGCAGGTCGGCGCTGCCGCTTCGCTGCGTCACTTTTGCTTTTCCCTTATGAATGCCGGGCTTCTAGATGGCATTTTGGCGGGAATTTGCAAGGCGGCGCAGCCGCAGCCGGACATCGCCCCTTGCCGAGAGGAGATGTCCGCTCGCTGGTCGGTCAGCGCCGGCAGATGCGGATCTTTTCGATGACGCGGTGGCCATGGCGCCAGTGCTTCACGATCTTGATCCGGCAATGATCGCGATAATACCGGTTATGATAGCGCACCACATAACGCTCGCGATAGGGAGTGTAGTAGTCGTCATCGTAGACGTGTCGGTAATAGCGGTGAGGGTAATACCCGCCATAATAGTCACCATAGTAATCGCCGTAGCCGGGGCCGACGCCGATGCCGAACTGAACGCTACCGGCACTCGCCGGCGCGATCGCAAACGCCGAGGCGATGGCGATCATCGAAGCAAGCAGAAGCTTTTTCATCGCTGCCTCCTTGAGGTCGATGGTTGCCCCTTCGAGGCACAAACGGTTTCGGGACGGGTGGTGTTCCGAGAAAGTTGGGCGGCAATCCTAAGGCCGAGCAAGGAGCGAAGCGGCGCCGAAGCTGACGATCTTCGCCCTTGCGGGGAAGGTCACGCTTTTGTTCGCCCCGCTGTTTTCGATCTTCGGAGTCGCCATATCGCCACCTGCTGTCGCCGTGCAGCGCGTGCGCGCTCGGCGTCGTCGTCTATTGCCACGTCCAGCCAATCCCAACCGCAGGAGCCTGCCATGACCAAGCCCACTATCCTGAAATTCGGCCCCGTCGAGCATGGCGATGGCGGCGATCTGCCGGGCTGGATCGCGGTCGAGGGATCGCCGACCATGCAGACCGCCGTCCAGCACACCAGCGAGGACGGCAAGGTGATGTCCGGCACCTGGCGCGCTTCGCCCGGCACCTACCACGCCACCTACACCGACTATGAGTTCGTCCACATGATCGCCGGCCGCATCCTCATCACGCCCGATGGCGGCGAGCCGGTCGAGGTCGGCCCCGGCGACGCCTTCGTGGTCGAAGCCGATTTCAAGGGTACCTGGAAGATCCTCGAGCCGGTGACCAAGCATTTTGTGGTTGTGGCGGAGTAAGCAGAAGCTGCTGATCTCCCCCCTTGCGGCCCTTTGCGGGGGATGTCTGGCAGTACAGACGGGGTGTGAAGGAACGCCGACGCTCGCACGGTCGCAATCCTCGGGCTTGACCCGAGGATCCATGCCGTGACCTTCGGCGTGAAGCGCTACGGTGCAGAATTCTGTCACTGGTGCAATGCTTTAGCGTCACGGCATGGATCCTAGGGTCTGCGCGTGTCGCTTCGCTCCTTGCTCCGCCCTAGGATGACGAACGACAGGGGCGGCGCCCTACCTTCCCACCTTCGAGATCACACGTCTTTCCACCTCCGGCTCCAGCGATTCCGCGAACGGCGTCGCCAGATGGTGCTGGTCGCGGAAGGCGAGCTGGCCGTCGATGAAAACGTGGCAGGTGGTGGCGTTGCAGAAGCGGTCGGTGAGGTCGACGTAAGTGGCATTGGGCACGCTGGTGACGATCTCGCGCTCGACCGCCGCCATCTGGTCGTTGGCGGCATAGGCGCGGCTCTGGTCGCAGAGCGAAGGCGCCTTGTCGCGCCACAGCGCGCGCGACACGCAGGTGTCGATGTTCTCGTCGTTGAACGGCACGTCGCGGATGAAGGCGATCTTCAGCCCGGCCTTGCTCAAGCTGGTCAGCGTCGAGCGCAGGCCGGCCCGCCATACGGCGTCCGGCGTGTCCGGCTCGCCCTTGCCCGCCGCCATCTTGCGCGAGGAGGTCAGCGCCAGTTCGGAGATCACCACCAGCGAAGGCCTGGCCGCGACGATCTCCTTGATCGCCTGTTCGCGCCATTGGTCGCATTCGCGGTAGTCGCGGTTGAGCTTCGTGACAAAGTAGGAAAAACGTGAGGGCCGGCACGAGCTCTTCAGCCAGGTCTCGACGCGGTAGCCGTTCTTCTTTCCCGCCTCGATCAGCGGCGTCGACCAGTGATCGGCGTGGGAATCGCCGAACAGCGCGATCACGCGCTGGCCATTGCCGAACACGCAGGGTTTCGGCGTCACCGTGTCGTAGCCCTCGACGCAGGCCTTGGCGCGCGCGGTGGCCGGCTCGGCCGCACTTGCCGCGATCGCGCGCTGCTCGGGGTCCTCGGCGCGCACGGCAAGCGCTGCGTTGCCGTAGGCGGCTGCGACGCCGGTGCCGGTCAGGAGGAGGGCCGGCACCAGCGCCCGCGCCGCATTGGCCATAAGCCAGCCATTGCGGCGGATTGGATTCTCGATGAAATGATAGCTCAGCGCAGAGAGCGCCAACGTCAGCCCGAGGCAGGCGAGGCGTTGCGCAAAAGTCAGCTCCTCGACCAGCATGCCGGCATAGACGATCACCGGCCAGTGCCAGAGATAGAGCGAGTAGGAAATCTTTCCGATCCACTGTAAGGGCGGCAGCGCCAGGGCGGCATTTACGCAGTTCGAGGAAAAGAGCCCCGCGGTTTTCCGTTCGAAATTGCGTGAAAGAATGCCGTCCCTGACGCCGGCCGCGCCCGCCAGCAAGAGCAGGACAGTACCGGCCACGGGCACGAGCGCCAGAAAACCGGGGAAGGGAGCCTCCTCGCTGAAGGTGAGGTAAGCGAAGGCAATGAGGGCCAGCCCGCAAAGGCTGAACGCCGTCCCGAGCCGCGGCCGGTTCTGGAGCAGCCATGCCGGCGCCATCGAAGCCAGCCCGCCGGCGGCGAATTCCCAGGCGCGCAGCGGCGAGAAGTAGAAGGCCCAGGGCTGCGAAATGGGGGTCAGCCAGGCGCAGTCCGCGAAGGAGACCAGGCCGGCAATGCCGATCGCAAGCATGATTGTCCGCTTGCCGGGCTTCAGCCAGGCCGCCAGCATCAGCAGCGCCGGCCAGGCGAGGTAAAACTGCTCCTCCACCGACAGCGACCAGTAGTGGATGAAGGGGTTGTTGGCGGCGTCGTTGGCGAAATAGTCGAACGACCAGCGGATCAACCACAGATTGATCATGTAAGCGGAGGCGAACATCGCGCCCTTCGAATAGAGCGCCTGCTCCTCCGGCGATAGGATCATCGCGCCGACGGCAAGCGTGGCGGCAATGACGAACAGCGCCACCGGCAGCAGCCGCCGCGCGCGTCGGGCATAAAACCGAAGGAGGTCGAGCCGGCCGGTGAGCGAAATCTCGCTGACCAGATGGCGGGTGATGAGGTAGCCGGAGATGACGAAAAAGATGTCCACGCCGGCAAAGCCGCCGGGCAGGGCGGTGAGGCCGAAGTGGAAAGCGACAACGCCCGCCACGGCGAGCGCCCGCAACCCCTCAATGTCGGGCCGGAAGTCCGGCGATGGTGCTGACACGAAGGCGAACCTCGCAACGGTCGTTCGTATCCCGCCTTGGGAAAGCCTCGCGCCTATGGGCTCATACCGCAATGCAACAAATCTAACGCAGTGCAACATAAAGGGAGGCGGCAGCAACGCCGGCGGCAGCCGACGCTTCGGCACGCCAGGGTCTGCGCGCGTCGTTTCGCTCAGGATGACTAAGGAGCTCAGCCGCCGGTTTCGCCAGCGTTCGAGAGCATGGAAGGACATTGGCGAACGCTAAAGGCAAATTGTCCGCCTGCAGGTAATCTGGTAGGATCGGTGCACCGACGAACGGCTCTGGGAGGCCGTGACGTCCGACATCATGCACAAAGACATCAACTCGAACCGGAGAACGGCCATGAAACGGCTTCTGACGGTCGCTGCGCTGTTGGCAGCGGGCAGTTTGATTGCGATGCAGGGCGCAGCTGCCGACGATGCTGCGCTGATCAAAAGCGCCGAGTCCGCCGCACCCGCCGCAGTGGCGAGTGGCGCTGCGGTCTATGCCATGGATGAAAAGGGGAACATGCGCACCCTGCGCGAGGGCAAGACCGGCTTCTGGTGCATGCCGGACAATCCGGCCTCGCCCGGTCCGGATCCGATGTGCGGCGATGCCAACTCGATGGAATGGGCGATGGCCTGGCTGGAAAAGAAGGAACCGCCCAAAGGCAAGGTCGGCTTCATGTATATGCTGTCCGGCGGCACCGACGGCAGCAATACCGATCCTTATGCGACGAAGCCCGAGGCAGGCAACAATTGGATCGAGACGGGGCCGCATGTGATGATCGTCAACGCGATGGACATGATGAAAGGCTATCCGACCGATGCCAAGCCCGACACGTCCAAGCCTTACGTGATGTGGCCGGGCACGCCCTACGCGCATCTCATGATCCCGGTAAAATAGCCGGGCACGGACCTTCAGGTGCGGCGGCGAGCGCTTCAAATCTCCCCTTGTCCGCAAGGGGAGATTTGCATCAGCCGCTTCGTCCTCGCTCCAACTGATCGCGCCTCGCAACCATCCTCCGATCCGCGCGTTGCACGCCGGCGAAAGCCAATCATGGCGGGCAGGGTGGAGACTCACGGTGGCGGATAATCGTCAGAACGGCACGCGCGAGTCGGAACCGGGGCTGGCGGGCCTGCTTGCTGCCTCGCGCAGCCATCCGCGCACGGCGCTGCCGACGGTCGCAACCGTCGTCGCGTCGGTTGCGGCGCTCTATTTCGGGCGCGAGGTGTTTTTGCCGATCGCAGTCGCGCTGCTGTTGACTTTCGCCATCGCGCCGCTCGTGTCGGCGTTGAAACGCGTCGGCATTCCGCGCCTGCCTGCCGTGATTGCCAGCGTTTTGGGCGCCTTTGCCGCGCTTGCGCTGTTCTCCTTCGTGGTGGCCACGCAGGTCAGCGACCTCGCCCAGAACATCCCCGTCTATCAGATCAACATCCTGACAAAGATCCGCGCGCTGAAGGAAAACGGGCTGGGCAACGGTATCATCTCGCGCTTGAGCGGCGTGATCGAGCGCGTCGGCCAGGAATTCGAGCGCCAGGAGCCGCAACTGCCATCCGCCGCCCAGACGCCGAAGCGCGATCCGATCCCGGTCGAGATCGTCGCGCAGGAAAGGCCGCTCGAAGTGTTGCAAAAGGTCATCGAGCCGCTGCTCAGCCCGCTCGGCTCGGCCGGCCTTGTGGTCGTCGTCGTCATCTTCATGCTGATGGAGCGGGAGGATCTGCGCGACCGCTTCATCCGTCTCGTCGGCTATGGCGATCTCCACCGCACCACCCAGGCGCTGCAGGACGCCGGCAAGCGGGTCGGCCAGTATCTGTTGATGCAGCTGGTGGTCAACGTCATCTATGCCATCCCGATCACCATCGGCCTGTGGGTGCTGGGCATCCCCAACGCGCTGCTTTGGGGCATGCTGGCGCTCGCCCTGCGCTTCGTTCCCTATATCGGCCCGATCATCGGCGCGCTGCTGCCGCTGTTCCTGGCGCTGGCGGTGGCGCCCGGCTGGTCGCTGCTTCTGTGGACCGCGGCACTGTTCATCGCCATGGAGCTGATCACCGGCAACGTCATCGAGCCATGGCTCTATGGCTCGCGCACCGGCCTCTCGCCGCTCGCCATCATCGTCGCGGCGATCTTCTGGACCTGGCTCTGGGGGCCGATCGGCCTGGTGCTGTCCACGCCGCTCACCGTCTGCCTCGTCGTCCTCGGCCGCCACGTGCCCCAGTTCGAGTTCCTCGACGTGCTGTTCGGCAACGAGCCGGTGCTGGAGCCGCATGCGCGTCTCTATCAGCGGCTGCTCGCCGCCGATCCGGACGAGGCGACCGACCACGCCGAGGAGATGCTCGAAGAAAAATACCTGTTCGAGTTCTACGACCAGGTGGCGATTCCGGCGCTGCTGCTTGGCGAGCAGGACCGCATGCGCGGCGTCATGGATGACGAGCAGCGCAAACAGGTCGCGGCAAGCGCGCTGACGCTCGTCGCCAATCTGGACGCCAGCGCCCAGGAGGAAGCGGAGGAGGCGGAAGCCGACGAGGAAGAGGACCAGCAGGCAGCCACTGCCTTGGCCGAGGCCTCACCGGGCAAGGCAGCCTCAGCCAAGATCTCGGCAGGCAAGGCTGCTGAAGGCAAGGCGAACGATCGAAAGGCCGGCGACGGCAAGGAGCCTCTATCCGAGGAGGTCGATCTTCCGGACGGCGTCGGCTTTTCCGTGCTTTGCGCCGGCGGGCGGGGCGAGCTCGACGACGCCGCCGCCGCGATGCTGGCGCAGGTGCTGGAGGTGCAGGGCGCCGAAGTGTCGAGAGCGAGTTTCATTGACTTCGAACCTGCCGGGATCCGCCGCCTCGACCTGAGCGGCGTCGATACGGTGGTGATCGGTTTCCTCAACCGCGACTCCACCAAGCACGCGCGCTTCATGGTGCGGCGGCTGAAGCGGCTGAAACCGCGTCTCAGGGTCGGCATCGTGTCCTGGTCGGAAATCGGCAACAGCGACGCCAAGGCCGCGGCCGAACTTGCCGCCGGGCTTAACGCCGATTTCGTCGCCCATGGCATGGTCAGCGCCGTGACGGGCGCCCTGTCGAGCGAGCCGCCGGTGCTGCTGAAGCTTGCGCCGCAACGCCGGCCACGCCGCCGGCCGGCCCGCAAGAAGGAGCTGCAAACGGCTGGATGAGGGAGGCGACTTTCCCCCTCAATTGACCGGCCCGAAGGCCCGCGCGAACCGCGCGGCTTTGCGATCCGCGCGGGCAGGCGCCGGCCCCGCCGGCGGCGCCACGCCCCAGCCCTCAGGCTGGCCAGGTGGCTGTCTGGTTCGGCCCTTGTCCGGCCGTTTCTGTTCTGCCTCGCCGATGCGGGCAGAAGCCCGCCATGCCGATCGTTCGGAGCGCGCTAGAAATGCAGGTCCAGTGCCGGCGGATAGGCTTGGCCAGGATCGTCCTGCGGCGCTGCTGCGGAGCCGGCGCGACGGCTTGCTTGCTCCTGGTTGCCCTGCCCAGTGAGCTTGCGGCGGCCGTGAAAGCATGATCTTCGCTCGAACAAGAAGCCAATCCCGATTCTGTCGGGGCGGAACGGGTGCAGCCGGATGGCACTGAACATCGCGCAGAAGTTACGACTGACTTCGGTCGTGCTGGGAACCGCCAGCCGCAAGGATCTGGCGGCGGCGTTCCGTGCGGTCAATCCGAAGACGGCTTTCGATATCGGCCGCGCCGACAAATGGCTGCAAGGCCGCGCCCAGCCTCGCGAGCACAGCGTCTACGAAGACTGGGCGAAAGTACTGCGCCTCGAACGGCCCGGCGCCTGGATCGCCGAGAGCGATCTGCCTAGCTTCACGGCCGCGATCGCGGCCCGGCACGGCATCGACGCGGCGGAGCTCGAACGCCGTGCCCACGCCCAGGCCGAGGCCTCGTCCGGGCATGACGACAAGGGCACCGGACTGGCGCTTGCCGGGACCTATGCCTGCTATTCGCGCGCCTGGTCGCCTTACTATCGCGGCCAGCTCATCAGGGGCCGCCTGTCGATCGAGGCCGGACCCGGCGCGCATGCGTTCACCGCCACATTTCGCGAGACATTGCCGACCGGGCAGTTGCAGCTCGGCGGGCCGGTCACGCCGGCAAAGCGCAGCCTCTACCTGCATCTGAAGGAGGTGGGCGGCGAAGCGCAGTTCTTCCTTTGCCTGTTCCCGCAGACGCAGCCGGTGAGCGTGCTCGGCGGCTATATGATCGGCCCCGCCATCATCGGCCCGGAGGCGCAGCCCTCGCTGACAAGAATCCTTCTGGTGCGCCTGCGCGATGCGCCAGCCGCCGAGCAATGGGGCGGGTACCTGCCGCCCGGCACCTCGATCGCCGCCGATCTCGCGAGCCTCGGCATCGTCATGGAGCACCCGGAAGCGGTCGACCGGCAGCTCGGCCAGTTCCTCAGTGCCGACAGCGACGGCGGCGTCAACCAAATCCCGCCGTCCGAGTACCGCGCCATCCTCGACGTGTTCGACCGCCATTGGCTGCAGCACGCGGGCTAGGGACGAACCTCAGTGGGCCGGATGTTGCCGGCTGACCACAGCCTGCCCGTATTCGGTTGCAGCCGGCTCGCTTTGCACGCATCTCACGAAAACGTTTTTTGACAAAACGGCACTTCCCTTGCGTCGTGAGGCGGCAAATTGGGCAAGGGGCATATCCATGAAGAAGATCTATGAGAAACCGGTGCTGGTGAAGCGCCAGAAGCTGTCGAGCGTCGTTGCCGGGTCGTCGGCCCCGATCCCGCCGCGCTGACCTAAGCAACAGCCAGCAGGGCAAGCATTCCTGGGCTAAGCTTGACAGGGCGGCCGCATCGCGTTCACCTGCGCCGGTCGTTGACCCGCCCAGGAACGAACGATGAAGAAGACTTACGAAAAGCCGCGGCTGCAAAAGCGCGGCAGGCTGTCGGCCGCGACCGCCGCCGCGCCGTTGTCCGGCTTTACCTTCTGACGCGAGCCAGGCGGCCCTGCGGCACTCCTTTGCGGCGGTCCGAGATCGGTCGGCTTTGCCACGGCGCGCCAATCGGCGTGCCCTGCCGTATCGCTGGTAACCACCCACGGACGCCATTGGCGACTGAGAGACGCTGATCCGCGCTCCCGTCTGAATAGGGAGAGCGGCATGCTCGAGAACAAGAATCCCCACTAGCCCGCGCGCGGGCACGCGGCCGCAGATTTCCAGGACCAACTGATTGAGGAGAGCAGAAGGGCGCTGATCCGCTCTTACGACCTGTTGGGTCGTACGGAGCGCCTGGTGAACGCTTCCGGCCGCAAGCTTGATGGTCGCTCCCCGACGGCGCTCGCCCGCGCGAAGCGTCTTCAGGAGGGAATTGCGATGAAGAAGGCCTAGAGCGAGCCGACGCTTGAAAAGCTGGCAACGGTTCGTCAGTAGCGGTCTGGGCACCCTTTCTGAGCCTCGTACGCGGAACCTCGCGCCGCTGCCGGCCAGGAGCGGGCGGTACACTGCGCAAGTGCCCGCCCGTCCGGCGCCGCCGCCAAGCTGCTGAAACCCCGTCCGTCCCCAACAGCAAAGGTCATGGCGTGACCAGTCACTGCGGATTGCCATTGGCCCGGCTGGCTGTCAACGTCGGCGGCGGCGCCTCCGGAACAGCGTTTTTTCCGGTTGTGCAGCGCCGAAATCGGGCTGCCGCATTGCCGCGGTTGCCGCGACGGCAGGCTCCGAAATGGCGGATTTCCGGGCTTTTCGGCCGTTGCGGCAGGCGACGCGAATGTTGCCGCCTACACGTTTGAATAGGCTGGTTTTTCACTGGTTGAGGTGTTTTGGGGTCCGGTTCTCAACTTGACTTTTTTTGGGCGCATTTCGGCAACGCAGCATTGGCGGGCAAACGGCAGTGACTTCCCCGTCGCGCTAGCGGTTTCGTCGCCCCTCAAAGACTGGGGAGAGGAACGCTGCGGCTCTGTGAACCGCTTCATGATGCGCACATGCAGGGATGCTAAAATTCGGCATCGGAGCGGGGGAAGGTGGGCATCGGTTGCTCGAAGTGCTTGCCCGGCGCAGGTCCTGGCCGGCAGATCGGGCAGAGTGCCCGCGCAGCGACGGAGCGGGGGTTCTTGTTGGGCGTCCCCCCGCTCCGTCCCGGCGTCGGCAAGGAACCTGTCTCCACACGTTGTCGGACGAAAACTTCGGTCTGTCGGCGCGGCGTTCCTTCGCGCCTCGCCTGGCCTGCGTGCCAGTTGCCGCGGAGGAGATCGGCTGTCTCACCGCCCTCCGCAGACCTCCCTCACCAGGCCCCGCAGCCAGCGATGCGCCGGGTCGGCGTCGAGGCGCGGGTGCCATAGCACCGAAATGGTGAGCCCGGCGAGCTTCACCGGCAATGCGAAGGTGAGCAGGCCTTCGCGCAGCTTGCCGGTATAGCGCTCGGGCACCGTGGCGATGAGGTCGGAGCCGCGCGCCAGCGCCAGCGCTTCCGCAAAGCCGCCGACCACGGTGGCGATCGTCCGCGTCAGCCCGGCGAGTTCCAGCGCGTCGTCGATAGGCCCGCGATCCAGCCCGCGGCGCGAGATCAATATATGCCGGCCGGCGGCGAAGCGGGCGGCGGTGATCTTGCCGTCGCACAGCGGATGGCCGATGCGCACCACGCCGACGAAACGGTCGCGGAACAGCGCCTGCGCCCGCACCTCCGGGCCGGTCGAGCCGCCGATAACGCCGGTCTCGAGATCGACACTGCCTTCGCGCATCGGCGCGCTGTCCTTGTCGGGCTTCGGCACGAAGCGCAGCTGCACGCCCGGCGCTTCCTCGGCGACGCGCGCGAGAAGGGCAGGGCCGAAATTTTCCACAAAACCATCGCTGTTGCGCAGCGTGAAACTGCGCGTAAGCCGCTTCAGATCAAGGCGTTCGGCGGGGCGCAGCACAGCCTCCGCCTCCTTCACCAGCCGGCCGACATCCGTGCCGAGCTCGATGGCGCGGGGCGTCGGCACCAGGCCGCGCCCGGCGCGGACCAAAAGTGGATCGCCGGTCACCTCGCGCAGTCTTGCGAGCGCGCGGCTCATTGCCGACGGGCTGAGCTTCAGCCGCCGCGCGGCTTTCGCGACACTGCCTTCGGCGATGAGCACGTCCAGCGTGACGAGCAGGTTGAGATCGGGTCGCGACATGGTGCGATCTTAGCACGTCCTCGATGCAGTGACATGGCGCTTCATGCACTATTCGAGTGCAAATGCTGCGCGTTCCGCCATATGGGCCAGGCGCCTATTCTCCCGGCAAGTTCCACCCGAGCCGGAGAAGAACCATGGCCGATATCGCAGATCCACGCACCATTCCCGCAAGCCGCTCGGCAAGCGGCGCGCTGGCCAGCCTGTCACTGGCGATGCTTTTGTCCTCGCTCAGCACCAGCATCGCCAATGTCGCGCTGCCGACGCTGAGCACCGCCTTCGCCGCATCTTTCCAGGCGGTGCAATGGGTGGTGCTTGCCTATCTGCTTGCCGTCACCGCGCTCATCGTCAGCGTCGGGCGGCTTGGCGATCTCGTCGGCCGCCGGCTGCTGCTGGTCGCCGGTCTTGGCCTGTTCAGCGCCGCGTCGCTGGCGGCCGCGCTTGCGCCGTCGCTGCCGCTGCTGGTCGCCGCCCGCGCCGCTCAAGGCCTCGGCGCCGCGGTGATGATGGCGCTGACCATGGCCTTGGTCGGCACGACGATGCCGAAAGTGCGCACCGGCAGCGCCATGGGCCTGCTCGGCACCATGTCGGCGATCGGCACGGCGCTTGGGCCGTCGCTTGGCGGCGTGCTGATCGCCTACCTCGGCTGGCGCGCGATCTTCCTCGTTACTGCCGGGCTGGGCGTCGTGGCGATGATCCTCGCCCGGCGCTTCCTGCCGGGCGATCAAACCGCGATGATCCTCCGCAATGAGGCGCAGGGCGTTGGCCCGCGCTTCGATGTTCTGGGCACGTTGCTGCTTGCCTTGACGCTCGCCGCCTATGCGCTGGCGATGACGGCAGGACGCGGCCATTTCGGCGGCACGAACATCGCGTTGCTCGGCATTGCCGTTCTCGGCGCCGCGCTGTTCCTCTATGCGCAGCGAAGAGTGGCGTCGCCTCTGGTCAAGCTAGCGCTGTTCAGCGATCCGGTGCTGGCGCCGAGCCTTGCCATGAACGGGCTGGTCTCCACCGTGATGATGGCGACGCTTGTCGTCGGACCCTTCTTCCTGTCGCGCGCGCTGGGCCTGGGCGAAGCGCAGGTCGGCGCCGTGCTGTCGATCGGCCCGGTCGTCTCGGCGCTGTGCGGCGTGACTGCCGGCCGCATCGTCGATCGCCTGGGCGCGTCCGCCATGGTCGTTGCCGGGCTGGTGCTGATGACCATCGGCTGCCTCGCGCTTGCTCTGCTGCCGGCGCTGTTCGGCGTCGCCGGCTACGCGGCGGCGATCATGCTGCTGACGCCCGGCTATCAGCTCTTCCAGGCGGCGAACAACACCGCCGTCATGGCCGATGTCGATAAGAACGAGCGCGGCGTTGTCTCGGGCATGCTCAGCCTGTCACGCAATCTCGGCCTGATCACCGGCACGGCGGTGATGGGCGCGGTGTTTGCCTTCGCGGTGGGCACTGGCGAGGTCGGCGCCGCGGCACCGGAAGCAGTCGCCGGCGGGATGGGTTTTACGTTCGCAGCGGCGGCGGGTTTGGTCGCCCTGGCGGTGGCAATTGCGGTGGTTGGAGGTTTGCGAAAGGGTCGGTGACATCCAATCTCCCCCCTTTCGGGGGAGATGTCCGGCAGGACAGAGGGGGTCGTCTCACTTGGATTGCCAACGCCGTCTGCTGTCGGAGAGAGCGCTGGCGCTTCACGCGAAGCGCCCCCTCTCTCACCTGCAGCGACAGCTCCCCCTCGAAGGGAGAGTACGCATCGCCGCCAATGTAACCCATCGCACATTCCCAACGCCCGTCTTGCCGTATCGGCTTCCGTAAATTAGCCGATTTTGATATTCCGGTGCGGTCTTCTCCCGCCGCATCGACGAGGAGCCAGATGGCAGTGGAAGGGTGCCCGGCCGGATGACCGACGCTCCGCATAAGGGGCTGCTGGACCTGTGCGTGCTCGGCGACTTCCAGGTGGTCCGCGACGGCGCGCTGCTCGACCTGCCTCCTTCGCGCAAGACGAGAGCCTTGCTTGCCTATCTCGCCGTCACCGGCAAGGCGCACCAGCGCGAGCGGCTCTGCGAAATCTTCTGGGACATTCCCGACGATCCGCGCGGCGCCTTGCGCTGGAGCCTGTCCAAGATCCGCCAGGTGCTCGGCGAGGACGAACCCGCTCTGGTCGCCGACCGCAACACTGTCTCGCTGAAACTTGGCACGGACTATGCCCGGCTGCTGCCGCTGGTGAAGGGCGATCTTTCCATGGCTTCGACGGAAGAGCTGGAGGCCGTGGCCGGTTCGATCCGCGGCGATTTCCTCGCCGATCTTTCGCTCGAGCGCTGCTTCGAATACGAGGCCTGGCGCGCGGGCGTCGCCAGCGAGGTCGAGATCGCCGAGCTCGGCATGTTGCGCGAGCTGATCGAGCGCCTGGCCGGCGAGCCGAGGCGTGCGCTGCCGCTTGCCCGGCGCCTGCGCCGGCTGCTGCCGGAGGATATCGGCCTGGCGGAAGAGATCGCGGCGCTGGAAGAGAAGGTGAGGGCGGCAGCCGCCCAGCCGACGGGACGCTCCGCGCAACGCGGCGCCACGGACGTGGCCCAGATGCAATCACCTTCCCCTCAGCTTGCCAACAGCCCGACGCCCGCGCAGGATCCCGGCCGCGCCGTCCATTTCTGCCGGGCTCGCGACGGCACAAGGCTTGCTTTTGCCAAGACCGGCAGCGGCCCGCCCATCCTGCGCGCCGCCCATTGGATGTCGCATCTGACCTTCGACTGGGACAGCCCGATCTGGCGGCACTGGATGAGGGAACTGTCGCGCCGGAACCAGCTGGTGCGCTATGACGAACGCTGCAACGGCCTGTCGCAACGCCACGTGGCCGACGTCTCGTTCGACACGATGGTGTCGGATCTCGAATGCGTGGTCGAGGCGGCGGGGCTCGATCGCTTCACGCTCCTAGGCCTGTCGCAGAGCTGCGCGGTTTCGATCGCCTACGCCATACGCCACCCCGAGAAAGTCTCGGGCATGATCCTCTACGGCGGCTACGTCAAAGGCTGGCGGGCGCGCGGCGACCCTGGCGAGATCGCCACGCGCGAGGCCGTATCGACGCTGATGCGCGAGAGCTGGGGCAAGTCGAACCCGATGTTCCGCCAGGCCTTCTGCTCCATGTTCATCCCCGGCGCCACGCACGAACATTTCGCCTGGATGGACGATCTGATGCGGCGCACCGTTTTGCCGGACGACGCCTGGCGCCTGCAGGCCGCCTTTTCCGTGATCGATGTCAGCGACCTGCTCGAAAAAGTGCGGGTGCCGACCCTGGTGCTGCACGCGCGGGAAGACAATGTTGCCCCGGTCGAGTCCGGCCGCACCATGGCGGCGGGTATTGCCGGCGCCAGCTTCTTCGAGCTGGAAAGCCAAAACCACATCCTGCTCGAGGGCGAGCCGGCCTTCGACGAGTTCGTCGCCCATGTCCGGGCCTTCGTCGCCGGTACGGCAGGGTCGTAGGAAATCTCCTACCGCGATCGCGTAATTTAATCTTGGCGTGGGAAGCTTATCTTTGGGTGGCGGCGGTGCCCATTCCGCCCCTTCGGCCGGTGCTTCAGCTACCCCAACGCCCCCCGCCCGCTGCGGCACCGGCCTCATTCGTCTCGTTCTGCGATGCCGCCTCGGCCGAGCCGGCTTCCGCTTCGCGCTCCAGCTCGACCAGCTTCGACTTGATCTCTTGCGTGTCCGCATGCTCGAGCCCAACCACGTCATTGCGTGTCTGCCGCAGCGCGATCACGATCTCGTCGAGTTTCGCGTGGATGGCCGCCGTGTCCCGGTACCCCTGGATAAGCACGATCCCCGTGATGATGATGGCCGCTGCCGACAGGGCATAGGTCACCGTGTTGGTAAGTCCGAAGGGTACGAGCAAGGTGCACGCAACCATCGCGATAACCATCGCATAGAAGCCGGGCGGCCGGGACAAAAAATCGGCGACGATGAAGAGGAGCCGATTCATGGGCGACGCTATGAAAGCAGGAACCCGGCTATCAGCACGGTGAGGACCATCGAGGCCGGCACGGCAAGCAGCCAGCGAGCCTCCAGGACACTGTTGGTAGGGTCTTCCATATTTATCCTCCCATCGGCGAATTGCTTGCCGGCAAACGGCGACCAAGAACGTTCGTTCCACTCATCGGCCAACCGTCCGAAGCGCCGTCGGACTGAAGTCCGGAAAGCAAAGAAGAGGATCGACCGCCGCAACCTAAGTCATGCTTCCGCATTTCTGACGCGCCAATGCATCGGGAGGCGATATATGACCGACGGACTCGCGGACGATCTGGAAGACCAGCCCTATGAAACAGCGTCCTTCGCCAGCAAATACGGGCTCTCCGACAAGCTTGCCAAGGCCATGTTGATCGCGAACGGACCGTCGCGACGCGCCTGCGACGCCGCGGCGAGCACGTACCTCAGATATGTTGCGCTGCGGCGCGAACGCCCAAAATGACCTTCGCTGCGTTGCTGCCGGGAAGCCCGATCCAGTCCGGAACCAAACAGCCCGGCAGGGGTTTATCCAGCGAAGGGACCGCTCCACCAACCAGGAATATTGCAATGAAAACAGTGCTTCTCGCAGCGTTGGCGCTTTGCGTCGCGGCACCCGCCGTCGCATCCGCCGCCGAGGCCGATGTGGTCATCACGACGCATCACAGGCACCATTACCATCACCGTCCCGCCATCGTCATCAACGAGGAAGGCCACCGCCTTCATCATCGCCATCACGGCACCGTCGCATTCTATGACAACGGCCGCCGCGCCTGGCATCGCCATCACCGCTCGGACGCCGTCGTCGTCACGAGCTCAGTCGAGCGCCATCACCGCTACCAACGTCGTCCGGTCACCGTCGAAAGCGACACCGACTATTGACGGCTATCGGCCCGGCCCAGGGAACGAAAGCCGGGCCGAACCGTTGCCGGCGATCATCTGTCCGCCTCGCCCCCGGCGAGCGGCACGGTGAACACCGTCGCGGTGCCAGTGAGGCAAAGCTCGCCGGCCTCGTTGCGCACCGAGGTCTCCAATTTCGTGATCGGCTTGTCGGCGCGCACGTCCTTGACCTCGACGCGGCCGGTGATCAGTTCGCCGACACCGACCGCCTTGACGAATTTCCAGGAGACTTCGAGGAACACCGAGCCGGGCCCGGGAAGGTCCTCCGCGACCACCGCGTTCAGGATGCCGGAGGTGACGCCGCCCTGCACGATGAGCTTGCCGAACACCGAGGCCTCGGCCAAGGCCTTGTCGTAATGCAGCGGATTGCGGTCGCCGGTCATCTCCGCGAAGGCGTCGATATCCTGCGGTTGCGTGCGCCGCGAACGCTCGGCGACGGCGCCGACCTGCGGCCGCCCGTTGATGACGCCGATCCACCCGTCCTTCATCAAATGTACGGTCATGGTCTTACTCCCGTTCGGTTGCGATAGAGGCTCGAGCTCGCCATTGCCTGCGGTTCGTCCTTGTTTGCCGGCGCTCGATAAGTCGCCAGCCCGCTCATGGCGGACACGGCGCGGCGGACCGGGATCGCGTGTGCGGCGAGCGCCCGGACCTCGGCCTTCATCACCGCGCTGAAGCGGCGATGCCGCTCGCCTATATCCGCCAGCGACCAGTCGAAACCGGCAATGGCGTCAGTGGTGTCGAGGATCTGGCGGGCGAAGAGGTCGCGCTCCTGCTGCCAGGTCGCGAAGGCTGCCTCCGATCCGTCCAGGATCGCCCGCGCCAAGCCCTCGGCATCGCGCAGCGCGTCGGCAATGCCGTGAGAGGTGAGCGGGTCGCGGAAGAAGCCGGCATCGCCGACCAGCGCCCAGCCTGGTCCGTGAGCGTGGCGGATGTAGCCCGGCACGCCGCGGAAAGCCTGCAGGCGGGCATCGTCGGGCGCCCGGCTCGCCTGTTCGGCCAGTGCCGGCGAAAGCGCCTCGAGCACCTCCATGCGGGCGCGGAAATGATCAAGGCGGAAGCGCTCGTCGAACAGCTTGGTCGGCACCGAAGCGACGATGCAGGCCAGCCCGGCATTGGTCGGAATGAGGGAGCCGGCGATGCCGTCGCGGAAATACCAGTGATAGCCGGCGCCGGGTTCGACCGGCGCGTAACCATAGACATGGGCAGCCGAGACCGTGCCTCTTCTGAGCACTTGCGCGTCGCAGCATTTCGCCACCGTGGAGCCGATGCCGTCGGCGCCGATCACGATGTCGGCGCTTAAACGCAAGGCCGCGCGGCCGGCGCCGCGGATCTCGACGCCGCGCACGCGTCCGCGCGTGTCGGCAAAGAGGTCGCCGACCGCCACCTCGTGCAGGAACTCCGCGCCGGCCCTGCGCGCGGCATCGACGAGCATGCGGTCGAGCACGGTGCGCCTGGGCGCGATCAGCCCGGGAAGATCGGGCCCGGCATTGAGCGGAATGGCGATCTCCTCCTCGCCATAGTGGAACGTCGTTGTCTCGATCAGCGGCGTGCCGGCCCTGAGCAGCGGTTTGAGCAGGCCCCAGCGCGACAGCTGCAGGACCGCGGGCCGCATCAGCGCATGCGTCGACAGCGTGTCGGAGCCGTAGGGCCGGCGCTCGGTCGCCAGCACCGTCAGGCCGGCGCGGGCAAGCAGCAGCGCCGTCGAGGCGCCGGCGCAGCGCGCGCCGACGATGATGGCGTCGTAATGGGCGCGCTTGGGCGTTGGCGGAAGGGAAATCGCGGTCGTCGGCATCTTCGGTGTCCTCACGGCGGCCTCTCAGGCGGCTTGGCGACCCTTGCGGTCGAGATAGCTGGAGACCTCGGCGGCGATCGCTTGCGCGTCGACTCCGGCGCCGCCGATGAAGTTGGAATCGCGCTTGCGCAGGAAGCGGAAGCCGAGCGCGTAGAGGCCGGGAACGCCGGTGATCCCGTCGCGGTGCGCCAGCTCGCCATCCGGCCCAACGGCCGACGGCTCCAGCCAGTCAAACGAGCGGGCATAGCCCGTCGCCCAGATCACCGTGCCGGTCGACCCCTCCGTCAGCGAAAGCCGCTGGCGGCGCGTCGAAGGCACCCGCACCGGCTCGCGCCGGCCGGGCCGCGCGGCGCCGGCGAAGCGGTCGATCTCGGTAAGCAGCCGCGCCTGCTTCGCGTCCGCCGCCGCGATCTGCGCGGCAAGATCGTCGGCAAAGGCGATCTCGCGGTTGGCTATGCCGCGCACGCGGCCGGTGAGCTCGACACCGAGCGCCTGCAGCGTGGCAAGGTCGACATCGGCCTTGTCCGGTCGCCCGGCGAGCTGCAGCGAGGGCTGCCGCCTGGCGCTCTCGGGATTGGCGAGCCCGTCGAGCGGCTGGGCCATCACGCCCATCTGACAGAGCCAGAAAAAGATGTCCTTGCCGCGCCACAGTCTCGGCAGGCGCGTATGCTTGCCGACGGACAGCATCACACGCCGGCCGGCGCGCGCGAGCTCGTCGGCGATCTGCACGCCGGAAGATGAGGCGCCGACGATCAGCACCCCGCCGGGCGGCAGCTCGCCGGGAGAGCGATACTGCGAAGCGTGGAAATTCAGCGGTCCGCCTCTGGTCTCGGACACAAAGGGCATCATCGGCCGGTCGCAATGCCCCGTCGCCACCACTACGACCCTGGCCGACCAGTCGCCGGCGCCGGTGGCGAGCGCGAAGCCGCCGCCGGTCCGCCTGCAGGAGGTGACCTCGACGTTGCATTCCACCGGCACCTGCCAGCGGCTTGCATATGTTTCGAGATCATGGACGAACACGTCCTTTGTCCTGAAGCCGTCGGGGTCCGGGCCCTCATAGGGCGAGCCGGGCAGGCCGTTCAGCCAGTTCGGCGTCAACAGCCTCAGCGATCGCCAGCTCTGCGTGCGCCAGCGCTCGCCGATGCGGCCGCGCTCCAGCACGACATGGTCGATTCCGGCGCGGCCAAGGCAATGGCTGAGCGCAAGCCCGGCCTGCCCGCCGCCGATGATGACGACGTCAGCATGTTTCATGGCTCTGTTCCGAGGCCCTGGGGAGAGACGGTCCGGATTTCTCCGAACCGTCGCTTCAGCTAACGCATTTCGCCCAGAAGTGTGCAGCGGTTCTGGGACAACGACATGCGTCAAAACAAAGAATTAAGGCGCGTCGCCTGAACCGTTTTCAGGACGACGCGCTTTAGTTCACTGGATGGTCTTGATGCCGACCGTGACCGGCACGCCGTTGGTCAGTACGTCGAACACGGCCGAGCGTGCGCGGGCCTGCTCGACCAGCTGCTCGAGCTTCTCGGCCGGCGCGTCGCCCTCGACCTCGAACGACACCTGGATGTTCTGGAAGCCGTTGCGTACCTCGTCCGAGATGCCGAGGATGCCGCGCAGGTCGATGTCGCCGTCGACCGAGCACTTCACCGTGGTGAGCTTGATGCCGCGCGCGGCGGCGATGTTGGCGAGCCCCGCCATCAGGCAGCTCGCCAGCCCATGCAGCAGCCACTCGACAGGGGTCGGGGCGTTGTCGGCGCCGCACAGGATCGCCGGATGGTCGCTGTCGGCATAGAAGGGCTTCTCGTGCTTCTGCTCCTGGCCGGCACCGTGGAAGCCATGCATGACGCTCTTGCTGTGGGTGCCTTCGATCCATTCGTTGTGGGCGCGGAACTGGAATTTCGCCAGCTCCGGCTGACCGGCGACGAAATTGATGGTCGCCAGGAGGTTCGGTGTGTCGACGCCATTGAGCGGAACGCGGGCAGGTTTGGTGCTGGGTTGCATGTGACTACTCCGAAGGTTGCTTTGCGGCTTGGTTGCCGTGACGGTTTCCTTTTTGACGCCGATGCGTTTGAACGAGAGTGGATGGCAGCGTGGAATTTCTGGTGCGCCCACCGTGGAAATTGCATCGCCCGTTTCATTGGGGCGGGCAGCCCGCGACCGGCTCCAGTGCCGGCAATGCTTCGCGCCGGAACGCGAAAACCCCGGCGAGCCGGGGTTTTCACCAGCCTTCCGGCCGGCCGCCGATGCAGTGGTTCATCCGCTTCAGGCGTCCGTCCTGCCGGCTGCGGCGAGCGCGGCGCGCGTGGACGTGTAGTGCTCGATCTGCGAGCGGCTGATGCCCATGTCTTTGAGCAAATAGTCCGGCATGGCGCGCAGCGCGGCGCGATCGCTGCGCATCCGCATGGCGTGATAGGCCAGCCGCAATCCGCGGCGGGCAGAGCCGAACAGGTTGAAGCCCGTGCGGTCGGTTTCGTACTGCAAACGATCCATCGTCGTCATTGTCGTCTCCATTGTTGCGAGCGCGTTCATTCGCGCCGTCGATGGGGACAATGACGTAGGGGCGAGGGAGCCAGCGTTGGAGGCGACGTCGAAATTGCCGTGGAATCGTGAGGAGGGAGATTACCCGCTCCGCTGCCCTCATTGGACTTGCCCCGGCACAACCCCATATTGAATCCCAAGGAGCTTTGAGGCGTGAAACTCGCGCGGGTGGCCCTTCTGGCAGCGGCTTTCATGGCCGCCGCGGCGGTTTTCCCCTTCTCCTCGGCCGAAACGGCGGGGGAGAGGATGGCCTTGAGCATCGCGATTGACGGCGCCATCGGTCCGGCGAGTTCGCGCCAGCTCAAGGAAGCGCTCAAGACCGCGGCCGAGCGCAACGCCGGGGCTCTCATCCTTCAGCTCGACACGCCCGGCGGCCTCGTCACCTCGATGCGCGAGATGATCGCCGATATCCTGGCGTCCCCCGTTCCCGTCATCGGCTATGTCGCGCCCGCCGGCGGTCATGCGGCGAGCGCCGGAACCTATATCCTTTACTCGACCCATGTCGCGGCGATGGCGCCCGGTACCAATCTGGGCGCCGCGACGCCGGTCGAGATCGGCGGGCTGCCCTCGCTTCCCGGCGGTGAGAAGGACGACAAGGACACCGGGAAGCCAGCCGGGGACCCGATGATGGCCAAGGCGACCAACGACGCGGTGGCGCTGATCCGCTCCCTCGCCGAACTGCGCGGGCGCAATGGCGACTGGGGCGAGAAGGCGGTTCGCGAGGCGGCGAGCCTCTCGGCAAGCGCGGCGCTGCAGCAACATGTCATCGACTTCGTCGCCCGTGACAAGGCGGAGCTGCTGCAGCTCGCCGACGGCCGCACCGTCGACGTGGCCGGCAAGAAAGAGGTGCTGGCGACGAAGGGCCTGGCCGTCGAGGTCCTGGATCCCGGCTGGTTCATCCGGCTTCTCGCGGTCATCACCGATCCGAACGTTGCCGTCCTCCTGATGCTGATCGGCTTCTACGGCATCGTCTTCGAGGTCACGAGCCCAGGTGCGGTGGCGCCTGGCGTCATTGGCGCCATCTGCCTCGTCCTCGGCCTCTACGCGCTCGATCTCTTGCCGATCAACTATACCGGTCTCGCCCTGATGCTGCTCGGCGTCGCCTTCCTCATCGTCGAGGCTTTCAGTCCGACAGTGGTGCTGGGTGTCGGCGGCGCGGCCGCCTTCCTGCTCGGCGCGGCCATGCTGCTCAAGGTCGAGGGGCCGGGCTTCGCCATATCGTGGGCGGTCATCGGCCCCGCCGCGGCGCTGACGCTGGGCCTCGCGCTGCTGGCCGGCAGCTATCTGTGGGCAGCGCGCCGCAATCCGCCGCGCGTCGGCGGCGGGGCCATGCACGGTCTTTCCGTGGACGTTCTCGACTGGGAAGGCGGAGAAGGTCATGTGCTGGCGCTCGGCGAGCGCTGGCGCGCCAAGGCCGAGGAGCCGATCGCGCCCGGAGATCGTGCTGAGGTGACCGCCGTCAGCGATCTCGTGCTGACGGTGCGGCGGCGTGGTGCAGGTCACAACGGAGCGGGAAACGACGGAGCAAAACAATGACGCTCGGCTATGTCGCCTATCTGATCCTCGCGCTGCTGGTGATCATGTTCCTGTCGGCGGCGATCCGCATCCTGAGGGAATATGAGCGCGGCGTCGTCTTCACGCTCGGCCGCTTCACCGGGGTCAAGGGGCCCGGCCTCATCCTGCTCGTTCCCTTCATCCAGCAGATGGTGCGCGTGGACCTGCGCGTTGTGGTGCAGGACGTGCCGCCGCAGGACGTCATCTCGCGCGACAATGTCTCGGTCAAGGTCAACGCGGTGCTCTATTTCCGCATCGTCGACGCCGAGCGGGCGATCATCCAGGTCGAGGATTTCATGACCGCCACCAACCAGCTGGCGCAGACCACGCTGCGTTCGGTGCTCGGCAAGCACGAGCTGGACGAGATGCTGGCCGAGCGCGACAAGCTCAACAGCGACATCCAGGACATCCTCGACCAGCGCACCGACGCCTGGGGCATCAAGGTCTCCAATGTCGAGATCAAGCATGTCGACCTCAATGAGAGCATGGTTCGGGCCATCGCCAAGCAGGCAGAGGCCGAGCGGCTGCGGCGCGCCAAGGTCATCAACGCCGACGGCGAGCAGCAGGCGGCGGCCAAGCTGGTCGAGGCCGGCCGCATGCTGGCGGCCGAACCGCAGGCCATGCAGCTGCGCTATTTCGAGGCCCTGCACGACATCGCCGGCGAGCGCTCATCGACCGTGGTCTTCCCGCTGCCGGTGGATCTGCTTAGCCAGTTTTTGAAGGGCCAGAGCCAGGGCAGGTGATCTCCCCCCTCGAGGGGGAGATGCCCGGCAGGGCAGAGGGGGTCGGTCCGACTGGACTCGGCCTATTGCGACGGTTGTAGGTTGGCGCCCCACGCGCGGCGACCCCCTCTGTCGCCTTCGGCGACATCTCCCCCTCGAGGGGGGAGACAAGGCCGGCGCTAAATCAACTTCTCCAGCGTAATCGGCAGATCCCGCACCCGCTTCCCGGTGGCGTGGAACACCGCATTGGCAATCGCCGGCGCCACGCCGACGATGCCGAGCTCGCCGACGCCCTTGCCGCCCAGCGCCGAGGAATGCGGGTCGGGGATGCCGACCGAGATCGTCTGGATGTCCGGGATGTCGGCATTGGTCGGCAGCATGTAGTCGGCGAGGTTGCCGTTGACGATCCGGCCATGGCGGCGATCGACGATGCCTTCTTCCAGCAGCGCCTGGCCGATACCCATGATGATGCCGCCCTTCCACTGGCTCTCCGCCAGCTTGGGGTTGTAGAGTCGGCCGGAATCCAGCGCCGACACGACGCGCGACACGCGCACCGTTCCAAAATCCTCGTCGACGCGCACCTCGACGAAATGCGCGCACCAGGAGTGGCGGGAATAATCGCCCTCGGTGTGCGGCAGCGCCATGGCGATGGTGGTGTAGTTGTTGTAGCGCTGCTCCGGCGTGAAGCTGGCCGGAACCGTGTCGCCCTTAGCCTCGATCTTTTCGCGACCGAGGGCGCGCATCAGCTCGGCGATCGAGAACTCCGGGCCGTCACCGCGCGGCGAGCCGATGCGGCCCCCTTTCACTTGAAGCGTGTTCGCCTGCAGCCCATGGAAGGGCGAGCGCGGATCGGAGAGCGCCAGCCCGATCAGCTCGTCCAGCGCCTGGCCCGCCGCCTTGTAGACGGCGCCGGTCATGACACCGGCAAGCCGCGAGCCGCCGGTGACGCCGGCGCGGGCGAAGTGGGAATCCCCCAGCCTCACCGACACCTTCTCCACCGGCACGCCAAGCGTCTCGGCCGCGGTCTGCGCCAGGATCGTGTAGGTGCCCTGGCCCATGTCGATGGAGGAGCTCTCGACCTCGACCGAGCCGTCGGCCAGGAGCTTCACCACGGCCTCGCCATAGGCGCGCCGAACCGGATAGGTGCCGGCCGCGACGCCCCAGCCGATGAGCTGGTGGCCGTCACGCATCGAGCGCGGCTCGCGCGAACGCTTGGCCCAGCCGAAGGCTTCCGCGCCGGCGGCGAAGGCCTCGCGCAACTGCCTTGTCGACCACGCCTTCTTCGCGTGGGGATCCTGCTCGGCATAATTGATCAGCCGCATCTCCAGCGGGTCGATACCGAGTTCATGGGCGAGCTCGTCGATGGCGCATTCGATACCGAAGGCGCTCGGGTTCTCGCCCGGCGCGCGCTTCGCCCCCGGCACCACCGTGTTCACCCTGACCACATTCTGTTTCGAGGAGAAATTGGGCGTCGCATACATGATCGAGGTGACGGAGCCGAGCGGCTCGACCCACATGCCGTCAACCGCCGTCTCGTTGACGCCGCGATGCACGATCGACTGGATGCGGCCCGCCTTGTCGGCGCCGATCGCAACAGTCTGGCGCGTCGCGGCGCGGCCGCCATAGGAGGTGAAATTCTGCGGGCGGTTGAGCACCAGCTTCACCGGGCGTCCGAGCATCTTTGCCGCTGCCGCGGCCACCGCGCTGTGCGCGAGCGCCAGCGCCTTGGAGCCGAAGCCGCCGCCGATATAGGGCGAGACCAGCCGCACATTCTGGAACGGCACGCCGAACCATTCGGCATAGGTGCGCGCCATGCCGTCGAGCCATTGGCTCGGTTCCCAGATGGTGAGCTGGTCGCCCTCCCAGCGCGCGATCAGCCCATGCGGCTCCATAGCCGCCTGGAACTCGCGCGGCGTGTTGTAGGCGGCGCAGACGCGCACCGGTGCCTCGGCGAAGGCGGCCTCGGCGTCGCCCCATTCCTTGGTCATGGCGTCGACCGGAATGCCGTCGCTGCCGTCGCTGAGGTCGACGATTGCCGGCATCTCGTCATAGCTGACCTTGACCAGCGCCGCGGCGGCGACGGCCTGCTCGAAGGTCTCGGCCACGACGGCAGCAACGTGCTGGCCGGAAAAGGTGACCTCGCGCACCAGCGGGCAATAGGTTTCTTCGGACGGCTGTCTGCCGAACCAGTCCGATGCCGAATTCAGTTCCATGATGGTGTCGGGCGTCAGCACGGCGAGCACGCCTGGCGCGGTTTCAGCCGCGCGCGTGTCGATGCCGGTGACCTTGCCGGCGGCAATCGTCGCGCCGACCAGCACCGCATGGGTCAGCCCTTCGAGCTGCTGTTCGAACGCGTAATGCGCCGCGCCGGTGATCTTGGCCGGGCCGTCGACGCGCGACAGGCGCCCGCCCACCGCTTCGAGGCGCGCGCTGTCGGAGCCTGCGTGTTTCATGTCATGAACGGTCATGCCGTTTCTCCCAATTGGAGGATGGCGCGCGCGATCACGCGGGGCGCCAATGCGATCTTGTAGTGGTTGGCGCCGTGGTCGACGGCGCCCTCCATGACGAGCTCGCTCGCCTTGCGAACGGACGCTTCGTCGAGCGGCTTGCCCTTCAGCGCCTCTTCGACGGCGCGCGCCCGCCACGGTTTCGTCGCGACGCCGCCGACCGCGACGCGGATGTCGCGTATGGTGCGGCCGTCGCCCTCGAGCTCCAGTCCGACGGCAGCGCTCGCCGCCGCGAACTCATAGGACTGGCGGTCGCGGACCTTGAGATAGGTCGACCGCCGGGCCGCGGCCGAGCCCGGGATCTCGATGGCCGTGATCATTTCGCCGGGGCGGATGTCGTGCTCGCGTTCGGCCGTGGCGCCAGGGGCGAGGAAGAAGTCCTCGACCTTCAGCTTCCGCTCGCCGAGATCGACCTCGGCGTCGAAGGCGACCAGCGCGATGGCAAGATCGCCCGGATAGGTGGCGATGCAGGCTTCGCTGGTGCCGAGCACCGCATGGCCGCGCGTGACGCCGCCGATCGCCGAGCAGCCGCTGCCCGGCTCGCGCTTGTTGCAGGCCGGGAAGTTCTGCGGATCGCGGAAATAGGGACAGCGCGTGCGCTGCATCAGGTTGCCGCCGATGGTCGCCATGTTGCGCAGCTGCGCCGAGGCCGCCTGCCACAACGCTTCCGAAACCGCTGGGAAGTGGCTTTTCACCTCGGCGTTGTCGGCGACATGGCTCATCTTGGCCAGCGCGCCGATGACGGCGCGGTCGGCGGTTACATCAATGGCGTTGAGCCCCTCGATATGGCTGATGTCGATGACGGTGGCTGGTTCGGCGACGCCGCATTTGGCGAGATCGATGAGCGTCGTGCCGCCGGCAAGCAGCATGGCGCCGGGAAGGGCGGCCGCGTTGCGCGCGGCCTCGACGCTGTCGGCGCGAAGATAGGAAAAGTCTCTCATGAGCGGAGCTCCCTAGCTGCCTGGCGGACGGCGGCGACGATGTGTGGATAGGCGCCGCAGCGGCACAGATTGCCGGCCATGTATTCGCGGATCTCCTCGTCGGAGCCGGCATGGCCCTCGCGGATGCAGGCCACCGCCGACATGATCTGTCCTGGCGTGCAGTAGCCGCACTGGAATGCATCCTGTTCGAGGAAGGCGGCCCGCACGGCGTGCAGCGTGCCGTCTTCGTCGGCGATCCCTTCTATTGTCGTGATCGAGCGTCCCTCGACCTGGGCGGCGAGCGTCAGGCAGGCCAGCACCCGCTCACCGTCGACATGAACGGTGCAGGCGCCGCACTGGCCCTGGTCGCAGCCCTTCTTGGTGCCGGTGAGGTGGAGCCGCTCGCGCAACGCGTCGAGCAGGGTAACCCGCGGCTCGATATCGAGCGCGTGGTCACGGCCGTTGATGGTGAGGTGGACGGACAAGGTGGTGGGGCTTGCGCCGTTGCTGGCCTTGCCGTTCCTGAAATGGCCGTCTTCGGGAGGGTCGATGATTGTCTGGCTGGTCATGAGGCGTCGGGCTCCGATTGCTGGACGCTAGGGGGAGGGAAATGGGGCTTGGGAGGAGAGGGGCAAGGCGTCGAAGCAGCTAATCTCCCCCCTTGCGGCAGGGCTATCGCATATGAGTAAAGAGTTCATAGAAGAAGTCTTTGCTCCAGTTGGCCCTGCGCATCTTGCTGGCGATTGGTTTGTCGAGGGGATGGGCAGCCAAGATGTTTTGGGCGAGCCTGCGGAT
>NZ_NSGB01000011.1:0-194643 GCF_002294785.1 Mesorhizobium sp. WSM3868 | reverse complement strand
GGCCGAAATCCAACCTGACGGCTCGATCATGGGCCAAATCTGCTTCCACAACGGCGACGATGCTAATTTCATCGCCCGCAAATGCACTTCTTCAACAGCCTGTTAGACCATGACAAATCCGGATATCGTCATCATCGGCTCCGGCATCGGCGGCGCCACGATCGCCTCCGGCTTGGCCGGCAGCGGCGCCTCGATCCTGATCCTGGAGCGCGGTGAACCGCTGCCTGCGACGCCGCATGCGCGCTCGACGCGCTCGATCTTCGTCGACGGGCATTACCGGCCGAAGGAGATGTGGCGCGAGGCCGGCGGCGCCGCGTTCAACCCCGGCAATTACTATTATGTCGGCGGCAACTCGAAATTCTTCGGCGCGGTGCTGATCCGCTACCGCAAGGAGGATTTCTCCGAGCTGGAGCATTTCGGCGGTGTCTCGCCGGCCTGGCCGTTTTCCTATGACGAGTTCGAACCCTGGTATTCGAAGGCCGAGCAGCTTTTCCGCGTGCGGGGCGCGCTCGGCGAGGATCCGACCGAGCCGTTCCATTCGATTCCCTATGCCTTCAAGCCGGTGCCCGACGAACCTTCGATCGCGCGTGCCCGCGCCGAGCTCAAAGGCCTCGGCCTGCATCCTGCCTCGCTGCCGCTCGGCGTCGACATCGAAGCCTGGCTGAAGGAGGGCAAGACCGGCTGGGATGCTTTTCCGAACACCGGCCAAGGCAAGGTCGACGCCCAGACCGGGCCTCTGGCGGCGGCGCTCAATGACAAGAACATCAAGCTCGAAACCGGCGCCCATGTCGACTGGCTCGAGGCCTCGCCGGACGGCAAATCGATTGCCGCCATTCATTACACGCAGAACGGCTCGCAAAGGACGCTCTCGCCGAAGCTGGTCATCCTTTCGGCCGGCGCGATCAACTCCGCCGTCATCCTGCTGCGCTCGCCCTCGACAAACGGCAAAGGCCTCGCCAACAGTTCCGACCAGGTCGGCCGCAATTTCATGAACCACAATTCGAGCGCGATGCTGGCGATCGACCCGCGCCGCCGCAACGACGCCGTCTACCAGAAGACGCTGATGCTCAACGACTATTACCTGTCGGACGGCAAGGGCGGTAAACCACTCGGCAACGTGCAACTGCTCGGCAAGATCGACGGCAACATGCTGCGGGCCAATGTGAAGCTGGCGCCGAGATTCGCGCTCGATTTCATGGCCGGCCACGCCGTCGATTGGTACCTGATGTGCGAGGACCTGCCCGATCCTGAAAGCCGCATCCTGGTCGACGGCAAGGAGATCGTCATGCAGTGGCGGCGCTCCAACATGCAGTCGCTGGAAGGCCTGACCAAGGTGATGCGCGAAAACTTCCGCGCCTGCGGTTACCCGATCGTGCTGTCGCGCCCGTTCGACAAGCGCACGCCCTCGCACCAGTGCGGCACGGTGCGGATGGGCAACGACCCGGCGACGGCGCCACTCGATACGTTCTGTCGTGCTTACGACCATAAGAACCTGTTCGTCGTGGACGCCGGCTTCCTGCCGACCTCGGCGGCGGTCAATCCGGCGCTGTCGATCGCAGCCCAGGCGCTGCGCGTGGCAGACCATATCCGCAAGACGGAGCTCGCGGCATGACCCGCCCGGCAGCCATCGTCACCGGCGGCGCGCGCGGCATCGGCCTTGCCTGCGCCGAGGCGCTGGCCGATGCCGGCTTCGATATTCTTGCTGCCGACCTTGCGGACAAGCCGGCTGATGGACTTGCCGAAAGCATCGCTGCGCGCGGCGCGAAGTTTGCCTATGCCAGCTGTGACATCGCTGATCTCGCCGGCCATCCAAAACTGGTCGCGGCGGCGGTGGACGCCTTCGGCAGCATCGATTGCCTCGTCAACAACGCCGGCATAGGCGCCGTCGTGCGCGGCGACCTTCTGGAATTGAAGCCTGATAATTTCGACCACGCGCTAAATATCAATCTGCGCGGCACGGTGTTCCTCAGCCAGGCCGTCGCCAAGGCGATGCTGGCGACACCCGCCAGCTTTGCGAGGTCGATCGTCACCATCACCTCGGTCAGCGCGACAATGGCCTCGCCGGAGCGCGCCGACTACTGCATCTCAAAGGCAGGGCTTTCGATGTGGGTGAAGAACCTGGCGCTGCGGCTCGCCGCGGAAAACATCGGCGTGTTCGAGGTGCGGCCGGGCATCATTCGCACCGACATGACGGCAGGCGTATCCGCCAAATATGACGCGTTGATAGACGGCGGGTTGGTGCCGGCCAAACGCTGGGGCGAGGGCGCCGATATCGGCGCTGTGGTGGCCGCACTTGCCAGCGGAAAATTCGGCTTTGCAACCGGATCGGTCATCGATGTCGACGGCGCGCTCTCCGTGCCTCGTCTGTGAGTGAGTGGAACCATGGCTGACTACATCATCGTTGGCGCCGGACCGGCCGGTTGCGTGCTGGCCAACCGACTGAGCGAGGAGCCGACCAATTCAGTCCTGCTGCTCGAAGCGGGCGGCAAGGATTGGCACCCGCTGATCCACATGCCGGCAGGCTTCGCCAAGATGACCAAGGGCATCGCTTCCTGGGGCTGGTCGACGGTGCCGCAGAAGCACATGAAGGACCGCGTCTTCTGGTACACCCAAGCCAAGGTTGTCGGCGGCGGCTCGTCGATCAACGCCCAGATCTACACGCGCGGCAACGCCCGCGACTATGACGCTTGGGAGAAGGAAGAGGGCCTGGCCGGCTGGGGCTATCGCGACGTGCTGCCCTATTTCAAGCGCGCCGAGAACAACCAGCGCTTCGCCAACGATTATCACGGCGACCAGGGGCCGCTCGGCGTTTCCAACCCGATCTCGCCGCTGCCGATCTGCGAGGCCTATTTCCGCGCCGGCCAGGAGATGGGAATCCCCTTCAATCCGGATTTCAACGGCGCCAGTCAGGAAGGCGTCGGCTATTACCAGCTCACCCAGAAAGACGCGCGGCGCTCCTCCGCCTCGGTCGCCTATCTGAAGCCTATCCGCGCCCGCAAGAACCTGACGGTCAGGACCGATGTACTCGTCACCCGCGTCGTCGTCGAGAAAGGCCGCGCCATCGGCGTCGAGATCGTCGACAGGCCGGGCGGAGAGAAGACGATCCTGCGCGCGGAACGCGAGGTGATCATCTCCTCCGGCGCCATCGGCTCGCCAAAGCTCTTGATGCAATCCGGCATTGGCCCGGCCGATCATCTGAAGTCGGTCGGCGTCACGCCGGTCCATGACCTGCCCGGCGTCGGCTCCAACATGCAGGACCATCTCGACCTGTTCGTGATCGCCGAATGCACCGGCGACCACACCTATGACAACTATGCCAAGCTGCACCGCACGATGTGGGCCGGCCTGCAATACGTGCTTTTGAAGAAGGGCCCCGTCGCCTCCAGCCTGTTCGAGACCGGCGGCTTCTGGTACGCCGATCCGACCGCCGCCTCGCCCGACATCCAGTTCCATCTCGGTCTCGGCTCCGGCATCGAGGCCGGGGTCGAGAAGCTGAACAATCCCGGCGTGACGCTGAACTCCGCCTTCCTGCGCCCGCGCTCGCGCGGTACGGTGCGATTGAAGAGCGCCGACCCCGTCGATCATCCGCTGATCGACCCGAACTACTGGTCCGATTCCTACGATCGCGACATGTCGATCAAGGGACTGCGGCTGGCGCGGGAGATCATGCGGCAGAAGGCGCTGCAGCCTTTTGTGCTGCGCGAGGTGCTGCCCGGCCCTGCGCTGCAAAGCGACGCCGACCTCTTCGACTATGCCTGCCGCGCGTCCAAGACCGATCACCATCCCGTCGGCACCTGCCGCATGGGACATGATGCGATGGCTGTGGTGACGCCCGATCTCAGGCTGCGCGGCATCGACGGCCTGCGGGTCTGCGACGCGTCGGTGATGCCGCGTGTCCCCTCCTCCAACACCAATGCGCCGACCATCATGGTCGGCGAGAAGGGCGCCGATCTGATCCTCGGACGCGAGCCGCTGCCGCCGGCCGTGTTCAAGGGCAATAAGGCGGCTTGAGGGGAGAACAATGATCCGCCACTGCGTCTTTGTCCGCTTCGGCGACGGCACCTCCGCGGCCGAGCGCGCCGCGATTCACGCCGATCTCGAAGCGCTGCGCTCGGCCATCGACGGCATGGGCAAGGTTCATTTCAGCGCCAATGTCAGCCCGGAGCCGTTCGCGCGCGGTTTCGGCCATGGCTTTACCATCGATTTCCGCGATGCTGCCGCCCGCGACGCCTATCTGGCGCACGAGGCGCATCAGCGCGCCGGCGCTCGCCTGGTGGCCGCGCTCGAAGGGGGCACCGACGGGCTGATGGTCCTCGACTTGGAGTTTACGGAAATGTGACCGCCGGTTGATCGGAAACCGGCAAATAACCCGTTCTCTTTTGCACTGCATGGAACATATCGTTCCTTTCGCGGATGCAAAGGAGCAGCGATTTGAGTCTCACCTCGGAGCAGAAGAAAACCGTACTCGCATCTTTCCTGGGCTGGACGCTCGACGCTTTTGATTTCTTCCTTCTGACATTCCTGCTCACCGATATCGCCGCTGAATTCCACACCGATGTCCCGGCGGTCTCCAAGGCGCTGTTCCTGACCTTGGCCACGCGATTCATCGGCGCGTTCCTGTTCGGCATGCTGGCCGACAGATATGGGCGCAAACCGCTGCTGATGCTCAACATCGTCAGCTATTCGGTGATCGGGGCGCTGGCCGCCTTCTCGCCCAATCTCGGCATATTCCTGGCCCTTCGGGCGCTGTTCGGCATCGCGATGGGCGGCGAATGGGGCCTTGGCAGCTCGCTCGCCATGGAATCCATTCCGCCCAGCGCCCGCGGCATGGTTTCGGGCATCCTGCAATGCGGCTATCCGGCGGGATATCTGCTGGCGGCAGTTGTCTATGGGCTGCTCTACGGCCAGAAGATCGGCGATTTCACCTTCGGCTGGCGCGCCATGTTCCTGCTGAGCTTCGTACCGGCGCTGATCGTGCTCTTCATCCGCTCGCACGTGCCTGAATCGCCCGCCTTCGTCTCAGGCCGGGCCCAGGCGCGGCCAGGCCTCCTCGTAACGCTGCAGAAGCACTGGGGCATCGCGCTCTATGCCGTGGTGCTGATGATGTTCTTCAACTTCTTCAGCCATGGCACGCAGGACCTCTACCCGACCTTCCTGAAGAAGCAGCACGGCTTCGATCCGCACACGGTGAGCTGGATCACCATCGTCGCCAATATCGGCGCCATTGTCGGCGGCCTGGCGTTCGGCGCGCTGTCGGAAAAAATCGGCCGTGTAAACGCCATCACGCTCGCCTGCGTCATTGCTCTGCCGGCTATTCCGCTCTGGGCCTATACGACGACGCCGTTCATGCTGGCGCTCGGCGCCTTCATCATGCAGGTGGCGGTGCAAGGCGCCTGGGGCGTCATTCCGGTGCATCTCAACGAGCTATCGCCGGGCTCCGTGCGGGCGACCTTGCCTGGCTTCATCTACCAGGCCGGCAATCTGGCGGCCTCCTATGGCGGCCCGTATCAGGCCGGCATCGCCGAAGCGCCGGGAGGCAGCTATGGCTATGCGCTGGCATTGTTTGCCGGCGTGGTCGCCGTCTGCATCATCGTCGTGATCCGCTTCAGCCCCGAGAAGCGTGGCGAGGTCATGACCGTGATCGACCGGGAAGTCAGCCCAGTCTGAGCGCGACCACGCCCGCGACGATGCCCAGCGCCGCAGCGGCGCGCCATGCCGTCATCTTCTCGCCCAGCGCCAGCACCGAGATCAGCATGGCGAATAAGATCGAGGTCTCGCGCAGCGACGCAACCGAGGCGATCGGCGCCTTGGTCATCGCCCACATCACGATCCAGTAGGCGGCGCCGCTGAGCACGCCGGTGAAGAGGCCCGCTTTCCAGTCCCGCGCCAGCAGGGGCAGCGACTGTGGCCCGCGAAAGGCGATGCACAGCACCAGCGCCCAGAGCGCATCGCAGACGAACAGCCAGGCCGCATAGCTTTGCGCGGTTGCCGCCAGCCGCGCGCCGCTGCCGTCCGACAGCGTGTAGCTGGCAATGAAGATCGATGTGCCGAGCGCGAAGCTGACGGCGCGCAGATTGAACCGTTCAAGATGCACGCCGCCGCGAAACGACATGACCAGCGTGCCTGCCGACAGAAGCACGATGCCGAAGATGGAGAGTGGCGCCGGTACCTCTCCGAGCAGAACGATGCCGCCGAGCGCGGAGAGCAGCGGTGCGGTACCGCGCGCCAGCGGATAGGTCTGAGCGAAATCGCCTGCCTTGTAAGCGCCGATCAGAAACGTCCGGTAGCCCATATGGAAGAAGACCGAGGCGAGGATGAATGGCCAGACCTCGGCTTTCGGCACTTCAACGAAAGGCAGCGCCAGCAGCGCCGCAGCCCCCATGCCGAGCGTCATCAAGGTGATCGACAGGAAGCGGTCGAGGTGCACCTTGACCAGCGCGTTCCAGATCGCGTGCATGGCGGCCGCCGACAGCACCGCGAGGAAGACGAAAAGCGTCATGCCCGCCTCACCCGCCTGCAAGCCCAGCGGCGATGCCTGGCGTTTCCAGATCGATATCGACCCTGAGCGGGAAATGGTCGGAGGCCACTTCGCCGATATCGGCGCTCACGGAACGCACCCGCCCGGCCAGCATGCCGCCAACGAAGCAATGATCGAGCCGGCGTTTCGCCAGCCTGCCCTCGATGATCTTTTCATGCGTGTGGAAGTCCACCACCGGCTTGGCGGCGACGGCTGCGGCATCGACGAACCCGTCGATATAGACGGCGCCGCGATGATAGGGCGTGCTGCCGACGATGCGCCGGTATTCCGCACTTCCCGGCTCCATGTTGAAATCGCCGAGCCAGATCGCCGCCAGCGGGTTTTCCGGCTCCGGCTCGCCATTCGCCCAGTTGCGCTGCGGCTCGTCATCGGCGCCGCTCCAGGGACCGCCATCGGACGGCGCGCGGCGCTGTTCGGCGAGCAGATAGTCGATCTGCTCCAGCCGCTCTTCGGCCGCGATATGGGCAAGATGCAGCGAGAAGACCCGCACGGATCCCGCCGGCGTCCGGATCATGCACTCCAGCGCGGCGGTGCGCGTGTTGAGGGGCTTGAGCGTGCGGCGCAGCGGCAGCGCATGCAGCCGCGACCAGACGATCGGCAGCTTCGACAGAAGCATCGTGCCGAACTGCCTGCGGCGGTTGACGATGCGCCCATCACGCTTTTCGCTAGCGTCCATGTCGAAGGCCGGACCGTAGACCCAGTGATAGTCGGGCAGCAGCCTGGACAGGATTTCCGGCTGGTCGTCGCCGTTGCTGCGCTGCCAGTGCCGCTCCACTTCCTGCAGGGCGATGATGTCGGCGCCGTCGACGAGGCGCGCGGCGCGCGCCAGATCGTAGCGGCCGTCGCTGCCGTAGCCGTACTGGATGTTGTAGCTGACCAGCTTCATCGATTAACCGGCTGAATATCCGGCCACGGCACTAGCGCCTCGGCCATCGCGTTGCAATGGACGCCATCGACGTGCGGAATGGTCCAGTCATGACCGCCGACCTTGGCATCGTCTAGGTCGTGAGCGACTGGAACCGCCCCGCCGGCGATGCTGCCAGCTCGGACCAGTCGATTTCTTCTTCCAGACGGTGATAGGCTTCGTCGCCGATCGTGCCGTCGCGACGCAATTCTTCGAGCCTATCGCGCTGCCGCTTGATCGCGTAGAGGCGCAGTCGGTCGTATTCGGTGGCCGCCTGCGCATCCTCAGGATTCTCGGCGATCTTGCGTTGGGCCTCGTACTGCTCGCGCACGACGTCGGCAGCGGCAGACGTCTTGCGGCTCAGGACGTCGAGCGCGGCTTCCATGATGGCAACGCGTGCCTGCGCCACTTCGCGATCTATCGTCGTATCCTCTTCGAAATTGAGCCAGCGCAGCAGCGGCTTCAGGCTCATGCCTTGCAGCACCAGCGTGCCGAGCACGACCGCGAAGGCGGCAAGCACGATCGGGTCCCGGCCAGGGAAATTGGCCGGCAGTGCAATGGCCACCACCAGGCTCACCAGCCCACGCATGCCGCACCAGCCGACAAGCAAGGCGCCCCCGAATGTCGGCGCATCCCGCCTTTGCTCTTTGCTGTCGAAGCGGGCGAACCGCCGTATGATCGCGACGTAGCCAAAAACCCAGACGAGGCGTGCCACGATGACAACGGCCAGCACCGCTGCGGCGAAGACAAATTCATCGCCCTGCCCATCGCCGGAGAGCCTGCCGACGATCGACCGGGCCTGCAGGCCCATCAGCACGAAAGCCAGCACATTGAGCACGAACACCGCCGACTCCCAGACCGAGTAGGTGCTGACGCGGCGTCTGGCCGACATCTGGCGCGGCGCGGTGCGCGCGATGGTGATGGCATAGACGACGATGGTGATGATGGCGGAAAGGCCGATCCTGTCGGCGATGATCCAGACGGCAAAGGTTCCGGCAAACTGCACCACGGTGCTGCTTGCCGCATCCTCGATGCGCGTCAGCGTCAGCAGCGAGAGGCGGCCGAACAGATAGCCGGCGGCGACGCTGCCGACCGTCGACAGAAGGATCACCGGCACCGCATCGCTCAGCATGACCGAGCCGACCGCGGCCGAAACGGCGATGCGGTAGATCAGAAGCGCCGTGGCGTCGTTGAGCAGGCTCTCCCCTTGCAGGATGGCGTTGAGGCGGTGCGGCACCTTGAACTGGCCAAGCACGGCGCTCGCCGCCACGGCGTCCGGCGGCGCGACGATGGCGCCGAGCGCGATCGCCGCCGCGATCGGCAGACCGGCCATCTTCCAGCCGACGAAGGCGACGACCACGGTGGTGAAGACGACCGCGCCCAACGCCAGCAGCACCAGCGACAGTCGGTAGCGCTTCAGGTCGCGCAGCGACGTATCATAGGCGGCATCGAGAAGCACCGGCGCGATGAACAGGGCAAGCGCCAGTTCCGGATCGATCTCGATGGTCGGCGCACCTGGCAGAAAGGCGATCCCCACTCCGGCCAAGGCCAGCAGGGAGGGATAAGGTATCCCCAGCCATCGCGACAACGCCGTCAGCCCGACGGCGATCAGAAGCAGGATGAGGGTGAGCTCGAAAAGCGCCATGACTCATCGTAGCGATGGAACCAGGCCTTTGGCACTGCAAAAAGCGATGGTGAATGGTGAATGGTGAATGGTGAATGGTGAATGGTGAATGGTGAATGGGCATCATCAGAACAATTCGAGCACGTAAAGTGCTCTCTTCGCTGACTACCATTCACTATTCACTATTCACCATTCACCCTAGTGCAGCACCAGCATGTCGCCCGACGAGAACGAGATGTCCGCCTTCTCGCCGACGACAGGCGGCGGCGTCGCCGAGTTGTTGAAGGTGTCGAGCGATACCGTGTTGCCGCCGATGCCGACGCGCACCCGGATGACCGAGCCGAGGAAATGCACTTCGGCGATCTCGCCCGAAAGGCTAGTGTCGTGGCCGGGCTGGCGTCCGAGCGAAATCGCTTCGGGCCGCAGCGCCAGCGACAGCGTGTCGCCGGACTTCGAGCCGTTGAGCTTTCCCTTCAGCGAGACTTCCTGCGTGTTGACCTGCACCTTGCCGGACGCGGCATCGGTGACCTTGCCTTCCAGGACGTTGAGCGTGCCGACGAAATTGGCAACGAATTTGGTCGCCGGCCGGTTGTAGATCTCGAACGGCGTGCCGACCTGCTCGGCCTTGCCGCCATACATGACCGCGATGCGGTCGGAGATCGACAGCGCCTCTTCCTGGTCGTGCGTCACGAAGATGGTGGTTATGCCGAGCTTCTTCTGGATCGAGCGGATTTCCTCTCGCAGCGAAATGCGCACTTTGGCGTCCAGCGCCGACAGCGGCTCGTCGAGCAGCAAAAGCTTCGGCTTCGGCGCAATGGCGCGCGCCAGCGCGATGCGCTGCTGCTGGCCGCCGGAGAGCTGGTAGGGATAGCGGTCGGCCATCTGCGGCAGCCTGATGATGTCGAGCATCTCCGCGACACGGGAATCGATGGCCGCCCTGGGCATGCCCGCCACCTTCAGTCCGAACCCGATATTCTGCGCCACAGTGAGGTTGGGAAACAGCGCATAGGCCTGGAACACCATGCCGATATTGCGCTGGTTGGGCTTCAGCCTGGTGATGTCCTTGCCGCTAACCACGATCTTGCCGGCCGAGGGCTCCTCGAAGCCGGCCACCATGCGCAGCACCGTCGTCTTGCCGCAGCCGGACGGACCGAGGAAGGAGACGAATTCGCCCGGCGCGACATCGAGGTTGAAATCCTCGACCACGGTTGTGGCGCCGAAGGACTTTCGCACATGCTGGATGGAGAGGAACGGCTCGGCCATGGCTTTTTCTTTCGGTCGGTACTTCGCTCAATTGGGGCGGTTCGCCGATTTCGGCGCGAAACGGGACAAGATCTGGATCAGCGACATGCAGCCCCAGGTTATGACGAACGCGATGATCGACAGCGCCGCCGGCTCATAGGCGCGGTTGGCCACAAGATTCTGCAAATACGGGCCGAATGCCGGCCGGTTGAGCAGGCTGGCCATGGTGAATTCGCCGATCACGATGGCGAAGGTCAGGAATGCGCCCGAAAGCACCGCGATCAGCACATTGGGCAGGATCACGCGGCTGATGATCGTGCCCCAGCCGGCGCCCAGGATCTGCGCCGCTTCCGTCAACGTGCGCACGTCGATGGTGCGAAGCCCGGTGTCGACGGCGCGGTACATGTATGGCAGTGCAAGCGTTGCATAGCCGATGACCAGCAGAGCATTCGCGCCTGGATTGGTTGCCAGGAACGGCAGCGGCGAATTCGACCCATACATCCTGATATAGCCGAAGACGATGACGATGGCCGGGATCACCAGCGGCAGCAGCGTGATGAACTCGACGATCGGCCTGATCTGCGGCATGCGAAGGCGGATCCAGTAGGCCGTAGGCACGACGATCAGCACGCCGAGGAGAATGGTGAAGATGGCGACGACCACCGAAAACATGAAGGTCGCCTGGAACTGGCTGTCGCCGAGCACGACCTTGTAGGCGTCCAAGGAATAGACGCCGCGGCGCATGCGCAGCGAGAACTCGATCGTCGCGATCAGCGGGATGAAGAAATACGCCGCGCCGAGGACAAAGACGACCCAGGCCCAGAACCTGCCGGATTTCATTTCAGCCACCTCTCCGAGCGCGTCCGGAACCAGATGTAGAAGATGTTGGCAAGCCCGGTGATGACGATCATGCCGAAGGCGATCGCGTAACCGAGATGGGCATTGTGCAGCACGTCGCCGCGGATCTGGGCGTAGAGCAGGATCGGCACGATGTTGAGCGACGAGCCGGTCAGCGCATAGGCGGTGGCGATCGCCCCGAAGGCATTGGCGAAGAGCAGGATCACGGTGCCGAGGAAGCTTGGCCACAGCACGGGGATTACCACCAAGCGCCAGTATTGCGCCTGGGTGGCGCCGAGCGTGGCGGCGGCTTCGCCCCATTCCCTTTTTAGCCCGTCGATCGCCGGCACGATGATGACCACCATCAGCGGAATCTGGAAATAGACATAGGTGATCGTCAGACCCCAGAACGACAGCAGGTTGAAGCCATGCGCATAGATGTTGAAGCCGACCAGGGTGTTGAGCAGCACGGTGACGAGTCCCAGCCGGCCTAGCGTCGCGATGAAGGCGAAAGCCAGCGGCACTCCGGCGAAATTGGACGCGACACCGGAAAACGTCAGCGTCCCCGACCGTATCCAGTTGGGCAGGCCCCCGCGCACGATGGCGATGGCGATGGCAAGACCGGCGAAGGCGCCGATCAGCGATGACGCCAGGCTAACCTTTATCGAAATCCAGTAGGCGGCAACGATGTTGGCCGAAAAAAGCGCGACGATGTTGGCGAAGGTGAACTCGCCCGCCTCGTTCTGGAAGGCGCCCAGCATCAAGTAGAGCGTGGGCAGGATCAGGAACATGACGGCGAAGACGAAGAACGGCGTTATGCCAAGCCAATGCGTCGGCAGCCGCATTGCGCGCGCTTCGCCGGGGGGCGCGGCCTTGCCCGCAATTGCCTGATTGGAAACCGAGAGATCGGTCATGCGCCGGCTACCGTTTTGGGAAGGGAGTCCGGGCGGCCATCGGGCCGCCCGGACCATATTGATGCTTACTTCACATTGGCGCCGACGACGGCGTCCCAGTTCTTGGTGATGGCTTCTTTTGCCATGCCCTGTTCATCGAGCGTCGGAAACACCGCGGCTGCATAGGACTCGGCCGGAGGCATCTTCGCCAGCATATCCGCCGGAACCTTGCCGTTCTTGGCGAGATCGTTGAAACGGATCGGGTGGCAATAGCCCTTCAGCCAGCCGATCTGGCCTTCGTCGGAGTAGAGATATTCTAGCCAAAGCTTGGCCGCATTCGGATGCGGCGCGTAAGCGCTGATCGCCTGCACGTAAACGCCGGCGACGACGCCGGTCTTCGGCACAATGACGTCAACGGGGGGATTGCCCTTCAGCGTGTCGCGACCGGAGAGCGCGTTGTAGTCCCAGGTCACGAGGATCGGCGTCTGGCCCTGGGCGAGCGTCGCGGTTTTGCCGATGACCGGCACGAAGTTGCCGGCGGCATTGAGCTTCTTGAAAAATTCGAGCCCGGCAGTGCCTGCGGCTTCGCCAGCGGCAGCGCCGCTGGCAAGGCCGGCGGCGTAGACGGCCTGGATAGCCTGGTTCGAAGCGCGCGGATCGCCGGCAAGGGCAACCGAGTTGGCGAATTCAGGCTTCAGCAGGTCGGCCCAGTCGGTCGGCGATTCCTTGACCAGATCCTTGTTCACCTGGAACGAGAGCACGCCATAATAGTCGCCTGTCCAGTAGCCGTCAGCGTCCTTGGCGCTGTCCGGAATGGAATCCCAGGTCGAGACTTTATAAGGCTGGATCAGGCCGTCCTTCTTGGCGGACGGACCGAAGGACAGGCCGACGTCGATGACGTCAGGTGCCTGCGGGCCCTTGTTGTCCTTGTTCGCTTTGATCGCCTCGATCTCATCGCCGGAGCCTGCATCCGGGTTGAGCTCGTTGACGGTGATCTCCGGATACTTCGCCTTGAAGCCGGCGATGACGTCGCCGTAGCCGCACCAGTCGTGCGGCAGCGCGATGGTGGTGAGCTGGCCCTCGGCTTTCGCCGCCTTGACGAGATCGTCCATCGCGTCGGCGGACGAAATCACCGTCGACGCAAACAGCGCCGCGGCCGAAAGGGAAAGCACTTTCCCCGTGAATTTGAACATGTGTTCTCTCCGTTGAACTGACGCCATTGGACGCCTGCGATGCGGTATCGTTTTCGTGTGACAGCCAGATGAAAGCTTTGTGAAAGCGGCACCCCGCAACACGAAAAAGTAAACTCTCTTTAACCGGCTGTAGCAATCGCTTCGCGATTCTTTTTCCGGCTAATTATTCTCCTCCTTGCATTCCGCCCGTTGCCCTTTCCTTTCCCCTCGTTTCCAGATCAACTTTCCGCTGCAAATTGGTTTACACAGACCCTACGATGGCATTTTCGAGCAGAGCAAGCGCCCCTTTCTTGGTGAGCTTGACCGGATTGCCGCCGGCGGTCGGATCGACCACCGCCATGTCGGCGATCAGTGTCTTGCGGTTCTTGTCCATGTCGAGGCCCTTGATCAGGCCGGGCAGTGCATGCGGCACCTTGAGCTCCTTGCGCAATTTGATGACGGCTTTTGCGAAGCCATCGAAGCCGCCCTTGATGCCGCAATAGGCGGCGAGCCGCGCGATGCGGTGCTCGATCGCATCGCGGTTGAAGGCGAGGACATAGGGCATGAACACCGCATTGGTCATGCCGTGATGGGTGTCGTAGAGCGCGCCGATCGGATGCGACAGAGAGTGGATGGCGCCCAGCCCCTTCTGGAAGGCGGCCGCGCCCATCGCGGCCGCGCTCATCATATTCGCGCGGGCGACCAGATCCTTGCCGTTGGCGAAGGCCTTGGGCAGGTTTTCGAACACCAGCCGGATGCCTTCCACGGCGATGCCGTCGGCCATCGGATGATAGCCCGGCGCGCAATAGGCTTCGAGGCAGTGGGCGAGCGCGTCCATGCCGGTGCCGGCCGTGATGAAGGGCGGCATGCCGACCGACAGCTCCGGATCCGCAATCACGATCGCCGGCAGAAGCTTCGGATGGAAAATGACTTTCTTGGTGTGGGTCTCTTCATTGGTGATGACGCCGGCGCGGCCGACCTCGGAACCGGTGCCCGCCGTGGTCGGCACCGCGATGATCGGCGCGATCGCCTCCGAGTTGGCGCGCGTCCACCAGTCGCCGATGTCCTCGAAATCCCATACCGGACGCGTCTGCCCGGCCTGGAAGGCGATCAGCTTGCCGAGGTCGAGCGCCGAGCCGCCGCCGAAAGCGACGACCCCGTCATGCTTGCCTTTCTTGAACACGGCGATGCCGGCGGTCAGGTTGGACTCGACCGGGTTCGGCTTCACCTCGGAAAAGACGCCATAAGGCACCTTGGCATCGTCGAGGATCTTCAGTGTCGAAGCGACGACGGGCAGCTTCGCCAGGCCCGGGTCGGTGACGAAAAGCGGGCGCTTGATGCCTGACGCAGCCAGCGCGTCCGGCAGTTCCTTGATGCGCCCCGCGCCGAAGCGGACGGTGGTGGGGTAGTTCCATTTGGAGGTGAGCTTGGACATGGATTGTCTTTCGAATTCAGATCGCTTCGCGCAGGTGGTAGGATTTCGGCCGGGTCAGATTGTCGTAGCCGATGGCGGACAGCGCCGCGCCCTTGCCGGTGTCCTTGACGCCGGTCCAGACTAGCGCCGGATCGAGATAGTCGCAGCGGTTCATGAACACGGTGCCTGTCTGGACCCGGTCGCCGATCGCCACGGCGCGCTCGGTGTCGCGCGTCCAGATCGAGGCCGTCAGCCCATAGGGGCTGTCGTTCATCAGCGCGATGGCTTCCTCGTCGTCGCGCACCTTCATGATGCCGACGATCGGGCCGAAGCTTTCCTCGCGCATGACGCTCATCTGGTGGTCGACACCGGTCAGCACTTCCGGCGCCAGATAGGGCGAGCCCGGCCTGTCGTTCTCCACCTTCATGGCGATATGCGCCTTGGCGCCCTTGCGCAGCGCCTCTGCCTTTTGCTCGCGGATCAGGTCGGCGAAGCGTGCCTGCGCCATCGGACCCATGGTCGTCGCCTGCTCCAGCGGATTGCCGACGACATAGTTCCTGGTCTCGGCGACAAAACCTTCGACGAACTCGTCATAGACCTTTTCGTGCACGTAGACGCGCTCGATGCCGCAGCAGCATTGGCCGGAATTGTAGAAGGCGCCGTCGACCAGATTGGCGACCGCATGGTCCATTTTGGCGTCGGGAAGGACATAGGCCGGATCCTTGCCGCCGAGCTCGAGGCCGAGCGTCATGAAGGTGCCGGCCGCGGCTTTCTCGATGGCCCGGCCGCCGGCGACCGAGCCGGTGAAGTTGACATGATCGATCTTGCCCGAGCCGAGCAGCCTTTCGGTCTGGTCGTGGTTCATGACCAGGTTCTGGAACAGGCCTTTCGGCAGGCCCGCCTTGTCGAACGCCTGCTGGAAGCGCTCGCCGACCAGCAGCGTCTGCGCCGCATGCTTGAGGATGACCGCGCTTCCGGCCATCAGCGCCGGCACGATCGTGTTGACCGCGGTGAGATACGGATAGTTCCACGGCGCGATCACCAGCACGACGCCGAGCGGCACCTTCTTGACATAGCGGCGAAAGCCGTCCTTCGGATTGGAGGCCATGATCGGCTTCAGCGCGGCTTCCGCGATCTCGACCATGTAGCTGGTGCGTTCCTTGACGCCGCCGAACTCGCCGCCATAGCGCACCGGCCGCCCCATCTGCCAGGCGATCTCGGGCACGATCTCGTCGCTGATGCCGACCAGCGCTTCCAGCATCGCCAGCATGTACTTGCCGCGCTCGGCGACCGGTGTCTCGGCCCATTTCTCCTGCGCCGCCCTGGCTCTCTCTACCGCCGCATTGATCGCCTGATCCGTCGCGACCGGCCGCTCGGCGTAGATCGAGCCGTCGATGGGTGATTTAAGTTTTACGGTATCCAAGAAGACGTCTCCAAATTGACTCTTTCAGCAGGCGATGGCTCTGACATGACCATGCGCGGCATAGGCCAAAATGGCCTTGTCACGGGTTACGATAGTCAAATCGCGCTCCCGCGCGGTCGCTATCAGGATTCGATCCATTGGATCGCTGTGAACGACACCTGGGAGGTAGGAGGCCGCGATGAGAATACGTGGCGTCACCCCTTCCACTGTGACGGCCGCCGCCTCAACGAACTCGTCGAACCAACGGTCGGGCGTCTTCGTGGACGGCAACCTGCCCTTCGACACCAGCATGCCCATCTCCCATGCCGACATGACCGATACGTTCAGCGTGCCGGACTGAGGAGCCTTGCTGATAGCCGTTGTCGCCGCATCGGCTATCGGTTCGTCCTGCGAAATCCAGATGACCGCGCAAGTGTCCAACAGAAGGTTCTCAGTCTTCATAGACCTTGCCCCAATCCTGCTCGACAGGCTCCGTCAGATCGACCTCTGGGAGGATAGTAAGCGTTCCCTTCATGCAGCCGAAGATCGGGTGCCGTGTCGGTGTCCCGCCGATCTCGGCCTGAGCCGATTCGCCGAACCCCTTTGAAGTGCCGGAACCTGGCTGAACGCGCCGAAAGACCAGATTTTCGCCCGCTATATTGACGGACTCAGTCTGGAACCCCGCGGCCAGCCACTCCTTTGTCATTGGATTGTTGCTGGGATTATTGCTCCACCAAGCCGGATACTGCTTGGACGCCGGTAGCTTTTCGCCAAGCAGCTTCTCGATGTCGCTGAACGACATCGGAACCCGCTCGCCGGTTTGAGCCATAAGATACGAACGCAAAGGCGAATACTTTCCCATTCTCACGCTCCTGAACTCAACCAGCCAAGACTACAGCTTTAGTTAGGTTCAGTCAACGTTCGACTACAGCTTTAGTAGCGTTCAAACCCTCGGTGCAGTTCCCAATCCGTGATGCGGCGGTCGTATTCGAACTGCTCCCAGCGGGCGGTGTGGACATAGTGCTCGATCACCTCCTCGCCGAAGGCCTGCTTCAGCATCGTGGAGCCTTCCAGCGTCTCGGTGGCATCGCGCAGCGTCTTCGGGATTTCCGGCAGTTGCGACGCCTGATAGGCGTCGCCGACAAACGGCTTCTGCAGCTCCAGCTTCTCGTCGATGCCGGCGAGACCGGCCGCGATCAGCGCGGCGAAGGCGAGATAGGGGTTGAGATCGGCGCCGCCGATGCGGCATTCCATGCGGATGCCTTTGGTACCCTCGCCGCACAGCCGGAATCCCGCCGTGCGGTTGTCCTCGCTCCACATGATCTTGGTCGGCGCGAAGGTGCCGGCCTGGAAGCGCTTGTAGGAGTTGATGTACGGCGCCAGGAACCAGGTGAACTCCTTGGCGTATTTGAGCTGGCCGGCCGCCCATTGCTGGCCGAGGCTCGACAGCGTCCATTCGGCGTTTTTGTCGAAGAACAGCGGCGTCCCGCCGTCGGCGCTCCACAGCGAATTATGGATGTGGCTGGAATTGCCGGCGAGCCCGTAATTGTACTTGGCCATGAAGGAGATGGCCTTGCCTTCGGAATCGGCGATCTCCTTGGCGCCGTTCTTCAGGATGACGTGGCGATCCGCCATCTCGAGTGCTTCGGCATAGCGCACATTGATCTCTTCCTGGCCCGGACCCCACTCGCCCTTGGAATTTTCGATCGGGATACCGGCTGCCTCCATCTCGTTGCGGAGCCGGCGCATGACGCCTTCTTCCTTGGTGGTGATGCCGATCTGGTAGTCGCCGATATAGGGCGAAGCGCTGTCGAGCCCTTGCCAGTGCTTCCTGCGCGCCGATTCATAGGTTTCGCTGAACAGGTAGAATTCGAGCTCGGAGGCGAAGTAGCCGATATAGCCGCGCTCGCTCAGGCGCTTGACCTGCTTCTTCAGGATCGCGCGCGGCGAATGCGCGAGGTCCTCATGGTCGTGATGATCGAGCACGTCGCAGATGACAAGTGCCGTCTTCTCCAGCCATGGGACGCGCCGCAACGTCGACAGGTCGGGTTTCATGACAAAGTCGCCATAACCCTTCGACCAGCTCGCCGCCTTGTAGCCTGGCACCGGCTCCATATCGATGTCGCAGGCCAGCAGATAGTTGCAGCCATGCGTCTCGCCATGCGCGGAATCGACGAAATACTGGGCCAGGAAGCGCTTCCCCGCGAGCCGGCCCTGCATGTCGACGATGCAGGCCAGCACCGTGTCGACCTCGCCGTTCGAGACCGCTTTCTTCAACTGATCGAACGAGAAATTCCCGGCCATTCCTTTGGCACTCCAACACTTGTCGATTGAAAGGGAGAAACGAAGCCCTGGCCGGCGTGACGCCGGCCAGGGCGATGATGTTCGATATCAGTGGCCGGTCTCGCCGACCGCCTGCTCTGCCGCCTTGATCGCCGCCTGGCGCGCCGCGATGATGTCGCCGAGCGGCGGCCCCTGGAAGCGGTTGCGCTCGAAGGCGAACCAGACGACCGCCGTCAGGATGAAGAAGCCGACGGTGATGTAGAGCGCCCAGTCGTTCGGCGGCTGGATGCCGATGACGAAGATCAGGATCATCGACACGATCGAGAGCAGACCGAACAGCATGAAGATGCCGCGGCCCATGTTCCACGGCCCCATCTTGTCCCACTTCGGCGTCCCCCAGGCCATCATGCCGAGCACGATCGGCACGGTGAAGGAGAGGAACAGGAAGATGACGGTGCAGGACACCACGATCGTGTAGGCCGAGGTGCCGGCGACCGAGACCACCGACGAGCCCCACACGAACAGCACCGACAGGATCGAGGCTGTCCAGATCGCCGCCACGGGCGTGCGATAGGTCGGGCTGACCTTGGAAAGCGCTGCCGAGCCCGGCAGGCCGCCGTCTCGCGAGAAGGCGAAGATCATGCGCGAGGCCGAAGTGACGGTGGCAAGGCCGCACAGCAGCTGTGCCAGGAACACGACGAGATAGACGAACTCCTTCAGTCCGGTTCCGACGCGCTGGTCGAAGGCCCAGAAGAACACGTTCCAGCCCTGCTTGGCGGCCTCGTCCATGTTCGGGATCATCAGCACGAAGGCAGCCAGGAACAGGTAGCCGAACAGCGCCGACCAGATGACCGACATGACCATCGCGCGCGGCACGGAAGAAGCCGCCTTGATGGTTTCCTCCGACGTGTGCGCCGAGGCGTCATAGCCGGTGATCGTATAGATCGGCAGCAAGAGGCCAAGCGCGAAGACCCAGGCGTTCGAGACCTGCGGCCACACGCCGCCTCCGGCATCGCCTGAGTAGTTGTGGAAGGTGAAGAGGCGGCTGAAGTCCCAGGTCTCGGCCGAGAGCAGGCAGACCACCGCGATCAGGATCGAGCCGAAGAAGATCAGATAGCCCGAAAAGTCGGTGAGCTTTGCCGTCAGCTTGATGCCCAGATGGTTGATTAGCGCCTGCGCGCCGGTGATGATGACCAGGAAGATCGTCTGGGTGGTCAGGTTGTTTTCAATGCCCAGCGCCGGCCCGAAAGCGCCGACGAAGAAAGTCCAGGTGCCGACATTGATGGCGCCGAGCACGGTGATCAGACCAAGCAGGTTAAGCCAGGCGGTAACCCAGCCGGTGCCGCGATTGCCGAGGATCGAGCCCCAGTGATAGAGGCCGCCGGCCGTCGGGTAGGCCGAGCTGATCTGCGACATGGCGACCGCGAAGGTGAGCGACACGAAACAGCCCACCAGCCAGCCGATGCCGATGCCGATGCCGCCGGCACCGGAGGTCGCCTGCGCCAGCGAGTTGATGCCGCCGGACAGGATGCAGATGATGGAGAAGGAAACCGCGAAATTCGAGAAGCGGCTGAGGCGCCGCTCCAGTTCCTGGGCATAGCCCATGCTGTGGAGGACTTGTATGTCCTCAGCCTTGTCGACTTCGGTGTAGTCATTTGCTGCCATGTTGGAAGTCCCCTGTGGTTTCTTAGCTGGCCGACTGTACTGACTTTCCCATTGCGCGTTGTCGGGAGCCCCTGGCCTCCTCGGGCTCCAGATTGGAGAATATGCCTGTGAGCAGATCCGCCCATTTCCGCTGCCCGGTCTCGCCGGAGATCTCGTCGTTGCGGATTTCGATCATCGCGCAGGCAAGGCCGCGCGAGCGCGCGTGCCGTTCCAGCGTGAAATAGACGCGGTCGGCCGGCGAATAGGGTTCGTTGACGCCAACGGTGACGCCGGAGAGCCGCTTGAGCGCCGATATCAGCGGCGCTGCCAGCCGGCGGTCGTCGTCATGGATGATGCCGATATGCCAGGGACGGCTCCTGCCCTTGTAAACCGGCGTGAAGGAGTGCACCGACACCAGCCGCGTTTCCTGCCCGAGCGCGAGCCGCTGCTCGATGATCTCAGCGATCGTGTCGTGGAACGGACGCCACGCGAGATCGATCCGCTCAGCGCGCTGCTTGCCGGAGAGATTCGAATTGCCCGGAATGGCCGTCGTCTCGCTGACCGGCGGCACGAGGTCCGGCGCGTCGAGCGGGCGGTTGCAGTCGATCACTAGGCGCGAGATGCGGGTTTCGACCAGCGTGGCGTCGAGCGCGTCGGCCATGCGTCTGGCGACCGGCAGCGCGCCCGGATCCCAGGCGATATGCCGGGAGAGATCCTCGGCGGGCAGCCCGAGCGTTCCGAATTCGGCGGGCAGGAAGTTCGAGGCGTGATCGCAGGTGAGGACGAAGGGGCCCGAGCCGCCGGGGTTGGTCACCCTCACGGTCTCCGACGGTGCAAGGCTGGCGCGCCGTGCTTTCTCCATACTGCCGTCCCCTCGGGAGCGCTGTATCTTATGTTACGTAATTTGCCTCATTGCGCCCCTGTGAATGATTTCATACAGTTTGCGCGGCTTTGTCAAACGCGGAATTCCGAAAACGGCGGCGACCGGGTCAAAGGGTGGGGAAAACGATGATCTCCAGTATTGCCGAACTGATTTCGGACCGCATCGGCACCATGCCGGCAGGCGAGCGCCGCGCCGCGCAGACGCTGATTGCCAACTATCCGCTGACCGGGCTGAAGACCGTGGCCGAGTTCTCGACCGCGGCGGGAGTCTCCTCACCGACGATTCTGCGTTTCGTCGCCAGGTTGGGTTTCCAGAACTATCCCGAATTCCAGTCGGCGCTGCAGGATGAACTGGCCGCGCAATTGCAGTCGCCGGCCTCTCGCACGCTCAACTCGGCGTCGCCCGCCAATGGCGGCGCCGTTTCGCCGATGCTGGAGGCGACGCTCGACAACATGCGCGAGACGTTCCGGCACCTTACCGACAAGCAGTTGGCCGACATTGCCGCACGGCTTGCCGAGCGCCGCGGCAAGACCTTTCTGATCGGCGGCCGCTTCACCGATCCGCTGGCGCGCTACATGGCAGCCCATCTCGCCATCATCCAGCCAGACGTCTACCACCTCGCGGGCCAGGAGAGCATCTGGCGCGACCGGCTGATCGACATGGGCAAGCGCGACGTGCTGGTTATCTTCGACATCAGGCGCTACCAGGAAAGTCTGCTCCGCTTTGCCGAGAAGGCGCACCAGCGCGGCGTCCAAATCGTGCTCTTCACCGATCAGTGGCTCTCGCCGATCGCCCGCTTCGCCCGCCATGTGATCGCCGGGCGTACCGCCGTGCCTTCGGCCTGGGATTCATCCGCCGCCCTCTTTGTCGTCGCCGAAACGCTGATCGGCGCGGTCACAAGGCAACTCGAAGCCGCCGGCGCCAAGCGCATCCGCGACCTGGAGAGCCTGCGCTAAGCAGTTCCAGGCAAACGGCTTCCGTTCGGTTTTGCTTAATGGCGGCCGGCGCCCCCCCCAAATTGCGGCAAAAGATGCGACCGAAGCGATGATCCCGCTTCACGTTACCGAGATTTAATGTGCACGTTTGCGTGATAATTGCCATAAAACGCTGATATTATGATGTGGCGTGGCCGGTATCGCTCTCACGCCGTATCGTCGCTCAGCCTGCTTCCACTTGGAACCGGCGGACGATTCTGCCGCTGGAGTGTCAATGTCGAGCTGGAAACAGATTGTTCTTGCGCTTGTGATCGTGGTTGCCGCTGCGGCCGCCTGGGCGCGCTTCTATCCCGGCGCGCCTGAGGTACTGGCACGCTGGGGTATGGACTGGGCGATTGCGGCGACGCCCCCCGCCACGGGAAGCATCGAGACCGGTTCGGCCCGGTCCGGTCGCAACCGCGGCGGCCAGATCGTGACCATTGTCGCCTCCCCTGCCGGCACCGCCACCATCAACGACAGGCTTCAGGCGATCGGGACCGGCCGCGCCAATGCGACAGTCACTGTCAATCCATACTCTTACGGCCGCCTCACCGAACTGCCGGTGCAGTCCGGCACCCATGTCGAAAAAGGCGATGTCATCGCCAGGCTCGATTCGGAGACGGAAGTGATTGCGCGCGACCGTGCCAAGGTCGCGCTCGACGACGCCCAGGCGAAGCTCGACCGGGTCAAGTCGCTGCGAGCCTCCAATGCCGCCACGCAAGTTGCCGTCGCGGATGCCGAGGTGGCGCTCGCCAATGCCAAGCTGGCGCTGCGCGATGCCGAGCTCGCGCTCGAGCGCCGCTCGGTCGTCGCGCCTATCGAAGGCACTGTCGGTATCCTGCCGATCGCCGCCGGCAACTATGTCACCAGCCAGTCGGCGATCGCCACGCTTGACGACCGCTCGAGCATATTGGTCGATTTCTGGGTGCCGGAGCGTTTTGCCGCCGCTGTAAAGGTCGGACAGCGATTGTCGGCCACGCCGCTGGCCAACCCCAACCAGGTCTATTCCGGCACGGTTTCGGCCATCGACAACCATATCGACGAGAACAGCCGCACGCTGCTCGTCAAGGCGACGATCGCCAACCCGGCGGATTCGCTGCGCGCCGGCATGTCGTTCCAGATCGCCATGAAATTCCCCGGCGACACCTATCCGGCCGTCAGCCCACTGGCCATCCAGTGGGGCACCGACGGCGCCTATATCTGGACCGTCGAAAACGGCAAGGCAAAGCGCGTGCCGGTGCGCATCACCCAGCGCAACACCGAGACGGTGCTGATCGATGCTCCCGTCGAGAGCGGCGATATGGTGGTGACCGAAGGCACGGAGAGTGTCAGCGAAGGCGGCGACGTCCGGATCGCCGGCGAGGACCGCGCCACCGCGGCCGAAGGCTCATGAGCGCCGCCGGCGACCAGACCGCGGGATCGGGCCTGACCGCGCTCTTTATCCGCAGGCCGGTCATGGCCTTCGTGCTCAATACGCTGATCGCGGTCGCCGGCCTCGCAGCCTTCTGGGGCGTCGAAATCCGCGAACTGCCGGATGTCGACCGCCCGGTCATCACCGTCAACACCACCTTCGAGGGCGCGGCCGCCGAAACCGTCGACCGCGAGTTGACCGACCCGATCGAGGGCGCCGTCGCGCGCGTCTCGGGTGTCAAGTCGATCTCGTCGACTTCATCTTTCGGCCAGAGCCGCGTCACCATCGAGTTCAGCGACGGCGTCGATCTCAATGTAGCCGCCTCCGATGTCCGCGATTCCGTCAGCCGCATCACCAACCAACTGCCCGAGACCGCCGATGCGCCGCGCATCGTCAAGGCCGACGCCAATTCCGACCCGGTGATGCGGCTGGCGGTCACGTCCGACACCATGTCGGTGCAGGACATGACGGTGCTGGTCCAGGACCGCATCGAGGACGAGCTCGCCGCCGTTCCAGGGGTCGCCGACGTTCAGGTATCCGGCGACCGCGACAAGATCTTCCGCATCGACGTCGACCAGAACAAGCTGGCAAGCCATGGCTTCACCGTGGCGGATTTGCGCAAGGCGCTCGCCTCCGTCGCCTTCGATTCCCCGGCCGGCTCGATCACCACCACAAACCAGGACCTCGTCGTGCGCACGACGGCCGACGTGACCACGCCGGAGGAATTCGAGAGCATCGTCATCGGCGGCGCGACGCGCATCCGCGACGTCGCCACCGTGACGCTCGGCCCCGACATCGGCCAGACCTCATTGCGCTCCGACGGCAAAACCGGCATCGGCCTCGGCATCATCCGCCAGGCGGAGTCGAACACGCTCGATATATCGACCGGCGTCAGGGCCGCCGTCGAGAAACTCCAGGCAAATCTTCCGCAAGGCATGTCGATCAAGGTCACCAGCGACGATGCCGTCTTCGTCAACGGCGCGGTGCATGAGGTTGAGATCGCGCTCGCGCTTTCCGTCTCGATCGTGCTGATCGTCATCTACGCCTTCCTGCTCGACTGGCGCGCGACGCTGATCCCGGGCCTGTCGATGCCGGTCGCCATGATCGGCACCATCGCCGCGATCTACCTCGCCGGCTTTTCCATCAACATCCTGACGCTGCTGGCGCTGGTTCTGGCGACGGGCCTCGTCGTCGACGACGCCATCGTGGTGCTCGAAAACATCGTGCGCCGCCGCAACGAGGGCATGGGGCCGCGCGCGGCCGCCGTGCTCGGCACCCAGGAAGTCTTCTTCGCCGTCGTTGCCACGACGCTGACCCTGGTCGCCGTCTTCGTGCCGATCTCCTTCCTGCCGGGACAGACCGGCGGGCTCTTTCGCGAGTTCGGCTTCGTGCTGGCGATGTCGGTACTGCTCTCCTGCGTCGTGGCGCTGACGCTCTGCCCGATGCTCGCCTCGCGCATGCTGACCAGCGCCTCTCTTCACCACGAAGGCGGCAGCGGCGTGGGCGCTCGCATCGGCGGCGCATTGCATCGGCTCTACAAGCGCTGCCTGCATGCCTGCCTCGGCGCGCCCTGGATCGTAGTGCTCGTCGCTTTGCTCTTCGCTGGCACCGCCTTCACTTTGTTCGGCACGATACGTCAGGAGCTGACGCCGACCGAAGACCGCGCCGTCGTTTTGCTCCGCATCAACGCGCCGCAAGGAGTCAGCCTCGACTACACGACCGAGCAGATGCGCAAGATCGAGCGGCTGATCCAGCCTTTGCGCGATTCCGGCGAGATCCGCAGCACCTTCGCGAATGCCGGCAACAACGGCGCCTACAATAGCGGCTTCATGGTGATGACGCTGGCGCCGTGGGCCGAGCGGACGCGCAGCCAGCAGGAGATCATGGCCGAGATCAGCCGCCTGACAAAGCAGGTGCCAAGCGTCCGCGTTTTCCCGGTTCAGCCCAACAGCCTTCGCATCCGTGGCGCCGGCAGCGGCCTGCAATTCGCCCTGGTCGGCAACGACCGCAAGGCGCTAAGCGCGGCGGCGGTGCAGATCGTCGAGGAAATGCGGCAGGATCCACGCTTCCAATCACCGCGACTTTCCGTCGACCTTACGCAGCCGCAGCTTGCCGTTGCCATCGACCGCGAACGCGCCTCCGACCTCGGCATCGACATCACCGGGCTTGCGGACACGCTGCAGGCGATGCTCGACGGCAACGATGTCGTCGACGTCTACATCGCCGACCGCAGCTATGGCGTGAAGCTGGTCTCGACCACCAATCCGATCAACGATCCGACGGATCTGGAAAACATCTTCCTGAAAACGTCGGACGGCCGCTTCGTGCCGATGTCGACCATCGCCACGCTGACCGAGCGCGCCGTGCCGCCGTCCCTGACTCGCGAGCAGCAGCAGCCGTCGGTGGCGATCACCGCCAGTCTCGGCGGCAGCTTCGCGCTCGGCGATGCGCTGACCCGCGCCGAGGAGATCGCAACACCGCTGCTGCCGTCGGACGCGCGGATCGTGCCGCTGGCCGAGGCGGCGACACTCGGCGAGAGCAACAGCGCCATGGCGACCATCTTCGGTTTCGCGCTGGTCATCATTCTTCTGGTGCTGGCGGCCCAGTTCGAGAGCTTCGTCAGCGCCGTCATCATCATGGCGACAGTGCCGCTCGGGCTCGCCTGCGCCATCTTCGCGCTGCTTTTGTCGGGCACCAGTCTCAATGCCTACAGCCAGATCGGCCTGGTCCTGCTGGTCGGCGTCATGGCCAAGAACGGCATCCTCATCGTCGAGTTTGCCAACCAGCTGCGCGACCGCGGGCTTGGCGTGCGCGAGGCGATCGAAGAGGCTGCCACCATTCGCCTTCGCCCGGTGATGATGACGATGATCTGCACCGTGCTCGGCGGCGTGCCGCTGGTGCTGGCTTCGGGCGCAGGCGCCGAGGCGCGCGTGGCGCTCGGTTGGGTGATCGTCGGCGGCCTTGGCCTGGCGACCGTCTCCACGCTCTTCCTGACCCCTGTCGCCTATCTCTTGCTTGGCCGCTTCGTCACGCCCAAGGCGCATGAGGAAGCCCGCGTGAAGCGCGAACTCGAGCAAGCCGCCTATGCCAATGTCGAGCCGGCGGAATAGTGCGCAGGCACGAGCCAGGCAGCTCAGCTACTTGCCGGTGAAATCGGGCAGCCGAATGTATGGATTGCGCTGATCGTAGGGATATCTTGGCTCGCCTTTGCCAGACGAAACGGCTCCCGCTATGAGCACTCCTTTCGGCCCAAATTGATAATCGATGCCGGCACAAAGATGCGCGAGCGTTTCATAGTCGAAGTTGCGCAATTCGCTGCCGGCTGCGAATGCAGCCGCTTTCATCGCATCCGACGAAAGCGAGCCGAGCATGCTATTGCGATAGGCCCTGACCTTGGCCTTGCTGAGCCGCGATGACTGGCATTCAGAGCCGACGACGCGCGCCAGCATGATATTTCTAATTGCGGTCGATGCTGGATCATTCAAAGAGGCCGAATATTTATTGAGAAAATAGTTCGTACCCGGATCATTGGTCATCGACTTGCGCCAAATGGGCGGGAACTTGTCGGCGGCCTCGGCACTAAATGTACCTGCCATTGACACCAGGACGAATCCGACAAACCACCGTAGCCTCATAGACGCGACCTCGAGTTATTTTGATCAGGGCTTAACAAACACCTTGCCGTTCGGCTTGGCCAGCTCGTCCGACAGCCTGGCCATCGCCTCGTCCAGCGGCACCACCGCTGTCACATCCGTCGACCAGCGCCCGTCGGAAAATCTCTTCTGTGCCTCCAGCACCGCCGGGCCGAGCCGGTCGCGGAACTGCCGCATCCATTCGGCCAGCCAGAAGCCTTCGATGCGCTTGTGCTGGAAGATCAGTTGGCCGGGCTCGCGGATGACAGTCGGCTCGGCGTCGAGCCTCCCATAGACGATCCAGCGCGAGCGCTTCGGCATGGCGTTGAAGATGGCCGAGGCAAGCAGTCCGGTCACTGCGTCCAGGAAGATGCGGGGCTGCTCCGCCTTCATCACCTCGCGCAGCGCGGCCTCGAAATCCGCCGCCTTCTCGTTGAGCGCATGGGCGGCGCCCAGCCCTTTCAGCAGCGGGATCTGCTCGTCGCGGCGCACGGTGACGATCGGCCTAAAACCCTCCTCTTTCGCCAGCCCGATGATCAGCTTGCAGAGCTGGCTGGAGCCGGCAGTCATGATGAAGGCCCTCTCACCCTCCTGCTTGACGATATCGAACATGGCTAAAGCGGTCAGCGGATTGACGATCATCGCCGCGGCGTCCTCGTCGCGCACCGTGTCGAGCAGTGGAATGCAGGAAGCCGCCTCGGCAACCGCGTATTCTGCCCAAGCACCCCAGTTCGACACGCCGGTGGCGAATGCGACGCGCTTACCCGCAAGGCTTTTTGCGTAGGCGTCCTCACCAGTCGCGACGACAACGCCTACGCCCTCAAATCCGGCCGGCCGGCCCTGCACACGGGGCTGGCCGTATTGCCCTGTGATGAAGGCGATATCGGACGGGTTGATTGAGGCGAGACTGACCTTGATCAGCGCTTGTGTCGGACCAGGCGCCGGCACGGCGATGCTGCCGGGCTTCAAATAAGCCTCCATCGCCTCCGGCACGCTGGCCGAAGGCGTTTTGCTGTAGCCGTCGCCGACAAGCAGCAAGCCTCGCATTTCCGATGGAAGCGTCATGGCGGTCAGATCTTCTCCTGCGTGTATTTCCTGAGCTCGGCGCGCGCCACCTGCCGCCGGTGCACGGCGTCGGGCCCGTCGGCCAACCGCAGAGTTCTTAGATGCGTCCACGAGCGGGCGAGCGGCGTATCTTGGCTGATGCCTTGCGCGCCGAACATCTGCACCGCCTCGTCGGTGACCTTGAGCGCGACGCGCGGCGCTACCACCTTGATCTGGCTGATCCAAGGGGCCGCAGCGCGTGCATCGCCCTGGTCGATCATCCAAGCTGCCTTCAGGCACAGGAGCCTCGCCATCTCGATCTCCATGCGGCATTCGGCGACGATGTCGAAATTGGCGCCGAGCTTTGCCAGCGATTGGCCGAACGCCTCGCGCCGCACCGAACGCTGGCACAGCATCTCCAGCGCCATCTCGGCCTGGCCGATCGCACGCATGCAATGATGGATGCGGCCTGGCCCAAGCCGTCCCTGCGCGATCTCGAAGCCCCTGCCCTCGCCGAGGATCAGGTTCGCCGCCGGCACCCGCACATCCTTGAACCTCAGATGCATATGGCCATGCGGCGCGTCGTCGTCGCCATAGACCTGCATAGGCCGGAGCTTGGTGGTCCCCTCGCTCTCTGCCGGCACCAAGATCATCGAATGCCGGCGATGCTGCGGCTCCTCGTCCGAGCCGGTCCTCACCATGACGATATAGATGGCGCAGCGCGGGTCGCCGGCCCCGGACGCCCACCATTTCTCGCCGTTAAGCACATAGTCGTCGCCCTGCCGCTCGCAGCGCATCGAAATATTGGTGGCATCGGATGAGGCGACGTCCGGCTCGGTCATCAGATAGGCCGAGCGGATCTTCCCTTCGAGCAGCGGCTCCAGCCATTGCCGCCTGTGCTCTTCCGAGCCGTAGCGCTCCAGCACTTCCATATTGCCGGTATCGGGCGCCGAGCAGTTGAAGGTCTCTGCGCCGAGATGCGCCTTGCCCATCTCCTCCGCCAGATAGGCATATTCGACCGTCGACAGGCCGTAGCCGCGCTTGGAATCGGTCAGCCAGAAGTTCCACAGCCCGCGCTCCCGCGCCGTCTTCTTCAGCCCTTCGAGGATTTCGGTCTGCCTGGCCGTGTAAGTCCAGCGGTCACCGTTTCTGCCGACCTCGGCGAGAAACTCCTCGCCGAGCGGCGCGATCTCGTCGCGCACCATCGCGGCCACGCGCTGATGGATCGGCTTCAGCCGCTCGGTCATGCCGAGGTTCATGTCCGCCATCGGTTCCGACCCTTTCGCTTCTTTATCCGTGGCAAGGATGACCGTACTTCGGCTAGCCTTGTCAACGTGAGTCCGTCGGTTCCGGCCGGGACGAGGCGCGCGGGAGGAATTTGGATGAGCTATCTCGACAAGCTGTTCTCGGTCGCCGGCAAGACCGCGCTTGTGACCGGTGCCGCAACCGGCATAGGCCGCATGGTCGCGACCGGACTGGTGCAGGCCGGCGCCTCCGTGATGATCGCCTCGCGCAAGGGCGAGGACTGTGTGCGGGTCGCCGACGAAATCAATGCGCAGGGCGGCTCCGGTCGGGCCGAGGGGTTTGCCGGCGACGTGTCCAGCGAAGCGGGCATCGCCGCGCTGGTTGCCGAGGTGAAGGTCCGAACGGACCGGCTGCACATCCTGGTCAACAATGCCGGCATTTCCTGGGGCGCGCCGCTCGCAGAGTTTCCCTACCACGCCTGGACCAAGGTGTTCGGCGTCAACGTCACCGCCGTCTTCCACCTGACGCGCGAGCTTTTGCCGCTGCTCGATGCCGCAGCAAGCGACGACGACCCGGCCCGCGTGATCAATCTGGGCTCGGTGATGGGCACGCAGCCGCTGGCCGACGATGCCTATTCCTACACCGCCTCCAAGGCTGCGGTGCATCACCTGACGCGCACGCTGGCGATCGAATTCGCCGCCCGCCGCATCACCGTCAACGCCTTTGCGCCCGGTCCCTTCCAGAGCCGCATGACGGCCTTTGCCACCGCCACGGAGGAGCAGGCGAAACGTGTCGGCACCCATGTTCCGCTCGGCCGCATCGGCGTGGCGGATGACATTGCCGGCGCAACGCTCTATTTGTGCAGCCGTGCCGGAAGCTATGTCACCGGCGCCATCCTGCCGATCGACGGCGGCCAGTCGGTGCAGCACGGGATGACATTGTTCAAGGAGTAGGACGCCCGGTTCAAGCAATCGCGATCCGGGCGGGGTGCGGAGGACATCAGCGTGGAACCGATCAGTCTCAATACGCTTCTGGCCAGCGTCGGCAAGGAAGTCGGCGTGTCGCCCTGGCGCACGGTGACGCAGCGCATGATCGATCAGTTCGCCGACGCCACCGACGATCACCAGTTCATCCATTGCGATCCGGAACGCGCCGCGCGCGAGACGCCGTTCGGCGGCACCATCGCGCACGGCTTCCTGTCGCTGTCGCTGCTGTCGGCCATGACCTTCGAGACCATGCCGCCGATCGAAAACACCAAGATGGGCGTCAATCACGGCTTCGACACGTTGCGCTTCCTGGCGCCGGTGAAGACCGGCTCGCGCATCCGCACCCATTTCGTGCTGGCCGACGTCAAGGTGCGGCCTTCGGGATGGGTGCAGACGGCGCACGACGTCACCATCGAGATCGAAGGATCGAAGAAGCCGGCGCTCACCGCGCGCTGGCTGACCCTGACGCTGATCGAGCGCCAGCCCGAGACCGCATGAGCGGCGACGCCAACGCGCTCGACCAAGCAGCGCTTGCGCCTTATCTCGAAGCGCATGTGCCGGGTTTTTCCAAGCTTTGCGCGGCCCAAAAATTCAAGTCCGGACAGTCGAACCCGACCTATCTGCTGACCGCCGCCAGCGGCCGCTACGTGCTGCGCGCCAAGCCGCCGGGGCAGTTGCTGAAATCGGCGCATCAGGTCGACCGCGAATTCCGGGTCATGCAGGCGCTGAGCACGACCTCCGTGCCGGTGCCGCGCATGCTCCATCTTTCAGGCGAGGTGACGCCGATCGGCCGCATGTTCTACGTCATGGAGTTCCTCGACGGGCGCATCTTCTGGGATCCGTCGCTGCCGGATACATCCGGCAATGACGAGCGTGCCGCGATCTACGACGCCATGAATGCGACCCTCGCCGCCCTGCACCAAGTCGATGTCGAGGCTGTGGGCTTAGGCGATTTCGGCAAGCCCGGCAGCTATTTCCAGCGCCAGTTCGCGCGTTGGACAAGTCAGTACCGCGCCTCCGAAACCGAAAGCATAGCCGCTGTGGATCGGCTGATGACCTGGCTGGAGACGCATATGCCGGCCGATGACGGCCGGGTCTCGCTGGTCCATGGCGACTTCCGATTGGACAATATGATTTTCGCCAAGGACGAGCCCAAGGTCATCGCCGTGCTCGACTGGGAACTGTCGACGCTTGGCCATCCCTTTGCCGACCTCGCCTATCAATGCATGCAATGGCGGCTGCCGCATGCGTCTGGCTTTCGCGGCCTAGACGGCGTCGACCGCGCCTCGATCGGCCTGCCGTCCGAGGAGGCCTATGTCGCCGCCTATTGCCGCCGGCGCGGCATCGACGGCATCGGCAACTGGACCTTCTTCCTCGCCTTCTCCTTCTTCCGCCTGGCGGCGATCTGCCAGGGTGTCTACCGCCGCGCGCTGGACGGCAATGCCTCCAACCCGGAAAAGGCCAGGACCTATGGCGAGGCGGTGAAGCTGCTCGCCGCGCTGGCGGTGGAACTGATTGACAAGAAAAGTTGAGGGAGCCAAGCCACGGGCCGTTTCGATGGAGCGACGGTGCTGATCACCGGTGCGACAGGCGGTCTCGGCAGCGGCGCGGCCAAAGCCTTCGCCACTGAGGGCTCGCGGCCATGCGCAGGCGCTGGACGGCGGCATCAGCGCGATTTAGTTCAGAAAAAGTGGGTAGCGGCTTTCCTGTTCGGAATTAAGTAGGAACAAAGCGTTAGGGCGTATCTTGGGGAACCAGGCCGCTCCCTTGTCCGTTTCCGTACAGCGTATATAATTTTATCAGGCAACCAACCATAAAGGCAGGCGGAAATTGCCGCTGAGCGTTCAGAAACGCCGCGAGAAACAGAAAGCCGAGCTTCGTTCCGAACTGGTCGACGCAGCTCACAAGCTTGTGCAGGAAGAGGGCTACGAAGGGCTTACCATTCGCAAGCTTGCCAAGCGGGTCGGCTACGCGCCGATGTCGGTCTATTCCTATTTTGCCGATAAGCAGGACATCCTGTTCGCGCTCGCCGAGGACGCGTTCGAAACGCTTGCCCGCCGCATCGAGGAGCACCCGGCAGACGATCCCGTTGAGGCGCTGCGGGCTGTGATGACCGAGTATGCCGCCTTCGGGCTCGGCAATCCCAATGAATACCGCACCGTCTTCATGACAGAGAAGACCCGGCTGCCGGAAGGCCGGAGCTACGAGGACATGGAACAGGGCAATCCGGCGATGAAGGTGCTGATCAGCAGGGTCGAGGCCTGCGTCGCAGCCGGCAAGCTCAAAGGCGACCCTCGCGCCATAGCCACCATGCTGTGGACCGTTGGCCACGGCACGATTTCGCTGCTGATCACCTTTCCCTTCTATCCGTTCGGCGACCCCCAGGCCTATGTGAAGCGGATGTGCGATTTTATGTTGGCCTCGTTGTCGGCGCAGCACATACCCCCGCTCACCGATACACCCGTCAACTGCTGACCGGCTGCGCCGGTTTGAACAAGCCGGTCGCTTGATTCGCGAGGCCGGTACTCCGTTCAAGACAATTTGTCGTACGTGTACAAATTGCCTCTTGAATTCGGCCTCCGTTAACCGTATCTGTACGTTGTATCGTACATGTACGATTGGAGACGGAAAGATGAAAAAGACAATCCTCGCGCTCGCTGCCGTGCTGTCTCTCTCAGGCGCCGCTTGCGCTGGCGGGAGCCAGCCGGCCAAGCACGCCCCTGCGGCCTGCACCCAGACTCACACCAATCAGGCGCTCGACTGCGCCGCGACCGGCTCGGTGGAAAAGACCGATGCCGCCAACATCCAGACGAACAAGAGCCCGCGGCTCGGCATCGACGTGAACCCTTGGTTCGTGCCCGGCCTCTAATCACCGCCAAATCGCAAACGAAAACGGGCGACACTTGGCCGCCCATTTTCGTTTCGCCTGAAGCCCGATTTGACAGCGGCAGCGGCTCTACTTCTTGCGCGACTTCATTCCAGGCAAGGTCTTGGCCCTGCCAGGCTTTGCTGGGCCGCCGGGGATGGTGGTGCTGGTAATCGATACCGGATCGCTGGCCGGGAAGGTGTCCTCGAGGCCTTCCTCGAGCTCTTCTTCCTCGATCTCGCGATCCCGCTCCAGCGAACGGACCGCCTCTGTCTTCTTGGGCGTCTTCGGCGCGGATTTGGACGGCATCGGCAGTCTCCTCGCAAGCCGCAGAAACGGCCCGGACCGGTGAAGGTTTCCCCGAGGCCGGCCCTTCGGACCGGTTGGCGCAGGATCAGTTCGCCGCGTCGCTCGCCGCTTCCGACAGCAAAGTAAATACATAGTCCGAGAAGGAACGCCAGCATTCCACCCGGAACGTGTCTTCAGCGGTACGCAGCAGCACGATCTCGGACTTGCCGAGAATGGTGCGCGATGCTGCCCCGACCGGGAAGGCCTCGAGCGACAGGTCCTGTGGGCAACCGGAATTGACCGTCACCGCGGCCGCCGGCCCGGCAACCGAGATCGCCACATTGCGATGCGAGATGCCGACCGCGGAGTGCAGCGCCGAGACCTTGGCGCAGTCGGCCAGCGGATCGTTGCCGGCGTCGTCGATGACCAGCCATTCGTCCGGCCCGAGCCATAAGGCGGTGCGCCCGCCTTTCGCCGCCGAGCTCTTCGGCTTCGCCGGCAGCGTCACGGCGAGCGCCTTGGAAAGCGCGGCGACGGAAGTTTCGGGCGCGCGCAGCGAGATGCGTTCGGCCGGCGGCAGGATCTCGACCTTGACGGCCGGCGCCGACACCGCGCGGCCGGCAAGTGCCGGACGCCGTTCGGTGGCAGCTGAAGCGTCGGCGGCTTTTGTCTTGGCGGCAGCCTTAGCCATTGAGGCGCTCCCCCTTTTCGTCGACGAACACCATGCCGGTGACCTCCACCTCGATCGTGCCGTTCGGCATCGGCACATAGAGCGTCTGGCCCATGCGATCACGGCCGCCGGCGACCAGCGCCAGCGCGATCGAGCGCCCGCAGTTCTCCGACCAGTAGCTGGAGGTGACGTGGCCGATCATCTTCATCGGGATCGCCTGTTTCGGATCCTCGACGATCTGCGCGCCTTCTTCCAACACGACCTTCGGATCCTTGGTCTTCAGACCGACCAGTTGCTTGCGGCCCTTGGCGACGAGATCCGCGCGCATCATGCCGCGAATGCCGACGAAGTCGGTCTTTTTCTTGCCGACCGCCCAGTCGAGACCGGCATCGTTCGGCGTCACCGTGCCGTCCGTATCCTGGCCAACGATGATGTAGCCCTTTTCGGCGCGCAGCACGTGCATTGTTTCGGTGCCGTAAGCGGTCGCGCCATGCTTCTGGCCTTCGGCCCACAGCGCTTCCCACACCGCTTCGCTGTAGTCGGCCGGCACGTTGACCTCGAAGCCGCGCTCGCCGGTGAAAGACATGCGGAACAGCCGCGTCGGCACGCCGCAGATCTTGCCTTCGCGCACCGACATATGCGGCAGTGCCTCGTCCGACATGTCGATGCCTTCGACCAAAGGTTCGATGATTTTCCGCGCGCTCGGCCCCTGCACGGCGATCACCGCCCATTGCTCGGTGATAGAGGTCAGCCAGACATTGAGATGCGGGAACTCGGTCTGGAGATAATCCTCCATGTGATGCATGACACGCGGCGCGCCGCCGGTGGTCGTCGTCACATGGAAGCGGTCCGGCGCCAGCCTGCCGACGACGCCGTCATCATAGATGAAGCCGTCCTCGCGCAGCATGATGCCGTAGCGGCAGCGGCCGGGCTCCAGCTTCTCCCACGGGTTGGTGTAGAGCAGCTCCATGAACTTCGCCGCATCCGGCCCGACGACCTCGATCTTGCCGAGCGTGGAGGCGTCGAACAGGCCGGCCGCTTTGCGCACCGTGACGCATTCGCGGTTGACAGCGGCGTGCATGTCCTCGCCGGCTTTCGGGAAATACCAGGCGCGCTTCCACTGGCCGACATCCTCGAACACGGCACCTTGGGCGGCCGCCCAGCCATGCGTCGCCGTGCGGCGCGTCGGGTCGAACAGCGCGCCACGCGCATGGCCGACGATCGAGCCGAAGGTGACCGGCGTATAGGGCGCGCGGAACGTGGTGAGACCAACCTGCGGGATCGGCTTGCCGAGCGTCTCGGCGGCGATCGCCAGGCCGTGCATGTTCGACGTCTTACCCTGGTCGGTCGCCATGCCGTTGGTGGTGAAGCGCTTGACGTGCTCGATCGAGTGCATGCCTTCATGCACCGCCTGGCGAATGTCCTTGGCGGTGACATCGTTCTGAAAATCGACGAAGGCCTTGACCGTGGTGCCCGGCCCGGCGCCGGGCGCAGCGCCAAGCATGCCGCGTGACCAGCTTTCACTGGCATCGACCTTCGGCTTGGCGCCCTTGCCCATCTTGCCGCTGGAATCCTTGCCGCCGGCGTCCCTTGCCGCCTGGGCGCCTGCCGCATAGGCCTCGTCGACCGTTGCCTCCAGACCGTCCGTGCCGTTGCAGGCGCCGACCGAGACGCAGTCCTGCGCATAGGTCCCCGGCACGAAGCGTCGCGCCTCCTCGTTGAAGGCGACCTTGCCGCGCGACTGCGAGAACAGATGCACCGACGGCGTCCAGCCGGCGGACATCAGGATGGCGTCGACCGCGATCGTGCGCTCGCCGCCGCCGTTCTTCGGCTGCACCGTCATCGACGATACGCGCAGCTTGCCGCCGGCGCTAACCACAGCGCGACCGAAATTGATCTCGATGCCGAGGCTCCTCGCTTCGTCGATCGCCGCCCCCGACGGGTTGTCGCGCAGGTCGACGATGGCAGCGACATTGACGCCGGCCTTCCTCAGGTCGATCGCGGCCGCGTAGGCCGAGTCGTTTGCCGTATAGACGCCGACATTCCTGCCGACCGCCACGCCATAGTGGTTGAGGTAGGTGCGCGCCGCCGATGCCAGCATGACGCCCGGCCGGTCGTTGTTGGCGAACACCATGTGACGCTCGATGGCGCCCGTCGCGAGCACGACCCGCTTGGCGCGAACCTGCCACAGGCGCTCGCGCGCCAGCTCCCGGCCGGGGCTCTTGAGATGGTCGCTGACCCGCTCGACCAGGCCGACGAAGTTCTGTGCGTAGTACCCGAAAGCTGTCGTGCGCGACAGCACTCGGACATTGTCCATCGCCCTGAGTTTGGCGATCGCGGCTTGTGCCCAGGCAAAGCCGTCCTGGCCATCGATCCTGGCGCCGCTCTCGAAGCGCAGGCTGCCGCCGAATTCGGCCTGCTCGTCGGCGAGGATCACCCGCACGCCGGTTTCGGCTGCGGCAAGCGCCGCAGTGATGCCGGCCGCACCGCCGCCCAGCACCAGCACGTCGCAATGCGCGTAGCGCGCCGCATAATGGTCGGGATCCGGCCGGTCGGGGGAAACGCCAAGGCCGGCCGTCGCGCGGATCTTCGGCTCATAGAAATTCAACCAGGCCGACTTCGGCCACATGAAGGTCTTGTAGTAGAAGCCGGCCGAGAACATCGGCGAGGCAATGTCGTTGACCGCGCCGACATCGAAGGCGAGCGAGGGCCAGCGGTTCTGCGAATTGGCGGTGAGCCCGTCATAGAGCTCCTGCACGGTCGCGCGCACATTCGGTGTCTTGCGCGCGTCGTCGCGAACGATCTGCACCAGCGCGTTGGGCTCTTCCGCGCCGGCCGACAGGAAGCCGCGCGGCCTATGGTATTTGAAGGATCGGCCGACCAGATGGACGCCGTTGTCAAGCAAGGCCGAGGCCAGCGTGTCGCCCTCGATGCCGAGATAGGACTTGCCGTCGAAGCTGAACGAGGCGGTCTTGGCCTGGCTGAGACGCCCGGCGCCGGAGATGCGGAACGACGCGTTCATTTCGAGGCTCCAGGCAGCTTCGCGGGCTTCGGCTCGCCGGCCTTGTAGGTCATGACGAACTTGTCGGTGACGGTGTCGCGCACGGCGTTGAAGAAGCGGGCGCAGCCATGGATATGCCGCCAGCGCTCATAGATGACGCCTTTCGGGTTCGAGCGGATGAAGAAGAATTTCTCGAAATCGTCTTCGCTTTCGGCGGCAATGTTGGTCGGGCGCGCGATATGCGCCTCGCCGGCATTGCGGAACTCGAGTTCCGGGCGCTCTTCCTCGCAATAGGGACAGCGGATGAGAAGCATCTAGGTTGATCCTACAATTCGCCATGGCCGACGCGGGCGCCGGCCGGTTGATCGCAAAGCTTCTGGCAGGCCATCTCGGCCATCATCAATGCGCCACCGCCGCCGCCGCCGCTTCGTCGATGAGACGGCCGGTGCGGAAGCGCTCGAGCGTGAAGGGCGCGTTGATCGGGTGCGGGTCGTCCCTGGCGATGGTGTGGGCAAAGACGTTGCCCGAACCTGGCGTCGCCTTGAAGCCGCCCGTGCCCCAGCCGCAATTGACATAGAGGCCCTTGACCGGCGTCTTAGCCAGGATCGGCGAGCGGTCGGGGGTCACGTCGACGATGCCGCCCCAGGAGCGCAGCATCTTCATGCGGGTGAAGATCGGGAACATTTCGCAGATGGCGTCGAGCGTGTGCTGCAGGATGTGCAGGCCGCCGGTTTGCGAATAGGAGATATACTGGTCGGTGCCGGCGCCGATGACCAGCTCGCCCTTGTCCGACTGCGAGATGTAGGCGTGCACCGTGTTCGACATGATGACGCATGGCACCACCGGCTTGACCGGCTCCGAGACCAGCGCCTGCAACGGATAACTCTCCAACGGCATGCGCACGCCGGCCATATCCATGATGACCGACGAATGGCCGGCCGCGACGACGCCGACCTTCTTGGCGCCGATGAAGCCGCGCGTCGTCTCGACGCCGGTGACCGCGCCGTTGGCCGCGCGCTTGACGCCGGTGACCTCGCAGTTCTGGATGATGTGCACGCCGCGCGCCGAGGCGCCGCGCGCATAACCCCAGGCGACCGCATCGTGGCGGGCTGTGCCCCCGCGGCGCTGCAGCGCGGCGCCCATGACCGGATAGCGCGCCTCCTTGGAAATGTTGAGCGGCGGACAGAACTCCTTCGCCTGTTCCGGCGTCAGCCACTCATTGTCGATGCCGTTGAGGCGGTTGGCATGGATGTGGCGCTTGAACACCTGAACGTCATGCACATTGTGCGCGAGCATCATGACGCCGCGCGCCGAATACATGACGTTGTAGTTGAGCTCCTGGCTCAGTCCGTCCCACAACTTCAGCGCATGGTCGTAGATGCCGGCGCTTTCGTCATAGAGATAGTTGGAGCGGATGATGGTGGTGTTGCGGCCGGTGTTGCCGCCGCCGAGCCAGCCCTTTTCCAGCACCGCGACATTGGTGATGCCGTGCTCGCTCGCCAGATAATAGGCGGTGGCCAGGCCGTGGCCGCCGGCGCCGACGATGATGACGTCGTATTCCTCCTTCGGCTCGGGTGAGGTCCATTGCTCTTCCCAGCCCTTGTGGCCGCGCATCGCCTCGCGGGCAATGGCGAATACGGAGTATTTCTTCACGTTCAGCCTCGCGCCAAAAATCGCGGATCTCGGCCGGGCATCCCCCGGCGCGCGTGGTGTATCACTAGCGAAAGCGCGTAGCCACCCTTGCGCTGTTTGCGACGGCGCTTGCCGTTTTGCGCCGCGGCTGCGCGGCGCATGCCCGACAACTCGCATTCCGATCGGCAAGTCAGCTTTCGGGTGGCTGCCGAAATGCCGATTTGCGACCAAGCATCCCACCACCGGCTGGACCGGCATAGAGAAAGGATGAGAAATGTTCGCACTCACCAACAAGGTTGCCATCGTCACCGGCGCCAGCTCCGGCATCGGCCGCGCCACGGCCGGTCTATTCGCCGAGCAGGGCGCCAGTGTCGTCGTCGCGGCGCGCCGCCGGGCCGAGCTCGATGCACTCGTCGGCGAAATCGAGACGGCCGGTGGAACCGCAATTGCACTCGCCGGCGATGTCCGGGACGAAGCCTATGCCAGAGCTCTGGTCGAGCTTGCGGTCGAAAGGTTCGGCGGCCTCGACATTGCCTTCAACAATGCGGGCGCCGTCGGCTTGATGGCGCCGGTACCGGAGATGGCGCCGGCGACTTGGCACGACACGATCGACACCAATTTGACCAGCGCCTTCCTCGCCGCAAGGCACCAGATCCTGGCGATGCTGGAGCGCGGCGGCGGCTCGCTGATCTTCACCTCGAGTTTCGTCGGCTATACCGCCGGCATGCCGGGCATGGCCGCCTATGCCGCCGCCAAGGCGGGGCTGATCGGGCTGACGTAGGTGCTGGCCGCCGAATACGGCCCGAAAGGGCTGCGCGTCAACGCGCTGTTGCCCGGCGGCATCGACACGCCCGGCGCCACGACCACGACGCCCGAGGCGCGTGCCTTCGTCGAAGGTATCCATGCACTGAAGCGCATGGCGCAGCCCGAGGAGATCGCCCGCTCCGCGCTCTACCTTGCCTCGGACGCCTCAAGCTTCACCACTGGCACGGCACTGTTTGCCGATGGTGGCGTCTCGATCAATCGGACGTGAATCATCTGACGGTCGGCAGCCATGCTCATCCGCTGAAATCGCGCGACGGGGCCTTGCATTCCGGTCCGTTTTGACGATTTGGTTTCCCGTCGAAAACGGATCGGAACGATGCTGCTGATCAGAACCTATGTAGCCCAGAGCGCCATCGAAGGCGTCGGCGTTTTCGCCGCCGAGCCGGTCAGGAAAGGTGCCTCCATCTGGCGGCTCGATCCCGATTTCGACCGGCTGATCCCCATGGAGAAATACGAGAAGGCGCCGCCGCATCTCAAGGAATTGCTCGACCGCTACGCCTATCCGAGCCCGGACAAGCCGGGTTTCATGGTATATGAGGTCGACAATGGCCGCTTCATGAACCATGCCGAGCGGCCGAACACGGATTTCTCCCAACATGGTGGCGCCACAGCGACCCGGGATATCGCGGCCGGCGAGGAAATCACTTGCGACTATGGCGAATTCTTTGAGGATTTCGCGCGCCTGCATCTTGCGACCGCCTAAGGCTCAGACCCGCAAGGCACGGTACTCGGGCTTCCGATCGCGGTTTCCTGCAATCAACGATGGACAGCACGGCCTGATTCTGCTATCAGCCGGCACAATTCGCGGTGCAGGTCACTGCGGAGGCATGCGGCTATGGGCTGCTTGCCTGAGATTTCAAACCCGAAGACAGGATTGCACGTGCAGGTACTCGTCCGCGACAACAACGTTGATCAGGCGCTTCGCGCGCTGAAGAAGAAGATGCAGCGCGAAGGTATTTTCCGCGAAATGAAGATGCGCGGTCACTACGAAAAGCCGTCCGAGAAGCGTGCCCGCGAGAAGGCGGAAGCCGTCCGCCGCGCCCGCAAGCTGGCCCGTAAGCGCGCCCAGCGCGAAGGCCTGCTGCCGATGACCCCGCGCCCGGCTCCGGCTGGTGCTGCCGGCGCATCGCGTTCGCCGCGCTGATACCGTCAATTTTTCGTCCTTTTCGAAGGATACCGAGGGTGGCGCGATGCGGAATCGCCGCCACCTTTTGTTTATGCGTTCGAGCCGGTTCGGAGAGGGAACGGACCTGACGGCGCGGCGCCAGTGAGGACTGAGATGAACGCAATTACCGTGGAGCGCAGAACCGCTTTTCGCGGCTTCGCCCTGACGGCGGCCCTGCTTTCGGGCCTGACCCTTGCAGCATGCCAGACCGCCCCGACGGGGGAGTTCAACAATATCGACAAGGCGCAAGGCTCGACCGAGAACATCTCCTCGCTGTCGGCTGTCATCCAGCGCAATCCTCAGGATCCCGAGGGTTACAATGTGCGCGGCTCGGCCTATGGCCGCGGCGGCCAGTACCAGGCGGCGCTCAAGGATTTCGACACCGCCATCCAGCTCAATCCGAACTTCTATCAGGCCTATTCGAACCGGGCGCTCATCCAGCGTTTCCTGGGCAACCAGCAAGCAGCGCTTGCCGACTATAACCGCTCGATCCAGATCAACGCCAATTACGACGCCGCCTATATCGGCCGCGGCAATCTCTATCGCAAGGCTGGCCGCGTCAACGACGCGTTCAACGATTTCCAGAAGGCGATCCAACTCGACACGACCGACGCCCGCGCCTACCACAATCGCGGCCTGATCTATCAGAGCCAGGGCCAGCACAAGTTCGCCATCGAGGATTTCTCGACCGCAATCTCGCTGGCGCCGGACGCAGCCGAGCCCTACAACGGCCGCGGCCTGTCCTATCTCGCCATGAATGACGAGGACAACGCCTTCGCCGACTTCAACATGGCCATCAAGCTCGACGGCAAGAACGCCGAGGCCTGGGCCAACCAGGCGCTGATCTACGAGCGACGCGGCGACAAGGAAAGGGCGGCCAAGTCCTACCGCGAGGCTGTCCACCTCGACCCGAACTACCAACCCGCCAAGGACGGCCTGTCGCGCACCTCGGCCGGCGCCAGCTGATCGGAAGCTAAGGCCGCCGGGGGTCCGGTCGCCCGCGATGGGTCTATTGCGGCGCTGACACGCCGATGTGACCCGTTAGTCGCCAAGGGCGATGCGCTGGCTCGCCATGCTCGCGCCAAGTTTTGGGCGGAACGCTCCTCGCACCTCGACCGTTTAACCGGGGCCGTTTGTTGCGAAAGGACATTTCCGATGATCAAGACACTTGCCTGTGCCGCCGCCGCGCTTGCCGCCACGGTCCTCGCTTCTCCGGTCAGCGCCGGCACGCTCCGGCTCGGCACGCTCGATTGCACCATCGACGGAGGCACCGGTTACGTCATCACCTCCAACAAGGGCGTGTCCTGCGTCTTCCGGCCCTATCATCACGGCCCGGCCGAGCTCTACACGGGCATGATCTCCAAGCTCGGCGTCGATATCGGCCGGACGCATCAAGGTCAGCTTGTCTGGGCGGTTCTCGCCGCCACCCGCCACCATGACGCGGGCGATCTCGCCGGCAGCTACTACGGCGTCAACGCGGAGGCGAGCGTCGTGACCGGCGGCGGCGCCAATCTTTTGGTCGGCGGCCTCGACGGCGCCTTCATGCTCGAGCCGCTGAGCGTCCAGGCGCAGACCGGCGTCAACCTCGCTGTTGCCGTGGCTTCGCTGGACCTCGTCCACTCCTATAAGTGAAATTTCAAATCAATTAGCACCGATACGGCCTGGGACGCTCGTTCCGGGCCGAATTTTTAGCACGCTGCTCGCTGACATCGCCGAAAAAGCCTCTTGAGCTCAACTGCGCTTGAGGTTCTACAAGCCCTGCCGAACTGGATCTGGCGCTTCGTTCGCAATGCGGATGAGGTTGCGGAAAACAAGCGGGAGATCGACGTGACGGCAGCAGGCGGCGGCAAGGTGGCCGGCAACAAGGTGGACTGGCGAGCACTGTGGGTAAGCGGCGACCTGGCGCGTTTCTGCTTTGTCAGTCTCGGCATCCTGCTGCATGCCACCAATGAGACTATGGTGGCGACGGTGATGCCGGCCATGGTCGGCGAGCTGGCCGGCGTGCAGCTGGTTGGCTGGTCGCTCGCGATCTATGAGCTCGGCGCCATCGTCGCGGGTGCGGCCGCCGGGCGGCTGGTGAGCTATGTCGCGCTGCGCTCCAACATGATGGTCGCCGCCCTGCTCTACGCAGCAGGCGCGCTGATCTGCGCGGCGGCACCCTCCATGCCGTTCTTCCTCGCCGGGCGGCTGGTCGAAGGACTTGGCGGCGGCGCGCTGGTGTCGCTCGCCTTCGTTTCGGTCGAGCGTCTCTTTCCGCGCAACATCTGGCCGCAGCTCTTCGGCATCATGTCGGCGATCTGGGGCGTCGCCGCCTTCAGCGGACCGATGCTCGGCGCTGTTATGACCGAGTTCCTGTCATGGCGCTGGGCCTTTGGCGTCTTCACTTTCGGCGGCGCGGCGATGGCGCTGGCGAGCTTTATCGTGCTGGACACGCCGGAGGCGACGAGGCCGCAAGCGGGCAGCGGCACGGCGCCGCCCTTTCCCTATCCGGCGCTTGCCTGTCTCGCCATGGCCGTCGTGCTGATCGCTGCCGCCGGCATCGACATCGCCCTGCTGCGCTCGTCGCTGCTGCTGGCCGTCGGGCTGATCGGCCTGGCGCTTTTCTTCCGCATCGATGCCCTCAGGCCGCGCTCGCGCCTGTTTCCGGCACCTTTGTTCTCATGGCGCTCGCCGCTTGGCTCAGGCATGACCATGGTTGCGGCCTTCTCGGTAGCGACCTGCACGTTCACCATTTACGGGCCGCTGCTGCTCACCACGCTGCACGGCATTCCGATCCTGACCACCGGCTATATCATCGCTGCCGAATCCATCGCCTGGTCGATCCTGTCGATCCTCATCGCCAATGCGCCGCTGGAACGCGAAAGACTGATCATCGTCGTCGGCGCGCTGATGATCGCCTCCGGTCTTGCCGGTTTCGCCTACGCCATCCCCGCAGGTTCGATCCCGCTGATCCTGCTCTGCGCTCTGCTGCAGGGTGGCGGCTTCGGCGTCTGCTGGCCGTTCCTGACGCGTGTCATCGTCGCTTCGGCCCGCGACGGCGAGCAGACGATCGCTTCCGCCGCCGTGCCGACCATGCAGCGGATCGGCTACGCGGTGGGCGCGGCCCTTGCCGGCATTGTGGCCAACGCCAGCGGCTTCTCGCAAGGCCTCAGTCGTGACGCGGCTGCAGGCGTGGCCGGCTGGCTCTTCCTCGCCTTCGTGCCGCTTGGGATCCTCGGCTGCATCGCCGCGCTGCGGATCGCGCTGCCGCCAATGCGACCGCAGGCAGCGGCCAGCTAAACCACTGTCGTTTTCAGCCGCTCGGCAATCGATGCGGCGAGCCGTGTCGCCACCTCGTCCTTGCCCATCTCCGGCCACTCCTCGATGCCCGTGCGCGAGACGATGCGCACCTTGTTGCGATCGCCGCCCATAACGCCGGAAGAGCCGATGCCGCTCCCATGCGAGACGTCGTTCGCGACGATGAGATCGGCGCCCTTCTTCCTGAGCTTGGCCTCGGCGTTGCCGATGAGGTCCTGCGTCTCGGCGGCAAAGCCGACGACAAGACCGGGCCTCTGCGCATGATGGCCGACGCCCGCCAGGATGTCGGGATTCTCGACCATCTTGAGCGACGGCGGGCCCTTCCCTGCCACCTTCTTGATCTTTTCACCGGCGGCATTCGCGGTGCGCCAGTCGGCGACGGCCGCGACGAAAACAGCCGCGTCCGCCGGCAAAAGGCTCTCGACCGCTTCCTTCATCTCGGCCGCTGTTTCCACATGCGTGGTCTTCACCCCGGCCGGATCGGCGATGTTGACCGGACCGGACACGAGCCGGACATCGGCGCCGAGCTTCGCCAGTGCCGCCGCGATAGCATGGCCCTGCTTGCCGGACGAACGGTTGGCGATGTAGCGCACCGGATCGATCGGCTCATGCGTCGGCCCCGAGGTGACGATGATCTTGCGGCCGGCAAGCGGCTGCGGCTTCTCGTCGAGCATCGCCTCGATCGCGGCCACGATTTCCAGCGGCTCGGCCATGCGGCCTTCGCCCGCCTCGTTGCTTTCCGCCATCTCGCCCTTGGCCGGCCCGACAAAGGCGATGCCATCCTTCTGCAAGGTCGCCCGGTTGCGCCGCGTCGCCGGATGCGACCACATTTTCGGATTCATCGCCGGCGCCATCAGCACTTTCTTGTCGGTCGCGAGCAGCACCGTCGAGGCGAGATCATTGGCATGGCCGTTGGCGAGCTTCGCCATCAGGTCGGCGGTGGCCGGCGCTACGACCAGCAGATCGGCCTCGCGCGACAGCCTTATGTGGCCGACATCGTGCTCGTCATTGCGGTCGAAGAGTTCGGTGAAAACATGGTCGGCCGAAAGCGCGCCGACGGACAACGTGGTGACGAATTCCTGCGCGGCTGATGTCATTACCACCCGGACAGAAGCGCCGCGCTCGCGCAGGCGCCGGATCAGATCGAGCGATTTGTAGGCGGCGATCCCGCCGCCGATGACGAGAAGGACGCGTTTGCCGGAGAGCGTTCCGCGAACTGACGGCCTGCCGGGCATGTCGGCGATAGGCGGTGCTTGCTGGCCGGGGCCGGTCAGCGCGCGCAACGTCTTCTCGATCTGGTCGATGCGGTCGGCCTGTCCTGCCCGGCCCTCAACCGCCGCCCTGATCATCGCCCGGGCCTGCTCCTCCATCGAGCAGCCATTTTCGGCAGCCAATTGGCGCAGCAGGTCCTTAACTCCATCGTCAAGGTTGCGGATCGTGATGCTGGCCATCTGATTGCACCCGCTTCAAACTAGCGCCGGCAATGATAGCAATGCAATCAAACCGCAGCAAGGCGGCGGGCGGTCAGAAAATCCGCCACGCGATGTAAATCAGCGTCAGCGCAATGATCCACAGCGCCACGCGGCCGGAGCGGGTGTGGCGCGCCTCCGCCTTGCCGATCGCGCGCGCGGTCGCCTCGTCGAAGCGCAAGCCATGCTCGGCCATCAGGTCGATCTCACGCGACAGCCGCTCGGTGCGAACCGCAATGTCCGGCGCCTGCCTCGCCAGCGAGATCAAAGCCTTGCCGGCGTCCCGCGCGTCCGAGAGCACGCCGCGCGGGCCGAGATTGCCCGCGATCCAGTCGCTGACCACCGGCTCCGAAGTCTTCCACATGTTGAACGCCGGATCGAGCGTGCGGGCCACGCCTTCGACCACCACCATGGTCTTTTGCAAAAGCACCAGCTCGGTCCGCGTCGCCATGTCGAAGAGGTCGGTCACCTCGAACAGCAGCGTCAGAAGCTTGGCCATCGAGATCGTGTCGGCCGACTGGCCGTGGATCGGCTCGCCGATGGCGCGGATCGCCTGCGCGAAGGCCGAGACATTGTGCTGACGCGGCACATAGCCGGCCTCGAAATGCACCTCGGCGACGCGCCGGTAGTCGCGCACGATGAAGCCGTAGAGGATCTCGGCCAGAAAACGCCGCTCCTTCTTGCCGAGCCTGCCGGCGATGCCGAGATCGACGGCAACGATGGTGCCGTCCGGTTCGACGAACAGGTTGCCCGGGTGCATGTCGGCATGGAAGAAGCCGTCGCGCAGCGTGTGCCTGAGGAAAGACTGGACGAGATTGGCTGCGATCGCCTTGAGGTCGTGACCGGCGGCGGCAAGGCCGGTCAGATCGTTCATCTTGACGCCGTCGATCCACTCCATGGTGATCACGTCGCGGCCGGTCCGCTCCCAATCGACCGCCGGCACGCGGAAGCCCGGATCGTCCTTGGTGTTCTCAGCGAGCTCGGAAAACGCGGCCGCTTCGAGCCGCATGTCCATCTCGACCTTGGTGGTCTGCGCCAGCGTCTGGGTCACCTCGATCGGCCGCAGGCGGCGCGATGAGGGGATGTACTTCTCCTGCAGGCGGGCGGCGAGGAAGTAGCTCTCGAGATCCTGGAAGAAGCGATGGCGCACGCCGGGGCGGATGACCTTCACCGCGACCCGTGAAGCCTTTCCGTCGCGAACGACTTCGGCGCCGTGCACCTGGGCGATCGATGCCGCCGCGACCGGCTCGCCGAAGGTTGCGTAGAGATCCTCGATCCTGCGCCCGAGCGAGGCTTCGATCGCCGCGACCGCTTCCGCCTTCGGAAAGGTGTGCATCTTGTCCTGCAGCAGCGCAAGGTCGACCGCCATGTCGTTGCCGACGACGTCGGGCCGCGTGGCGAGGAACTGGCCGAGCTTCACATAGGACGGCCCCAGCCGCACCACCGCCTGCGCCAGCCGGTCGCCGCGCAGATGGCTTCGGGCGCGGCGGCGGGTGAGCACGCGCGCCAGCCGCCAGCCGAGCTTCGGCATACCGGAAAGCTCTTCGCCGGGCAGCGCCGCGACGACGCCCTCGCGGACCAGCACCCAGCCGGCCCTGGCGAGCCGGAAGCCGGCGCCAACGCTGGTCATCGGACGCCCTGCCTCAAAGCTTCCAGCCCGAATGGAGCGCCGCGATGCCGCCCGAATAGTTGCGGAAAGTGACCCGATCGAAGCCGGCCCGACCAATCATCGCCGCGAAGTTCTGCTGGTTGGGGAACTTGCGGATCGATTCGACCAGGTAGGAATAGGGCTCGCCGTCGCCGGTCACCGCACTGCCGATTTTGGGAATGGCGTTGAACGACCAGGCCTCGTAGGCCTTGTCGAGCAGCGGCATGTCGACCTCGGAAAACTCCAGGCATAGGAAGCGCCCGCCGCGCTTCAGCACACGAAAAGCCTCGCTCAGCGCCACATCGATGCGCGGCACATTGCGGATGCCGAAGGCAATCGTGTACGCATCGAACGTGCCGTCATCGAAGGGCAGCGCTTCGGCATTGGCCTCGACGAAATCGGTGTTTTCCGAGAGGCCTTTCTTCTCGGCCCTGTCGCGGCCGACGTCGAGCATCGAGCCGTTGATGTCGAGCACCGTGGCATGCGCCTGGCGCTGGCTTGCCTCGATGATACGGAAGGCGATGTCGCCGGTGCCACCGGCGACGTCGAGCACGTTCCAGCCCGGCCGCTTCGGGGGGTTGAGCCAGGCGACCATCGCGTCTTTCCACAGCCGGTGCAACCCACCCGACATCAGATCGTTCATCAGGTCGTATCGATTGGCCACCTTGTGAAAGACGTCGTTGACGAGCGACTGCTTGTCGCCCGCGCCAACCTTCCTGAAACCATAGGAGGTTTCCATGCCGCCCGCGGCCGTGGTTCTCTCAACTGACATTATTTCGATCCGCCATAAAACCGGCGGGACCATAGCCGATCGATGGGGCCGGCGCTATTGTCCAAGGCGCGGTTTTCGGCCGCGCTTTCAGAACTGGTCGGGGAAGAGTCTGCCACGATTTCCACCCGGAATCGGCGCCACGACAGAAGAATACCGCACGGGATGGCCGCATGATCTTGAAAGCCGAATTGCACTGCCACATCGAAGGGGCAGCGGCGCCCGACCTCGTCGTCAGCCAGGCCCGCAAATACGGCAAGGACCCTTCGCCCTACATCCAGAACGGCTCCTTCGTCTGGCACGATTTCACGTCTTTCCTCGCCGCCTATGATTTTGCTTCCGACCTGTTCCGCACCGAGGAGGATTACGCCCGTCTGACCGATCATTATCTCACCAGCCTCGCTCGCGACGGCGCCATCTATTCCGAGGTCTTCACCTCGCCGGATCACGCGAAAAAGGCCGGGCTTTCGCCCAAGGCCTATACGGACGCGCTGGGCGAAGGCATGGCCCGCGCCAAGGCGAGGACCGGCATCGAGGGGCGCATGATCGTCACCGGCGTACGCCACGTCGGCGTCGAGGCGATCGAGCAGGCGGCGCGCTTTGCGGCGCGCTGCGGCCATCCGCTGGTCACCGGCTTCGGCGTCGCCGGCGACGAGCGCATCGGCGATTTCGAGGACTATGTGCGGGCTTTCGAGATCGCGCGCGAGGCCGGCCTCGGCATCACCATCCACGCCGGAGAATTGATGGGCTGGGAAAGCGTGGCGGCAGCGCTCGACCATATCCGCCCGTCGCGGATCGGCCATGGCGTACGCGCCATCGAGAACCCGGACCTCGTTCGCCGCATCGCCGCCGAGGGCGTGGTGCTGGAATGCTGCCCCGGCTCCAACATCGCGCTCAAGGTGTTCGATAGTTTCGCCACGCATCCTTTTCCGGCGTTGCGCGCGGCCGGCTGCAAGGTGACGCTCAATTCCGACGACCCGCCCTATTTCTGGACCTCGCTGAAGCGCGAATACGACATCGCCGCCGAGCATTTCGCGATGGACGACAAGGCGCTTACCGCCGTCACCAGGATGGCCATCGAGGCCGCCTTCGTCGACCGAAAGACCAAGGCGATGCTGATGAGCCGGCTCGACCCCAAAGGCCGGTGAATGGTGAATGGTGAATGGTGAATGGTGAATGGTGAATGGTGAATGGTGAATGGTGAACGTTGGCCGGCGGCTTCAGCGTGTCAACCAATCATCGCCCCATCAGGACTCGCAAACCGGCTCACTATTCACTATTCACTATTCACCATTCACTGGAGAAGACCATGCAGGGCGTCACCGTCGTCGACCACCCCCTTGTCCAGCACAAGCTGACCATCATGCGCAAGAAGGAGACCTCGACGGCAGGCTTCCGGCGGCTGCTGCGCGAGATCTCCCTGCTTCTCGGCTACGAGGTGACCCGCAACCTCGAACTGACGACCACCACGATCGAGACCCCGATCGAGGAGATGGAAGCGCCGACGCTGGAGGGCAAGAAGCTGGTTTTCGCCTCCGTGCTGCGGGCCGGCAATGGCCTGCTCGAAGGCCTGCTCGATCTGGTGCCGGCGGCGCGTGTCGCCCATATCGGCCTTTACCGCGACCATGAGACGCTCGAGGCTATCGAATATTTCTTCAAGGCGCCGAGCGACCTTGCCGACCGTCTGGTGATCGTCGTCGATCCGATGCTTGCGACGGCCAATTCCGCGATCGCGGCGATCGACAAGCTGAAGGGGCGCGGCGCCACCAACATCCGCTTCCTTTGCCTCCTGGCCGCGCCCGAAGGCATCGAGCGCTTCACCCAGGCGCATCCGGATGTCCCGATCTTCACCGCCTCGATCGACCGCCAGTTGAACGACAAGGGTTACATCATGCCTGGCCTCGGCGATGCCGGCGACCGCATGTACGGAACCAAGTGAGATCTTTTCTTAACCGCTCGTTTACGAAACGCCCTGGTTCCGGCGCGCGTTAAAGCCGAAAACACCATGTCGGCTTAAGGATCGAACCTTCACGAAGGTCGATCCATGCTGCGCAGGCTTCTTCTCCTTGGCGTCTTTGTCGGAAGCTCGGCATCGATTCCGATTGTCTATCAGTCGAACCCGCAGATGGTGGAAACCCTGCTGAGATCGGCGGTTGCTTCGAAGCCGGCGCCGCCTGAGGCTCAGCCGGACGTCAATCTCGCTTCGGTTCCAGCCAGGCCGGCGGCGCCGATGCCGCTCGGCCGCCAGGTGCTGGTCAATGCCGACCAGCGCGGCCATTTCACTTCCGCCTTCAAGTTCAACGGCCGTCAGATAGACGGCATGATCGACACCGGCGCCACGCTGGTCGCGATCAACATATCGACGGCGCGCCGGATCGGCATCTCGCTCAACCAGTCGGATTTCAATCAACAGGTGAACACGGCGAACGGCGCCATCAAGGCTGCCGTGGTCACCGTCGACCGGCTGCAGATCGGCAAGATTTCCCTCGACAACGTCCAGGCGGTGGTGCTCGACGATCGAGCGCTGCAAACCAACCTGATCGGCATGAGCTTCCTGCAGCGGCTGCAGAAATACGAAGTGCAGGACGGCGCGCTGCTGCTCGTTCAATAGGCGCGATTTTACAGAGGCAGTATCCGCCTGAGCACCGTCTTTTCTGCGGTCGGCTTCGAGTGACCGACCGTATAGGCGGCGCGCACCGCGACGGCGGCAGCCTCGGCGTCGGCCTCGGTCCGCGCATGGACCAGCGCCAGCGCCTCGCCCGCATGCACCTCCGCGCCCACAGGCAGCAGCCGGGTGAGGCCGACGGAATGATCGATCTTGTCATCCGGACGGACGCGCCCGCCGCCCAGCGCAGCGACGGCGAGCCCGATTTCGCGCGTCGCGATCCCGGTGACGAAACCGTCCTCGGCCGCTTTGACCGCCAATTCCACTGCCGCCTTCGGCAGATATTTCTCCGGATTCTCGACGAAGTCGGCGGGTCCGCCGAGCGCCGTCACCATCCGCGCGAACACCGCCGCCGCGCGGCCGCCGGCAAGCGTCTCGGCCGCGCGCCTGATCCCGTCCTGGTTGGACGAGACAATTCCTGCCGATTGCAGCATCTCGGCGGCAAGCGCCAGCGTGACGTCCTCCAGCCGGCGGTCGCGGAAGCGGCCGGTGAGAAAGTCGACCGCGTTCTTCACCTCGACCGCATTGCCCGCTGCCGAGGCCAGCGGCTCGTTCATGCCGGTCACCAGTGCCGAAGCGTTCAGGCCGGCGCCATTGGCGACCTCGACCAGGCTGTTCGCAAGTGCGGCCGCATCGCGCGACTTCTCCATGAAGGCGCCGTTGCCGACCTTGACGTCGAGCACAAGCGAGCCGAGCCCGGCGGCAAGCTTCTTCGACAGGATCGAAGCCGTTATCAGCGGCACCGATTCCACTGTGCCCGTCACGTCGCGGATCGCGTAGAGCCGGCGATCGGCCGGCGCCAGGTCGGCGGTCTGGCCGATGATGGCGCAGCCCGTCTCGAGCACCGTCTTGCGGAACCGCGCCAAATCCGGCTGGCTGACGTAACCGGGAATGGCATCCATCTTGTCCAGCGTGCCGCCGGTATGGCCAAGCCCGCGGCCGGAGATCATCGGCACATAAGCGCCGCAGGCCGCGACGATCGGCGCCAGCATCAGCGAGACATTGTCGCCGACGCCCCCGGTGGAATGTTTGTCGGTGACCGGGCCCGGCAAATCGGACCAGTCGAGCACGTCACCGGAATCGCGCATCGCGAGCGTCAACGCCACTGCTTCCTCGCGACTCATGCCTTTGAGGAACACCGCCATGGCGAAGGCGCCGATTTGGCCTTCCGAGAGCGTGCCGGCCGTGATCCCCTCGATGAAGGCCGCGATCTCGGGCGCCGAGAGCTTGTGGCCGTCACGCTTGCGGCGAATGATTTCCTGCGGGAGCATCAGCTTTCCGGCAAACCTTCCTCGAAGACGCGCCGCAGGATCGTCGCCAGCCGCGCGCCGCCGACCGGCGCCATGTCCTTGGTTTCCTGGTGCGAGAGTTCCGCCCCGGTCATGCCTGCCGCAAGGTTGGTGATCACCGAGCAGGCGGCGACCTTGAGGCCGAGGAAGCGGGCCAGGATCACTTCGGGCACGGTCGACATGCCGACCGCGTTGGCGCCCATGACGCGCGCCATGCGGATTTCGGCCGGCGTCTCGAAACATGGTCCGGAAAACCACATGTAGACGCCCTGGTGGAGCGCGGTGCCGGTCTCCTTGGCCGCCGTCTCGATCGCCTTGCGCAACCCCGCATCATAGGCCTCGGTAAGGCCGACGAAGCGGCGGTCGCTCGGCTCGCCGATCAGCGGATTGGAGCCGGAAAAGTTGATGTGATCGGTGATCATCATCACCGAGCCCGGTCCCATCTCGGAATCGACCGAGCCGGCGGCGTTGGTGAGGATGAGATGCGAGATGCCGATGCCGGCAAGCACCTCGAGCGCCGGGCGCATCGCGGCGGCATTGCCGTGCTCGTAATAGTGCGCGCGCCCGGAAAGCATCAGCACCGGCGTGCCGGCGAAACGCCCTGCCACCACCTCGCCGGCGTGGCCGGAGACGCCGCTGCGCGGGAAGCCCGGCAGTTCGGCATAGGGGATGCGCCTTGCGTCCTCCACCTGGTCGACCAGCCCACCGAGGCCGGAGCCCAGCACAAGCGCCGCGGTCGGGGCCAGCCCGTCCAGTTTCTCGACCAGATGATCCAGCGCTTCCTTCATTTCAAGATATCGCCCCTAAATCCGTATGGCAGCATGTCGCCCATGGTGACCGTCTCGACCACGCCGGTATTGTCGCAGAGATAGAGCTTCGTCTCCGGCCGGCAGAATTCCGCCAGCCGCTGCCGGCAGCCGCCGCAGGGCGAGCATTTGGCCATGCGCTCGGCGATCACCGCGATCTCGGTGATCTTGCCGCCGCCGCCCATGATGTAGTGGCCGAGCGCGGTGGTCTCCGCACACCAGCCCTCCGGATAGGACGCCACCTCGATGTTGGCGCCGGTGAAGACGCGACCGTCCTCGGTGCGCAGCGCGGCGCCTACGGGAAACTTGGAATAGGGCGCATAGGCCTTGGCCATCGCCGTCCTAGCCGCTTCGAACAGATCATGCGACATTTGCTTCTTCTCTCCCACGATCTTGTTCAAATTGCCGGTTGCCGAGACTGCCCGAGCCTCAGCGTTCCTTGACATAGGGCACGCCGCCGGCGCGCGGCGGGATCGCCTTGCCGATGAAACCGGCGAGCAGGATGACGGTGAGCACATAGGGCAGCGCCTGCATGAACTGCACCGGCACTTTGCCGAGGATCGGCAGCGGCGAGCCCTGCAAGCGGATCGATGCCGCGTCGAGGAAGCCGAACAGCAGGCAGGCGAACATCGCGTTGACCGGCTTCCATTTGGCGAAGATCAGCGCGGCAAGCGCGATATAGCCCTTGCCAGCGGTCATGTCCTTCACGAAGCCGCCGTTCTGGACCATGGAGAGATACGCGCCGGCGACGCCGGTAAGGATACCGGTGCAGATCAGCGCCCGGTAGCGCAGCCAGGCGACCGAGATGCCGGCGGTGTCGACGGCCGCCGGGTTTTCGCCCACGGCGCGCATTCTGAGACCGAAGCGGGTGCGGAACAGCACCCACCAGGTGAACGGCACCATCGCGAAGGCGAAATAGACCAGGATCGAATGGCCGGAGATCAGCTCGGCATAAACGGGACCGAGGATCGGCACGTTGCGGACGGCTTCGGCGCCGGGCCACACGATCGCCTCGAAGCGCTCGCCCGGCTGCAGCGCCGGCGTGCGGCCGCCCTGCTCGAACCAGGCCTGGCCGAGGATGATGGTCGAGCCGGCGGCGACGAAGTTGATGGCGACGCCGGAGACGATCTGGTTGCCGCGATGCGTGATCGAGGCGAAACCGTGCACCATGGCGAAGGCGACCGAGATCAGGACGGCGGTGCCGAGACCGATAAAGGCGGAGTGGAAGACCGATGCCGCTGCAGCGCCGGCGAAGGCGCCGACCAGCATCTTGCCTTCGAGACCGATGTCGAAGATGCCTGCCCGCTCTGAATAAAGGCCTGCAAGACAGGCAAGCAGCAGCGGCACCGACAGGCGGATGGTGGAATCCAGGACCTGGACGATCGCGTTGAAACTGTCCATCTCAGGCCCCCTTCCCCTTGACCGCCTGCATGCCGACCGATTTGGGGCTGACCGATGCGAACAGCGCCTGGATATAGGGCCTGAACATATGCTCCAGCGCGCCGGCGAAGAGGATGACCAACCCTTGAATGATGACGATCATGTCGCGGCTGATCGACGGCATCTCGAAGGCAAGCTCGGCCCCGCCCTGGTAGAGCATGCCGAACAGGATCGCCGCCAGCACGATGCCGACCGGATGCAGCCTGCCCATCAGCGCGACCGCGATGCCGACATAGCCGGCGCCCGAGACGAAATCGATCGCCACATTGTGCTGGTCGCCCATCACGGGGTTGAGCGCCATCATGCCGGCCAGCCCGCCCGAGATCATCATCGCGGTGAGGATGATGCGGGTTTCCGAAATGCCGGCATAGCGCGCCGCCTTTGGACTATGGCCATAGGTGCGCATCTCGTAGCCGAGCTTGGTGCGCCAGATCAGCAGCCAGACCAGAAAAGCCATCGCCAGCGCCAGCAGGAAGCAGATGTTGAGCGGCGCCGAGCGGATCTTGGCGCCGAACAATTCGATCATCCAGTTGAGCTTCGGCAATTCCGCGCCGGCCAGGAAATTGCGTGTTTGCGGCGCCTGCGATCCGACCGGCTTCAGCGGACCGACCAGCAGATAGACCATTACCGAGGCGGCGATGAAGTTGAACATTATGGTGGTGATGACGATGTGCGAGCCGCGCTTGGCCTGCAGGTAGGCCGGGATGAAACCCCAGAGCGCGCCGAACGCCGCCGCGGCGACGATCGCCATCGGAAAGATCACCCACCAGGGCAGGACGCTGTCGAAGCTCAGGCAGACGAGCGCGATGCCGAGGCCGCCGATATAGGCCTGGCCTTCGGTGCCGATGTTGAACAGGCTGCAATGCGCCGCCACCGCCACCGACAGCCCGGTGAAGATGAAGGTCGTGGCATAGAACAGGGTGAAGGCGATGCCTGTGCCCTTGCCGAAAGCGCCTTCGACCAGGATGACGGCGGCGCGGAACGGATTTTCGCCGACAAGCATGACGACGAAGCCCGCGACAATGAAGGCAACCGACAGGTTGATCAACGGAATCAACCCATAATCGGCCCAGGCCGGCAGCTTGGCGTAAGGCGTGCTCATTCGGCGGCCTCCTGGTGCTCGACACCGGCCATCAAGAGGCCAAGCTCGCCTTCCGTCGCTTCCGGTCCGCGTTCGCCGACGATGCGGCCGGCGAACATTACCAGGATGCGGTCGGACAGCGAGCGGATCTCGTCGAGCTCGACCGACACGACCAGCACCGCCTTGCCCTGATCGCGCATGGCGATCAGCCGCTTGTGGATGAATTCGATGGCGCCGACGTCGACGCCGCGCGTCGGCTGCCCGACGATCAGCACGCCGGGATCCTGCTCCATCTCCCTGGCCAGCACAATCTTCTGCTGGTTGCCGCCGGAGAAATTTGCGGTCTTCAGCCGAGGATTGCCTGGACGGATGTCGTATTTCTCGATCTTGTCCTTCGCGTCGGCCATGATGGCATCGACGTTCAGGAACGGCCCCTTGAGGTAGCGCTCGTCGTCGTGATAGCCGAGGATCGAGTTCTCGTTCTCCTCGAAGGCGAGCACCAGCCCGACATGGTGGCGGTCTTCCGGCACATGGGCGAGACCGCGGTCGCGCAATTCGCCGGGATCGGCCTTGCCGGTCAGGTCGATTGGCTTGCCTTCGAGCATGACCTCGCCCGAGACGGCGTGCCGGATGCCGGAGATCGCCTCGAGCAGCTCCGACTGGCCGTTGCCGGCCACGCCGGCGATGCCGACGATCTCGCCGCCGCGGACGTCGAAGGAGACGTCGTCGACCATGGTGACGCCGCGTGAATCCTTGACTGTCAGGTTCTTGACCGAGAGTTTTATCGCACCGGCCTCCGACTGGCCCTTCTCCACCCGCAAGAGCACGCGCCGGCCGACCATCAGTTCGGCCAACTCGCCGACCGTCGTTTCCTTGGTCACCCTGGTCGCCACCATGGTTCCCTGGCGCATGACCGAGACCGTGTCGGTAACGGCCATGATCTCGCGCAGCTTGTGGGTGATGAGCACCACCGTTTTTCCCTGTTCCTTCAGCTGCTTGAGGATGCGGAACAAATGGTCGGCCTCCGCCGGCGTCAAAACCCCGGTCGGCTCGTCGAGGATCAGGATCTCGGCGCCGCGATAGAGCGCCTTGAGGATTTCGACGCGCTGCTGCAGGCCGACCGGCAGTTCCTCGATGATGGCGTCGGGATCGACCTCAAGGCCGTATTCGCGCTCCAGCCGTTCGAGCTCGGAGCGCGCCTTGGCGATGCTGCTCTTCAACAGCGCGTCGGTCTCGGCGCCGAGTATGACGTTCTCCAGCACCGTGAAATTGTCGACCAGCATGAAATGTTGGTGCACCATGCCGATGCCGAGCGCTATCGCGTCGTTTGGGGTGTTGATCGACACCGGCTTGCCCGCCACGCGGATTTCGCCGCTGTCGGCCTGGTAGAAGCCATAGAGGATCGACATCAGCGTCGATTTGCCTGCGCCGTTCTCCCCGACAATGCCATGGATGGTGCCGCGCGTGACTTCCAGGTTGATGTCGCGGTTGGCGCGCACGGCGCCAAAACTCTTGTTGATGCCTATGAGCTCGATTGCGGCTTGCGCCATGCAGCCTGTCCCACTCGTTATTTTTTATCGCTTGGTCAAATTGCCTAGCACGACGCCCCGCCCGTGCCAATTGGCCGGAACGCCATTCACTCTCGACAAAACCCCCCGCGCTTGTCAATTTCGAAGGTGGCCGGGGAGCTTCACATTCACAGAGACCGGGATGGATGACGATGCCTGACGATCGGCTGACGACGCTGGAAATCCGCGCCGCCGAGCAGGAAAAGACGATCGATGAACTGTCCGACCAGATCGCCGAGCAGTGGACGGTGATCGAGCGCATGGAACGCAAGCTCGCCGCCCTTACCGACCGGTTCCTGGCCCTGGAGGAGCAGGCCGCTCCCGACGTGCCGGTGACCAAGCCGCCGCACTACTGAGCCTGCGGGGTCAGCGGGCGGGTTCGAGGCGAACGGTCATGGCCGGTGAAGGAGACCGCATCGCAAGGGCCGGCGACTATGTCTTCGGCCTGATGGACGAACGGGAGCGCGCTCGCGCCGAGCGCGACCTAGAGATCGATCCCGCCTTTCGCGACGCGGTGCTGCGGCTTGCCGAGCGCATGCGTGCTTTGGAGCCGCAGGGAGCGTCGGCCACGGCTTCGGATGAGCGCTGGCAGCTTGTCCAGCGCCGGCTTGGCGAATTGCCGCAAATGCGGTTTGCCGGGCTGGACAAGGGCGATGCGAAGCCGCAGCCGATCGTGATCAACAAGATCGAGCGCAAGCCTTATGGCGTCGGCCTGCATTCCCTTGGCGGCCGGCTCGGCCTGGCTATCGCGCTCGCCCTGGCGGCCGCCTTCGCGCTGGGCTATCTCGCCGGCACGCTATAGGGCGCACGACATCAAAAGCATCGGCTCGCCCTCCTGCTCGAAAGCTTCCGCCGCAGTCCAGCCAAGCGCTTCGTAGAACGGTCGTGCCTGCCAGGTGTAGAGATAGAGCCGGTTAACGCCGGCCGACGCGGCGTGGCCTTCTATGGCCCTGACCAGCGCCGAGCCAACGCCCTGCCCTCGATACGCCTTGTCAACAACAAGCCCGGCGAGCCACGGCGTCAGATCATGCGCCGGGTCGATCTCGTTGCGGACGAAGAGGCAGCTTCCGATCGGCGGGCCGCCGAGGCGGGCGACGACAGCCGCCTCGAACCCGTCGCCTGCGATCAGCCGGCGAAGTCCCGCAATATCCTCTGCGAGCGTCCGGCCGGTGCCCTCAAAGAAGGCGGCCAGGCGCAGCTTGGCGATCGCCTCGACATCGCGCTCCGTCATGGCTTCGATAATCGGTTGCATGATGCTGGTCCGAAAAACAAACCGCCGGGCGAAAGCCCGGCGGTCGAAGAAGCCTCGTTCAGTTGCCGATCAATACGGGCAGTTGTTGTCAGTGGTGTAGTCGTGCACCTGGACCTTGCCGGCGATAATGTCGGCCTTGGCCTTTTCGACGGCCGCCTTCATCTCATCCGTCACCAGCGCCTTGTTGTTGTCGTCCATGGCGTAGTCGACACCGCCTTCCTTGAGGCCGAGATTTTCGACGCCGCCCTTGAAGGTGCCGTTCTTGCCGTCCATGAAAGCATTGTAGACGGCAACATCGACGCGCTTCATCATCGAGGTCAGCACCTTGCCGGGCTGCAGGCCGTTCTGGTTGGAATCGACGCCGATGCCGAGCTTGCCGGCATCCGCGGCCGCCTGCAGCACGCCGACGCCGGTGCCGCCGGCCGCGGCATAGACGACGTCCGCGCCCTGATCGATCTGCGTCTTGGCGATCTCGCCGCCCTTGGCGGGGTCGTTCCAGGCGGCCGGGGTATCGCCGGTCATGTTCTGGATGACCTCGGTGGCCCCGGCAGACTTGGCGCCGCCGACATAACCACATTCAAACTTGCGGATCAGCGGGATGTCCATGCCGCCGACGAAGCCGACCTTCTTCGACTTCGACGCCATCGCAGCCAGAATGCCGACGAGGTAGGAGCCTTCGTTCTCCTTGAACACCAGCGAGCGGACATTGGGCAGGTCGACGGCATCGTCGATGATGGCGAAGTTGAGGTCGGTATATTCGGCCGCGACCTTCTTCAGCGCATCTTCCCAGGCGAAGCCGGCCATCACGATCGGGTTGCGGCCGTCCTCGGCGAAGCGGCGCAGCGCCTGCTCGCGCTGCGAAGCGTTGGAGACTTCGAATTCGACATAAGCGACGCCGGTTTCCTTCTTGAATTTCTCGGCGCCGTTATAGGCAGCCTCGTTGAAGGATTTGTCGAACTTGCCGCCGAGATCGTAGAGGATGGCCGGCTGGACATCCGCGGCGAAGGCCGGGAGAACCATTGCGGTTGCGGCCAGGAGGCCGAGAACGATACGTTTCATGTGATCCACACCCTGTCGGTTATTTTCCGTTTGCACCGCAAACCCTGCCCGGTCCTCCGGCAGGCATGCGACGTCAGGCAGGAAGTGTATGCCCCTCCCGCTCGCGGCCAATCTGGCACGGCCCGAAACAAAATTCACGTGGAATTTTGACCTGTTGGAAAAAGCGTGAAGGCCGACCGTTTCGGGCGGAGTCCGCGTCAGGTGGTCGGGGCGAATTCGTGGCGCCGCCGGCGGTAGCCGAGGGCGTAGAGCAGGAACGCCAATACCGCGAACACGGCGAATCCCGGCTGGCCGAGCACCCAGGCGATGATCCCGTCCCAGACCAGCGGACTGGCCTTGGCGCGCACATAGGTCTCGAACGCGGCGCGCGTGTCGGGCGATACCGCCAGCCAGCTTGCGTTGAGCGGCGTCATGACCGGCGCCGACGCCGCGACGGAGCGCGTGGTGTCGATCACCGCCATGATGACAGAAATCGACAACGCAACCATGGCCGCCAGCCGAAAGATGAAACGCAGCATCCAACGCACTCCCCGGGAACACTCCCGTCTGCCCCGCCAAACGACATAGAGCGTGCACAACCGCCACGCAATCGCGACACGTGATTTTGAGTTAGGCCCTCCGCGCCGCTTTGCGCCGGTTGACGCGCCAGATGGCGAAAATCCCGCCGCCGACGGCTCCGATGATCAGACCGCCCAAGCCGATGAAGACAGCAAAAAACCCGCAGGCGCCCTCGAAGCAGCTCATATGAGTGGCGTCGGCGATTAGCGACCCCGCGAAAAATCCGATGCAGGCGCCGATGGCGCCGCCAAGAATGATGCCGAGCAACGCGGCGACGAGCGAGACCAGGAGCGGCGGGCGTACGGCCTCGGGATTGGCATACACCGTGTCGGCGCCGGCGCCGCGCCGCAGGAGGTAGATGCAGAGCAGGCCGATGGCGATCTCGGCCACCGTGAAGCCCAGCCCTTCGGCCGAGAAGACGAAATCGGGCACAAGAAGCGTGTAGGCCTGACGCACGACGAGCCAAAGGATGATGGCGACCTGCCAGATCGTATAGTGACGCGGGAAACGCGCCGACCGGTTGAAGGCGAGGCCGAGCAGGTAAAGCCCCCACAGAATGGTCACGGCGCCGCCGGTCAGCCCCCCGTAGATCAGGAAGAGCACGCTTTCCGGCAGATTGAAGTCGCCGATCAGCCGCCAGCTCGAGATCAGGCCATAGGCCGAAAGCGCCATCACGATGATCAGCCACGCCACCGGGATGAAGGAGAGCCCGCTGTCGGGCCGGCCCGCGGGCTGCTGGTTGATCGATGCCATGTCAGGACAATGCCCCTCGCAAAGCCCAAGCAGTTCCGGGAACTGCGTCGTGGTTTTCCGTCCGGAAGTGCACGAAACAACGCCTCAGGCAGTCGACAGGCGGCCAGAGCCGAAGTCAAGCGCGGGAAACTCCGCCGGCCAGCCTGTGCACAGCATTCGGCTGCATGGCAGGCCACCCGCAGCTTTCGCGCCATCCACGGCAAAAGCCACGGAATGACTTGGCATTCGCTTTCGGATCGACTAGATGAGCCCCGCGCCTGTTTTGCCTAGACGGCTAGAGGTGCCGGGAAAAGGGTTGCCTGCCGGTTGAAGGCACCCCAAATTTAGGCCGAGAGCCCTTCCCGAGGGAGATGCATCTCCCCAACCCGCGCGGCGAAACCGGCCGACGCGACATGCAAGACGGAGAGGTGGCCGAGTGGTTGAAGGCGCACGCCTGGAAAGTGTGTTTACGGGCAACCGTAACGCGGGTTCGAATCCCGCTCTCTCCGCCATTAATTTTCCTAATACTATGATGTTTTCAAGCTGTTAGCGAAGAGGGAAGACACCTCAAAGCCGAAGCATCCTTGATCTGTGTAACAAGCTGCTCCGAATCCGCTTATCCCGCCAAGACACCACTGACCGGTGACGGTATGGCTGCCCCAATCAGGATTGCCTGCAATGGGGCCGGTAGCGGCATGGCTGGTTGTCGACAACTCCGTCCCGAAAACGGAAGCGCAGGTTTCTGCTGCCGGGGCAATGTGCCTAATAATGGTCGCTCAGCATCCCTCCGCCACTATCTGAAAGCGCACGCCGCGACCTGTGTCTCGGCAGTTGTAGCGGCAGGATTGCATGATGGCGGCATCGCGACGGCTCTCGAACATGAATGTGCGCAATTCGACAGCCACGTGCCACAATCCCTTCGTATCTTCATCGGGACAAGCAAGGCAGATATTGGCGTCGACGGCGAATTTGCGACATCCTGTTCCCGATATCGGACGTGACCGCAGTGAACATAGCCGAACATCCGATCAAGCGCTCTCTCGTCTTCTTTCTGGTGCCGGATTTCACCATGGTCGCCTTTGCGACCGCGCTGGAGCCGATCCGCATAGCCAACCGGATGCTCGGCTACGAAGCCTACAAGTGGCGGCTGGCCAGTACCGACGGGCAGCCCGTGTCCGCTTCGAACGGGGTGTTGTGTGCGGTAGACACGTCGTTGAAAGACGAGCGGCGCAGGATGGCCGGCCCCGATAGGCTATCGATGGTCATCGTCTGCAGCGGCACCAACATCGAACGATATTCGAACAAGTCGGCCTTTGCATGGTTGCGCGAGGAACATAGTCGCGGCGTTGCAATCGGCGGTCTCTGCACCGGCGCCCATGTGCTGGCTGCTGCCGGGCTGCTTTCCGGCAAACGTTGCGCCATCCATTGGGAAAATCTGCCAGGCTTCGCCGAGGCATTTCCGAATGCGCATGTGTTTGCCGACCTTTTTGAGGTCGATCAAGACATCTACACATGCGCCGGCGGCACCGCCGCTCTCGACATGATGTTAAAGCTGATCGGCGATGATTTCGACGAAACTCTCGTCAGTCGCGTATGTGAGCAGGTGCTGACCGATCGAGTGCGGAGCGCAAGCGATGGCCAGCGGCTTCCTTTGCGCGCGCGGCTCGGCATTCAGAATTCAAAAGTGCTGACCATCATCGAACTTATGGACGCCAATCCATCCGAACCAATATCGATACGCGATATTGCCAAGCAAGTCGGACTGTCGCGGCGGCAGATCGAGCGTCTTTTCCGGGATGAGATGGGACGCTCCCCCGCCCGCTACTATTTGGAGATACGCCTTGAGCGCGCACGGCACATGTTGATCCAGTCATCCGTGCCCATAGTCGAAGTAGCTATCAAGTGCGGCTTCGTTTCGGCGTCGCATTTTTCCAAATGCTATCGCGAACTCTACGCCCAAACGCCGCAGCAGGAACGATTGGACAGGAAATATCCCTCCGCGGCGTGAACGTTATCAGTTTTGCCGCTTCAGGCCGGTTCGGCCACTCAATTTGTACGTCTACAGGCATCGCGCCGCGCAAGCACAGCGACCAGGCTGACTCGACATCGGGTTTTCACAGCGAGCGTTCTTGACGCGCCGCAGCATGGCGCGCCTTGCCCGGGTGGGCATTGCCCTACCCGAAATCGACCGATTCCCTACTGACTCGCCGGCTTCCTCCTATCCCCTTTTCCCGCCCTTCTACCCTGACGGGTGTGGTGGGGGAGGGGCAAATCCGACACATCCAGAACGACGTGAATGGCCGGAGCTTCTCATTGCGAGGCGACCTGAGCCGTCCCTGATTTTGGCCCTCAGAAAGGTCAGTATTTTTCGCGTACGCACAATTCGAAGGAAAGTATTGAAGAAATAGTTCCAATAGATATGGGAGGGTCAAGCATGTCGAGTACAAGCAGGCTACGAGGCATAGATCCGGCGGTATTCTGGCCGGCCATAGCGATAACTGCCGCGTTCATCTTATGGGGAGCTGCCGCCCCGGATAGCCTCGCCACTGTGACGAAAGCCACGCTTGCAGCGATCATCAATGGTTTCGGGTGGGGCTTTGTTGTCTCGACGGCGATGTTTCTGGCCTTTGCCGGGTTCCTGGCGATCAGCCGTTTTGGCAAGATCAGGCTTGGAGCCGACGACGAGCTGCCGGAATTCAGCACCGTTTCCTGGGTATGCATGATGTTCAGCGTCGGCATGGGCATCGGACTGATGTTCTGGGGCGTTGCCGAGCCAGTTTTCCATTTTGGCGCGCCGCCTCACGGGCTGGCTGCCCCGCAGTCTAAGGAAGCTGCGCTGATCGCGATGGAATATGCCTACTTCCATTGGGCCCTGCACCCCTGGGCGATCTACGCCATTGTGGGTTTGGCGATCGCTTACTTCACCTACCGCAAGGGCCTGCCTATCCTGATCTCAAGCGCATTCACCCCTTTGCTTGGTAGCGCCGTCAACGGACCGATTGGCAAGACGATCGATATTCTCGCCCTCATCGCCACGCTATTCGGGACCGCGACATCGCTGGGTCTTGGCGCACAGCAGATCAACAGCGGTCTGAATTTTCTCTGGGGAACCGGCGAGGGGACAGGCATTGACCTGGCGATCATCGCCGTGCTGTCGGTGCTGTTCATACTTTCGGCAGTGTCGGGGGTCGGCAAGGGCGTCCAGTTCCTGAGCAACACGAACATGGTGGTCGCCGCCGCGCTGCTGCTCTTCTTGGCCGTCGTCGGCCCGACCGTCTTCATCCTCAACACCTTCACCGAAGCGCTCGGCGAATACCTCACCAATCTTGTCGCCATGTCGTTCCGCACCGCCGCCTTCAGCGACGGCAAATGGCTGAGCAGCTGGACCATCTTCTACTGGGCGTGGTGGATTTCCTGGGCGCCTTTCGTTGGCGTCTTCATTGCGCGCATCTCCAACGGACGGACCATCCGCGAATTCGTCATCGGTGTTCTGTTCATCCCGAGCGGCGTGACCTTCCTCTGGTTCACCATCATGGGCGGTACCGCTCTGCACTCCGAACTGGTGGGGGTCGGCGGCCTTGTCGAGGCCGTTAACACCAAGGGGGCCGCCATCTCACTTTTCGCCCTGCTCGAACAATATCCGGCAACTGCTATCACCTCTTTCGTTGCGATCTTCCTTGTGGCGATCTTCTTCATCTCGGGAGCGGATGCCGCCTCGATAGTGATGGGTATGCTGTCATCTCGAGGCACGCTTGAGCCCGCACGGGTCACTGTCGTCCTTTGGGGTATCCTTGCGGGAGCATCGGCCTGCGTGTTGCTGGTGATGGGAGGCTTGGAGGGCCTGCAGACCGCGTCGATCATTGCGGCAGCCCCCTTCCTCGTCGTCATGGTCGGGCTGTGTATCTCGCTGTGGATGGCACTGCTGGATGACCTCGAAGGGCGGGCCGAACCGGTCGCGCCCCTGCCCGAAGCGTCGCCTCTCATCGCGACAGTCGCGGCAGAGTAGGCTAAGCCGCAGCCGGCCAACAACCGCACCTGAGAAATCAACTTCAGGTGCGGTTTGTGGCGGTACGCGAATGCGATCGGTGCTGCTCATCGTCGCCGCCGGGTCAAGCCAGAACCAAATGCAACTGGGTGCTCGAAGGGAGGGCGAAGATGATAACCGACCCGCAAATCTGGCTCAGCCTGCTGACGCTTAGCTGACAACTCGAAAGACGCTCTCTCCGCCAGCACTCTAATGGTCGGGATGGCGGCAAGCCGCATCGTGGGCGGCTCAGATTGCGCCGCTCTGAGGTGTGGATCGGCCTATGGTTCGTCCTTGTCGATCCCGATGCTCTCGCCTTCGCCATGCACCTGGTTCCGGTCCCAATCGTTGGTCTTGTCAGGCGTTTTCGCGGCAGCTTTTTGGTTTTCCCGTTCCTTGTCCTTGCGGGGCTTAGGACCGGGCAGATCGCGCGATGATTTGGGTTCCATTGAGGTGTGTCCCTGTCGGTCGAACAGAACCCAACGTGGGCTGAGCTCGAATGTTCCGGCGCTTTGCCGGCGATATGCATTGCAAGGACATCCCGGCGTCCTGCGGAAGGAACCGGGCAGCCCACAGATACGTTCTGGCGCTCATGGATGAGCTTGTTGAACGTTTCGGGCAGCAAACCTGGCTGCCATTTTCCGTGATTTCAGCCAGGCTTTTGCTGGCTGCGGTTCTTGGCTCACTCGTCGGCATGGAGCGCGAATGGCGTAACCGGCCGGCCGGGCTGAGGACGCATATCCTGATCTGTCTGGCAGCCGCCTTGATCGCCATCCTGGCCATCGAAATCACCCATCTCCCCGTCTTCGATGGGCAGGAGATAGCCATTGACCCCATCCGCCTGATCGAAGCCACAACTGCCGGCGTCGCATTCCTGGCTGCAGGGCTAATATTCTTCTCCAAAGGGGAGGTTCAGGGGCTGACGACCGGCGCGGGAATGTGGCTGGCCGGTGCCATTGGATTGGCAGTGGGTCTCGGGTTCTGGCAGATCGCAATTCTTGGCACAGTCTTGGCGCTGATCGTGCTAGGGCTTTTGCAGCTGGTGCAGGTTGCCCCAAAGGACGAGCAATAGTCGGAGCATTTGGAGGCAGGGCGTCCAGTCCCTGCGCTTGTCGGCGTTACAGTGTTTTGCTGAATTGCAGATTCCGATCGTCTCGGCCGGCGCACTCATGGCAGATCATGACCTGTCACCAGATCAAGTGCAGACACCCATGGTCCGGCCCGACAAGGCAGGAATCCTCCTAGCCATTTTCGGCTCTGCGCAGCAGCCGCGACAAGTGCTGCCGATGCATCGCCTGCATGTCTTCAAGCAGCTGGAGGAAGCGCAGGGCGTCATCGGTCGGCAATCCCTGATCGCTGAGGTCGGCAACCAACTCGTGCTGACGGCGAAGGTGCCGCTCGCCTTCGTGAACATGCCGCCTGGCCATTTCGATATCATCGTCGATTGCCATTTACCGGAACGTCGCTGGTGTCGTGACGTTCCTCGGGTGGGCTGTCCAAGATTGGAACTGATTGCGCGGCCATGACTTGTTATGGGAGCGGTCGTTTCCCGTTGGGACGTAGCCGTCTCGGCAGCACAAAAGCCCGTCGCTTACGCTCATTGGCTGCGACGGGCTTTTCAAGTCTTAGAAAATGTTAATGTCGGTTGCCGCAAGCGCGGCGCATAATGGAACTCTGCCCCGCTGCGCGGGGTAAGGGCCCGGCCTGTATGTCAAGCCCCCAACCCCGCCCGGCAGGCCGGGCTACTTTGATCCACAAAAGCGAACTTTTGCATCGTCCGGTCCGCCGCGTGGCGAACGGCGGCCTGCGGCACGTGAAGGCAGCCGAACGTCGTCAGCGTCTGGCGAGACAACGGATCGGCGCGCAACGCGAATGCACGGCGGAACCAATAAGCAAGGGCGCGGTTGGGACAGATGGTCGCCTATAACGAAACAACTGATCCCGCGCTTACCGGTGCGCGCGGTCGAGGCCGGATTTTGCGCCCTCGTTTCTGGCCGTTCGGAAGGAAACGAGGCCATCCTCACGAGCGGCATCTGTGTCGGCCTCATTCTTATGAGAACCGGGAAGCAGTCGCGCACGCCCTTGGTCTTAGTCACCAACAGACAAGTTCGTTTGCCGGGCACGAGCCGCTTGCAATAGCTCTGCATCACCTCCCGGGAGTTCTTTGGTGATCGAAGACGATAGCGTCTGTCAGTGGGAACGAATTGACTGCTTGGTTATCGGTGGCGGTCCGGCCGGCTTGGCAGCAGCGACGTATCTCGGGCGCTTTCGCCGCCGGGTCGTCGTTGTCGATTGCGGTCAAAGCCGCGCGAAGCTCATTCCGATTACCCGCAACTGTCCCGGCTTCCCCGACGGCATAGCCGGCGCCGAACTGCTGAATCGGCTGCGGCAGCAGGCTTTGCAGAGCGGAGCCGATCTTAGGCACGATATAATCCACGAGATTGGCCGCGACGGAACGGATTTTATTGCGATCGGTTCGACAGCCATTCGTTCCCGCGCGGCGCTCCTGGCTACTGGCATTGTCGATAAGCTTCCAGAGACGCCTTCGGCAGACGATATGATCAGAGCCGGCACCTTGCGCCTCTGTCCGATCTGTGACGGCTATGAGGTGATCGATAAGCGCGTCGCAGTCCTGGGCCCGGCGGAAGAGGCGGTGAAGAAGGCATTGTTCATGCGGACCTACACTCGCGACGTCACCGTACTGACGACCGATGCTTCGAGTGAAATTGATGCAGATGCCGGCCGACTGATCCACGAAGCTGGAATCCGGCTCGAGCCCTGCATCCCTCATTCGCTACGACCCTCGGGAGAGCAGGCCACCATTCAACTCTCCAACGGAACAGCATCCTCATTCGATACCGTCTATCCAGCCATGGGATGCAGGGCAAGGTCGCAACTTGGCCTAGATCTCGGGGCGACATGCGACGAGCTTGGAAATCTTGTCGTGGATGCGCATCAGCGCACGGTCGTGCCAGGCCTGTATGCCGCTGGCGATGTGGTCAACGAAATCAATCAGATTGCTGTCGCATTCGGCCACGCCTCGATCGCGGCCACCGACATGCATAACTATCTCGACGATGCCAAGTGCTAGAATTCACCGGTGGATTGCGATGCATCTTGTTCAGATCCTGCTTCCCTGCTCGGACAATGACGGCCAGCCTTTCGCTCAAGAAGATTTCGACCGCGTGAAGGAAGAACTGGCGAGTCGCTTCGAAGGCGTTACTGCTTACCTTCAGGCGCCTGCCGACGGTTTGTGGAAAAAGGGTGCCGAGTCCAACGCCGACAAGATTGTGATCTTCGAAGTCATGGCCAACGAGGTCGATCTCATCGACTGGCGTGAACGCCGGATCGCACTCGAGCGGTGGTTTCGACAGGAGAAGGTGGTTATCCGCTACATGCCGATCGCGCTGGTGTAGTCGTTCTTGTCCATGCACGGAAAATCAAAGCCGGCGCCTCTCCTCCCGGCGTAGCTCAGATGAGCTCGCTCGGCCCGTCGGCATCAGCCGGTCCCGAACCATTCGATGGCCGGGCGGGTGATCATCAGCCATAAGATAGCGGCGACCGCGCCGAAGGCCGGAAAGCCGAACATGAACCAGAGCCGGAAAAGCCGGTGATAGCGCGGCGGAAGCAGCTGGCCGGCTTTCGCCGCCGCCAGGGCAAGATCGCGCATCTCCATCTGCATCCAGACCACGGGAAGCCAAAAAACACCGGTCACGACGTAGAGAAGGATCGACAGCGCGATCCAGCCGTCCCAGAGCGAATAGCCGACGAGCCAGGCAAGCGCGACGCCGGTGATCGGTTGCGCCACAACTGCCGTTGCCGTGAACAGGAAATCGGCAACCACGACAATGCGCGCGACAGCGGCCACGGTAGCCGGGTTGCCGGTCCGGTGTGCAAGCAGCATGAAGAAGGCGATGCCAGCGCCCGTCCCCAGCAGAACCGCCGCGCCCACGATATGGAGATATTTGAGACCGAAGTAGAGCATCAGCGCTCCTCCAGGATCGCCAATGCGACGAAGTGCAGAAGAACGATCGGCAGGATCTTCATCAGCGGCCCGAGCGGTTCATTCCACAGATCGGGCCGCAGGAGCGTGCCGGCCAATGCATAAAAAACGCATACGCCGATCGCTCCCCAGAGCCCAACGCGCGCGGTTTTGCGAAGCGCGATGAGAACGCCGATGACCAGGTCGGCCAGCGCGCCGGCGATGACCAAGGGCGCCGCCAGCGCGCTCACAGCGGTACCGATCAGGAGTTGGACACCGCTCTGCCATCCGGTTGTCAGGGATATGATTCCGGTCATGATCCAGAAGAACGGCAGCACCGTGAAGATCGCGGGTTTGATGAAGTAAAGGCCGGCAAACCATCTGTCCTGCACCGTGGCTGGGTTTGCGGCGAGTGCTGTCGGGAGACCTCGCGGCTCGATCCCCGTTGTCGCCTTCCAGGGTCCGGGATCACCCGTTGCTCCCCGGCTGATCTCAAGGGCGGCGTTGGTGCGCATGGGAGGGCGCCATCCCAGCACACTGACGGCGTCACCCAGCCGATAGAGTAGACGCGCCGCCCATCTCGGGAGAGCCAGGACGCGAGCCTCGTCCCATCCAAGCCACCTGCGGTAATGCGCGACTACCTCCTCCATGGCGAAGGCGTCCGGACCAGCAAGGTCGAGAGCGATCCGTGACGGGCTGTCAGGGCTGAGGAAAAACGCCACCGTTTCGACCACGTCCTCAAGTTGGACCACCTGCAGACGGCCGGAGCCGGGCATGGAGGGCAGCAGAGGAAGCGCGGCAAGGCCGCGAAACAGGGCGCTCGCTCCAAAAACGGGGCGGCCCAGAACGACGGAGGGTCTCAGCACGACCCAATCCAAGTCGAGCGTCATCAAGGCCTCCTCGCCGGCATATTTGCTGGCGGAGAAGGCGGAGGGTTGCTCACGATCGACGCCGATAGCGGAAAAGTGGATGACCCGGCGCACCCCGGCTTGCCGGCAGGCACGAAACAGCGCCGCTGCGCCGAATGCATGAACCCCCGTCGTATCTTCGCTGGCGCTGTCCTGCAGAACACCGGCACAATTCACCACCGCGTCAACGCCTTGAAGAGCACTGCCCCAGTTCTCGGGGGCGAGCGCCTTCGCCATATCGATGGCGACCGTTCCCGCCTCCCCCGCCCGGCTTGATCGGCGTCGTGAGGCCCGCACGACCTCGTGCCCTGACGCGACCAGACGCGCGCACACCGCTGTGCCGATGAGACCGTTCGATCCCGTTACGAGAACCTTCATTGCCGATGTCCCGCCGGACAAGACAGCGCGGCGGGCCGAAGGGTCGGATCGTTCCGCAGAACGCGCCCCCCGGTCACCGGCTTCTCCTCTCGGCTTGCCGGTCGCGCCCTGTTGGCCGGTTGCCGGAGGAGTCGAACGCCTCGATGGCGGCGCGTTCCATTTCTTTCAGTGATCTTGAAAGCGTCAGGCCCCAAACGACATGAGCTGCAATCATCAGCATGTTTCTCCTGATGGGGTGACGGTGCGCCGGGGTCAGAATGCGGGCGGCGGGAATCCAACCGAGATAACTCAGCGCCCAGATGCATAAGCCGTAGGCGACCCCACTCCCTCGAGTGGTGGGCAGCAGGGCAAACAAAGCACCGGTGAGACCGCCAAACCCGAAATGCGCAAGCAGTGTTCTTGAACGTGCTTCGCGCTCGTCAACAGCTGGAAAAGTGCGGTCGACGATCTCGCGAGGCGGAAGCGGATAGCGCTCGTCGTCGGGCAGGACTGCGTGCAGGCGCCTCATCGTTGCCGTCATCGCCATGGTCGCCGCGACGCCTGCCACAGCCCCAAGCAACGCCTTATCGAGCGGCCGCATTGCTCACCATCTCTTCTCCATTGGGATCGAAAGACGACCTTTGCGTCCAGCCTGACGTCGACGCTTCAGGCCAGAAGCAAGAATCAACGCCGTCGTCCTCGACCCTCACTTCGCTTTAAAACCTCCATCAACCCGGCAAGCCGGTCAGGGAGCCACCTCTCGGTCCGAAACAGCGGAAGTGCACGCAGATGGCGCCTCATTATCTCACTGGAGAACTGGCGCCTCAGTAGCTGCGCAATCTGCTCATTATTATGTCTTCTATGTTCAACCATTTTCGTGACCGCAATCGGTTCGGTCACCAAACCGGAAAGACTTGCAGTTTGTTCCTGGACAGCTGAGCTCTTCTGCCAGCTCCATTATGCTAAGTGCTCGTCGTCCTGTTCTGAGGTTGGCCATCCGTGTTTTTGCCGAATTGCACCCGACGACGGGCGCCGATATTGGAGCACGACCGGGGCGGGTCGCACCAAGAATGGTGACATGGGCGGCGCCGCCAACATCCAGAAGGCGCCGGCGCGGGCAGCAGCCGCCACTCGCAGAACCAGGTAATCCTATTGGCCGCGAAGCAAGCTCTCGAAAGCTTCCTCGAACAGCCTGGCCATCTCGGCATAGCCGCCGTCGGACGGATGCAGGCAGTCGCCGCAATCGAAGGCGGCGAGCAGCCTCGACGGGTTGGCGGGATCGGCCAGCGCGCGCTCGAAATCGACGACGGCATCGGCTTCGCCCGATGTCCTGATCCAGGCGTTCACCGCCTCGCGGTCGCGCTCCTTGTTCGCAGAGTAGAAGGTTCTGAGCGGCTGGCCTTCGAAGGCGCCACCGAAGGGCGGCAGGGTGCCAAGCAGCACCTTGATGCCGTTGATGCGGGCGCGTGCGATCAATTGCCGGTAAGCCGCGATCAGGCTTTCGACGGCGACGGCCTCCTGACGGCCGGCAAGCATGGTTTCCGGCCAGCCGATGTCGTTGATGCCTTCCAGCACCGAGACCCATCGGACGTTGGGAAAGCCCAGAACGTCGCGGTCGAAGCGGGCGAGCGCGTTGGCGCCGCGGGCGCGGCTGGCAAGCACGCGGTTGCCGCCGATCCCCTGGTTGAGGACGCCGATGCCTGACAGCCGGCCGCTTTTCGCAAACCGCTCCGCCAGCCGGTCCGGCCAGCGCGCATTGCTATCGACGGTCGAGCCGAAGCCGTCGGTGATGGAATCGCCGAGACAAACCAGAGAGCCGCTGTCCGGCCCGCTCTCGACCAGCACGGCGCTGAGGAAATAGCGGCTGGTCGAGGTCTGCTGCACCGGCAGTTCGGCTGCGCCGGCGAAGTCGCCGATTTCGGAGATGTAGGCGGTCTGCTGCGCCTCGTAGTGATAGGTCTCGATCGGAGCGAAATCGGGGAAATAGAGGCTGATCGCGATCTGCCCGAGATCGGGAACCGCTAGGTCCACAACATCGCTGAGCAGCGGCGCGCCGGGCGCCAGATCGGTCTGCCGTTCGCCGCCGAACGTCACCTGCCGGATGCTGCCGGCGTCGACCGCGCCGTCTTTCGCGGCAAGCGCGACGGTCGCGGCGCCGATACGAATCGGCGAGGCGCCATATTCGTTGGACAGCCTCAATCGCAACCTCTCACCGCCGGTGCTGACGCGCACGACTTGGCGTACCGTCTGCCGGTGGAAGCCATAGAGCACGGCGTCTCCCGGCCAGACGTTCATTGGGCTTGCGCTCCAGGTTCCGATCCAGTGCTCCATTCTCTCCATCCCTTCGGTTTCGGCGCGCGGCCCTCGCCAACACAGATAGCCGCGGCTTGCGGAGCGAGCTACCGGTTGCGCTTTCCGCGACACATAGATTTTTGACTCCGAATGCAACGCGCCGGAGGTCGAGCATGTTGTAGCGCAGTCGTAATCGCGGCCTCGGCTTTCACTAGCGGAATCAAAAAAGTACTAACACCCGCCCCGGAACGTGGTGGCTGGCCGGATAGCGCGCGCCTAGCCTGATCAGATCGTCCGGGGGAGGAAACGTTCCGGGGGATGTTTGGGGCTGAGTGCCCCGCCGGGCGGGCTTGGTGGAAAGCTCTACCGGCAAAGATTCCAACCATTTCAGGGAGCGAGACATGGGTTGCGAGACCAAGAGCTTAACATTGAACCGCCGCGCGCTTTTGCAGGGCGCGGCAGCCACTGCCGGCGGCCTGTTGCTGGCGGGCGGCGAGCGCGCCGCGGCGCAAGGCACGACCTCCAAGGTTGTGGCCTGGGAGACCGGCTATCTCGGCTTCTTCTTCTTCGTCGTGCTGCAGGAGGCGCTGAAGCGCAAGGTCGAAGGCCTCGGCCTGGAATTCGTCGGCAAGGACGCCAATGGCGATGCCAACGCGCAGGTCAACGACTGGAACAGCCTGCTCTTGCAGAAGCCGCGCTACCTCATTTCCGACGCGCTGGATTCGGAGCTGCTCATCCCACTGAGCAAGAAGGCGAAGTCGCTCGGCGTGCCGCTCGGCATGGTCGACACCGTGCTTACCGGCGGAGAGGTAGCCGCTTCGGTGACCTTCGACAACAAGCAGTCGGGCGTCATGGCGGCGGAGAAGACCGCCGAGCTGCTCACCAAGAAGCACGGCTCGCCGAAGGGCAGCGTGCTCAACAATTACGGCTCGCTGACCGCCGTGGCGCTGCGCGACCGCAAAGACGGTTTCGAGGACACGCTTAAGAGCAAATATCCCGACATCGAGATCATCTCGCGGCCGCAGAACAACCAGCATGAGCAGGCGCTCGCCGTGGTCTCGGCGACGCTGCGCGAGCGGCCGGACCTCGACGCCATCCACATGCCGACCGACATCTTCGTCGTTGATGCCCGCAAGGCACTCGAAACGCAGAAACGGCTGTTTCCGGTCGGCCATGAGAAGCACATCATCCTGACCAGCATCGATGCCTCGCCGAATGCGCTGGAATGGGTGAAGGCGGGTGAGATCGACGCCGACATCGCACAGGACCCGATCGCCTATGTCGAGATCGTCGTCGACCTGTTGGAAGAGTACACGCTGAAGGGCAAGCCGGTTCCGACCGGACCTTACGAAAACAAGAAGTATTTTTGGGAGAAGGGCACGATCGCCGACAGCCCGTCCGGCCCGCTGCTCACCATCCCGCCCTACTTCCTCACCAAGGAAAATGCCGACGACCCGCGCCACTGGGCCAATGTCGTGACCCAGGTGTGGAAGATGCAGCAGAACGCCGGCTGAGATCGCAGCCGACGAGACGGTGAGAACGCGCCCATCGCGTTCTCACCTCATTTCGAGATTGCCGGTTATCCCAATGGTCATCCCCGACGGCACGATCATGCCCGATAGTCTTGCGCAGGACGGCGCCAACGCTGTTCTTACCGTCGACAACATCTTCAAGCGCTTCGGCCCGCTTGCGGTGTTGGACGGCGTCTCGCTGAGCGTGTCGCGCGGCGCGATCCATGGCCTGCTCGGCAAGAACGGCGCCGGCAAATCGACGCTATCCAACATCATCGCCGGGCTGTTGCGCCTCGACACCGGCTCGATCCTGCTCAACGGCGAAGACGTGTCGGCCCTGCCGTTGACGGCGCGCAAGAAGCGCGGACTCCACCTTCTGTCGCAGCATTCGGAGATCTTCGAAGACCTTTCGATCGGCGAGAACCTTCTGCTGCCGGATCTGCCGAGACGCTACGGCCTGATCGACTGGCCCGCGCTCCGCCGCCTGGCGGCGCGCCAGCTCGAAAGCCATGGCATGCCGGTCGACCCGAGGCGGCGCGCCGGCGACCTCGGCGCGAGCGACAGGCGCAGGCTCGCCATCATCAAGGCGGTCGCGGCCGAAGCCTCGCTGATCATTCTCGACGAGCCGACGGCAGGCCTTGCGGCGGCCGAGCGGCTGCATCTGCTGGAATGGGTCGAAAGCCTCACCAAACGCGGCACGTCCTTCATCTACATCTCGCACCACAACGACGAGGTGCGCCAAATCTGTTCGGAATACACGGTGCTGCGCGACGGCAAGGTGACCGCCAGCGGCAAAGCGGCGGAGCTTTCGGCCGAGGCCATGGCGCGCGTCATCACCGGCGCCGACGTCGCCGAATTCCACCGCGCCCGCAAGGATCATGGCGCGGCCATCGAGCTCAGCGGGCTATCCTTTTCCGGCGGCGGCCCGGTCGATCTTGCGATCGGCCACGGCGAGATCGTCGGCCTCGTCGGCCTGCTCGGCGAAGGGCCGCAGGAATTGATGCGGGCGCTGGGCGGCCTGCTGCCCATCGAGGCCGGTGCCGTCCTGATCGATGGCCGGGAAGCGCGTCTCGGCTCGCCGGGGCAGAGCCTCGGCTCGGGCATTGCCTACCTCACCCATGACCGCATCGGCGAAGGCCTGGTCGGCTCGATGTCGGTGACCGAGAACCTCAACCTCGGCAATTGGCCGCTATCGCTCGGCTGGCTGGTGAGCGGCGCCGGCATGAACCGCCGCATGCGCGAGGCGCGCGGCGCCATGGAGATCGTCATGGGCAGCGGCGCCCAGGAGATCGGCGAGTTGTCTGGCGGCAACCAGCAGAAGGTGCTGCTTGGCCGGCTGCTGGAACGCAAGCCGAGATTGCTTCTGCTCGACGAGCCGACCGTCGGCGTCGATGTCGCCGCCAAGGAGCAGATCCACCGCCTGATCGACGATGCGACGAAGAAGGGCGTTAGCGTGCTTCTGCTCGCGCAGGACCCGGAAGAGATGCAGCGCCTCGTCGACCGCGTGGTGATCTTGTCCAAGGGTCGGATCGCGCGGATGTTGCGCGGCGCCGAGATCACCATCGATGCGATCGCCGAAGCGAGAGCGGCGCGATGACAGCGGCAGTATCGGACATGACCAGCAAGAAATTCCTTCTCGACAATGTGGTCTGGATCCTGATCATCGTGTTCAGCATCCTCGCCGGCTTCCTCAATCCCTTCTTCCTTTCGGAAGGCAATCTGCAGAACGTGCTGGTGCAGGCGACCACGCTGGGCGTGCTGGTGCTTGCGGTCTCCTTCACGCTTCTGATCGGCGAGATCGATCTCTCGGTGGTCGGCAATCTGGTCTTCTCAAGCATGATCGGCGCCTATGCCATGCAGCAGTTCGGCGTCCACTGGACGCTGGCCGTGCTCATCACCATCGTTGCCGGGGTGCTCGTCGGTCTGCTCAACGGCTACTTCGTCGCCTATTTGCGCATGAATTCGCTGATCGCGACGCTGGCCATGGGGCTTTTTCTGCAAGGCGCGGTGCTCGGCGCCACCCAGGCCCGCACCATGGTGGTGACCGATGAAGGCTACAGCTACATAGGCAGCGCCACCATCGGCAGCTGGCCGGTAATGCCGATCGCACTCTTCGTCGCCTATCTCCTGGCGCATGTCGTGCTTGCTTATTCGGCCTGGGGTCGCAACCTCTATGCCACCGGCGGCAACCGCCGGGCGGCGAATGCCGCAGGCATCAACGTCAAGCGCGCGAGGCTTGGCGCCTTCAGCGCTTCCGGCTTCCTCGCTGGAGTGGCCGGCTTCCTCTACACCTCCTATCTCGGCGGCGTCAGCGTGACCGTCGGCAGCACGACGCTGCTCTATGCCGTGGCAGCACCCGTCATCGGCGGCGTCTCGCTGTTCGGCGGCCGCGGCCGCGTCATCGGCATGCTCGGCGGCACGCTGCTCATCACCGTCATCCAGACCGGCCTGCAGCTCATCAACGTCTCGGCCTATTACATTCAGATGATCGGCGGCGCGATGATCCTGCTTGCGATCGCCGTCGATGCCTTCCGCATAAGGAGCGAGGAACGCGGCGTCGTTTGAGGCGCCGCTCAGCGCCGTGGAGGCTCAGAATAGTCAAAGAAGTACCAATGGAGTGGCGCGAACATGGTGGCGAAGATCTTGTCGGCTCGATAGCTTGGCTGACATGAGGCCGAAACCGGACGGCGCGTCGTAGAGGGGACGCGCCTTGGCTTCAATACGGGAGGAGCAGCGATGAAACCCGATCTTGAAGTTGTGCAGATCAGGCCGGGCGAGTCTTTCACTGCCTGGTCGCACGGTTACCCGTTCCGCACGGTGCGCTGGCATTTCCATCCGGAATACGAACTGCATCTCATCGTCGCCACCCGCGGCCGCTATTTCGTCGGCGACTTCATCGGCGAGTTCGAGCCGGGCAATCTGGTGCTGACCGGCCCCAACCTGCCGCACAACTGGGTGAGCGATGTGCCGAAGGACGCGACGGTGCCGCTCCGCTGCCGCATCATTCAGTTCAATGAGGGCTTTATCGACGGCGTCATCAACACCTTCCCCGAGCTCGCGGCGCTGACGCCGGTGCTCGAAGCCTCGCGCCGCGGCGTGCTGTTCAGCCGCCAGACCAGCAAGCAGCTTGGCCCGCTGATGGAAGAGATCATGAATTCGCAAGGCGTGCGCCGCATTGAGCTGTTCATGATGATAATGGGTCTGCTCAGCCGCGCCGAAGGCGCGCGCATGCTGGCCAGCGCGAGCTACCTGCCCGATCCGTCGGGCTATATGTCGGCAGGCATCAACAAGGCGCTTGCCTATCTGCGCGAGAACCTGACCCAGCCCTTCAGCGAGACGGACCTAGCCGCCATCGCCGGCCAGTCGCCCAGTGTGTTCTCCCGCTCCTTCCGCCAGCACACCGGTATGACGCTGGTTCAGTATGTGAAGCGGCTGCGCATCAACCTGGCCTGCCAGATGCTGATGAGCGACGAGCAGGCTTCGATCACCAGCATCTGCTTCGAGGTCGGCTACAACACCCTTTCCAACTTCAACCGGCAGTTTCTCGCCGAAAAGGGCATGACGCCCTCGCATTTCCGGCGGCTGACACTGCACAACATCAACCTTGCGAAAGCGGCCTAGCCAGCCGGCTCGACAAGCAGCGGCATCGAGTTGGCATGGGTAAACGTGCCCGGCAAGGCAAAGCTTTGCCTGCGCCGCTGGCCGAAACGGCAACACCGATAAGGAAACGAAGGTGACATCACCATCCGCGACCCTTGTCATCCTGTCGCAAAGCAATGACCTATAGCAACCGAACGGATCGGGCGAAGGATCTGAAGTCATGAGCAGTCATTTCATCGGCATCGACATCGGAACCGGCAGTGCCCGCGCGGGCGTCTTCGACGAAGCGGGCGCCATGCTTGCGTCCGCCAAGGCCGACATCGCCACCTGGCATGCCGAAGGCCATATCGTCGAGCAATCGAGCAATGACATCTGGCGCGCCGTTTCTACGACCGTTCGCGAGGCGGTGTCGCTTGCCGGCATCCCGGCGCAGTCGGTGCATGGCATCGGCTTCGACGCCACCTGCTCGCTTGTCGTTCTAGGGCCGGGTGGCGAGCCGCTGACGGTCAGCCCGTCAGGGGATCGCGAGCGCAACATCATCGTCTGGATGGACCACCGCGCCACCGAGCAGGCGCGCAGGATCAACGGCACCGGCGAGGACGTGCTGCGCTATGTCGGCGGCACCATGTCGCCCGAGATGGAAACCCCGAAGCTCTTATGGCTCGCCGAGAACATGCCGCGGACCTTCGCCGCGGCATGGCAGTTCATGGATCTCGCCGATTTCCTCACCTGGCGCGCGACCGGCATCCTGTCCCGCTCGACCTGCACGGTGACTTGCAAATGGACCTATCTCGCGCATGAGGCACGCTGGGACGATGCCTATTTTCGCAAGGTCGGGCTCGGCGCGCTCGCGGATGAGGAATTTGCCCGGATCGGCACCGAGGTCGTGGCGCCGGGGAGCGCGCTGCCCAACGGCTTGACGAGCAAGGCGGCGGCCGAGCTTGGCCTTTTGCCCGGAACGCCGGTCGCCGCCGGCATGATCGATGCGCATGCCGGCGGCATCGGCTCGGTCGGCGCGCGCGGCGGCGCCGGCGATGTGACCACGCGCATGGCCTATGTCTTCGGCACTTCGGCCTGCACCATGACGACGACCGAACAGGCGGCTTTCGTGCCGGGCGTGTGGGGGCCCTATTTCTCCGCCATGGTGCCGGGGCTGTGGCTGAACGAAGGCGGCCAGTCGGCCGCGGGCGCCGCCATCGATCGCCTGGTCAGCATGCACCCCGCCGCCGTCGAGCTGGCAGGGATCGCGGCGCGAGGCGGCCAGAACCTCAGCCAGTGGCTGGCGCAGGAGGCGGAGCGGCATGGCGGTGCGGCGAAGGCGGACAGACTGGTCGGCGGCCTGCATGTCGTTCCCGAATTTCTAGGCAATCGTGCCCCCTTGGCCAATCCCGACGCGCGCGGACTGATCGCCGGCTTGGACATGGCGACCGGAGCCGACAGTCTCGTCGCGCTCTATGTCGCCGGCCTCTGCGGCCTCGGCTATGGCGCCCGCCAGATCCTGGCGGCCATGCGTGGCCGCGGCATCAAGATCGACACCATCGCCATCAGCGGCGGCGCAGGGCAGAGCCCGCTCGTGCGGCAGCTCATCGCCGACTCCACCGGCAAGGTGGTCTACGCGCCAACGTCCCCCGAGCCGGTGCTGCTCGGCTCAGCGATGCTCGGCGCGGTCGCCGCCGGGCGCCACTCCGACCTTCCCGCGGCCATGGCGGCGATGTCGGAGGTGGGCGAGGTCTATTCGCCGAACGCGGCGCTCGCTGCCTGCCACGACAGGCGCTTTGCCGCGTTCGAACGCCTGCAGGCTGCTGCGCTGTCAGTTTTGGCTGTGTGAGATATCCAGCCGTCGCCCGCCAACATTCACCGTCACTTGCCCTCTTGGGCCGGAACCATCGCCGGGCGGAGGGGTTGTGTCGTCAGACTTCGATACATGGAAGGAAAGACGATGCGGACATTGACGATGATGCTCGCTCTTTCGACCCTTGCCCTGGCGCAGCCGGTCTCGGCTCAACACGCCGATCCGCAACCGCCCCAGGTTCTGCCCCCGGCTGAACAACCTCGGCTCGACCAGGTGCAACCCGATCCGCCAAGTTCCGGCCAAACCGTTACCAACGTCGTGGTGGTGGCGATGGAAGACCTGCCCGCAGAGATCAAGGTCCAGGCCGAAGCCGTGGTCACCAGGACAACCGCCACGGACCTGGCCAGGCTGCAGAAATCGATCGATGCCTCGCCCGAGGCGGTATCGGTGCTGCATGCGAACGGGCTGAATTCCTCGCAGGTCGTCGCCGCCAACATGGATGGCGACGGCACGCTGACGCTGATCATCCAGACCACGACATGATCGGCGCCGCCGCGGGCGGTTGACCCGACTGCAGCGGCCAAACAAAACGAGAGTCCGCGAAGAGGCCGCCATGGCCGAACCCGCAATTCGCAACTTCACGCTCAACTTCGGACCGCAGCACCCCTCGGCGCATGGCGTGCTCAGGCTGGTGCTGGAACTCGACGGCGAGATCGTCGACCGCGCCGATCCGCATATCGGCCTACTCCACCGCGGCACCGAGAAGCTGATCGAATACAAGAACTATCTGCAGGCCCTGCCCTATTTCGACCGGCTCGACTATGTGGCGCCGATGAACCAGGAGCATGCCTTCTGCCTCGCCGCCGAGAAGCTGCTCGAAATATCGGTTCCCCGGCGCGGACAGCTTATCCGCGTCCTGTTTTGCGAGATCGGCCGGCTGTTGTCGCACCTGCTCAACGTCACCACGCAGGCGATGGATATTGGCGCGCTGACGCCGCCGCTCTGGGGCTTCGCCGAGCGGGAGAAGCTGATGGTCTTTTATGAGCGCGCGTCGGGCGCGCGCATGCATGCCAACTATTTCAGGATCGGCGGCGTGCATCAGGATCTGCCGGGAGAGTTGCTCGACGACATCTGCAATTTCTGTGATCCCTTCCTGGGAACATTGAGCAATCTCGATGAACTCCTGACCGAAAACCGTATCTTCAAGCAGCGCAATGTCGACGTCGGTGTGATCGGACAGGACGATGCTTGGGCATGGGGTTTCTCCGGCCCGATGGTGCGCGGCTCGGGCGCGGCCTGGGATCTGCGCAAGGCGCAACCCTATGAATGCTATCCCGAAATGGATTTCGACATTCCGGTCGGCAAGCACGGCGACTGCTACGACCGCTATCTCGTGCGCATGGAGGAGATGCGGCAGTCGGTTAGGATCATGAGGCAATGTCTGGAGAAGCTGCGCTTGCCCGACGGGCACGGCCCGGTCGCCGTACCGAACCAGAAGATCACGCCGCCGCCGCGCGCCATCATGAAGCGTTCCATGGAGGCGACGATCCACCATTTCAAGCTGTACACCGAAGGGCTTCATGTGCCGCAGGGCGAGGTCTACGCCGCGGTGGAGGCGCCCAAAGGCGAATTCGGCGTCTATCTTGTCTCTGACGGCAGCAATGTTCCGTACCGCTGCAAGATACGTGCGCCGTCTTTCGCCCACCTTCAGGCGATGGACTTCCTGTCGCGCGGGCACATGATCGCCGATGTCGCGGCCATCATCGGATCGCTGGATATCGTGTTCGGAGAGATCGATCGCTGAGCGGAGGCGCGGCGCGGGCAGCCCTAAGAGCAATTCCAGACACAGTCCCAAACTTCGCGCGGGGAATTGCATCAACAGCCGAATGAGCGAAAGCAAAAAGATAGAGCGGTTCGACGTTCTCGCAAAACGGTGAATCGCTCTAGCTAGCGACGGCTGGGGACAACAAACAACTCCCCTCCGTCTCCGATAAGGATTGAACCTGCCGCGGTTCTTCGAACCGCGGCAGTCGTCTTAGTGCATGAACACCGATCTCAGCCAGGCAAGAATGCCCGAGCCTGGAGAGATGGCCGCGCGAACGCGGGACGCCGCCCAGCGTGCCGGCAGATTGGCGCCGACATGGCAATGGCAGACGACCTCGTGCAGTTGCCAGTCGCTGAGTTCGAAGAAGCGCTTTGCTTCGCCGTAGGTGTCGTCCTTCAGGCCCTGAGCACGAAAGATCGGGTCTTCGAAGGCGACAGTAATCGGCGATCCGGTGGAACGCATCTTTTCGCGCACGTCGGGTGTGGCGTATTCGGTGCCCGCAAGCGCCATAAGGCGCCGGCCGGGATCCTGCTCGAGAAGTTGCGCCCAGCGCTCGAGGCGTTGGCCACGACTGGCGATGAGAACCGCTGCTTCAGCATGAACGTCGGCAACGGCATTGAGTTGGTCTACGGTTTGGTGCTTCAAGGCCGCCTCCTATGTCGGCAGATGATCACCCGCCCCGCAAACGGAACTAAGGCGCTGCATGGCGCCGGCAAGGGCGAAATGGGCGACGGGAAATCATTTGATCGTCATTCGTGTTCGACCCCGCCGAAACGCGGCGGGATGGCTGTGGAACCATCCCCGGTCGAGGCCGTTCTGCCATGCGTCAGCCGCCGGTGATCAGGTGTCGATGAAGCGTCGGATGAGGCGGCTCTACCCATCATGTTCTGGTCGGGCAGATACCGGTTGCCCAAACCGCATCTCGCGGACTGCTCCGCCAGCGCAACGAGGGACCACCTTATGGCTATTCTCCCCACTCCCGACCCGACGCCAACGCCGGTCCCCACGCCGCCGCCGTTTCCCGACCCAAAGCCGATGCGCGAACCGGATCCGGAGAGGCTGCCGGACGAGGAACCCGTTCCCAATCCGGATGAGAACGACGTGCCTCCCAAGCACTCGGGTACGCTCGGTGCAGGGGCGACGAAGCCATATCGGTGCAGGATCGATGAGGCCGCCATCGGGCGCTCGACTGATTCGCGACACGTCGGCCGGTCGCGCCGCCGCGCATTGTAAAGCGGATTGAACGATTCAAAGCACCAAGCCGGCGTCTATTCAAACCGCGCCGGCGTCCAGGCTCCTCCAGCCGCGTTCGACTCCACTGCCGCCGCCACGAACTTCACACCACGAGCGCCGTCGACGACGTCCGGTACCTGCGCCGCGCGCGCAACATCGACCGCAGTGCCCGCTCGATGCGCGCGGATGATGTCGGCGGCGTCACGGTAGAAATTGGCGAAGGCCTCGATATAGCCCTCGGGATGCGCTGCAGGCATGCGCGAGACGCGCCGGGCTTCCGCCGTCGAGCCGTGGCCGCCGCGCACCAGCGTGCGTGCCTCCTCGCCATACGGCGCGAAGCGCAGTTCCTCCGGCCGCGTGCCCGACCATTCGAGCCCGGCCCGGTCGCCATAGATGCGCACCGAGAGATCGTTGTAGTGGCCGGGCGAAGTCTGGCTGGCGAGGATGGTGCCGCGCGCCCCGCCGGTCCAGCGCACCAGGACATGCGCGTTGTCGTCGAGGCGACGACCTGGCACGGCGGTGAAAAGGTCCGCCGATACGGCGTCAGCCTCGAAGCCGGAGATGAAGCTCGCCAGGTTGAAGGCGTGCACGCCGATGTCGGCAAGCACCGCCGATTGCCCGGCGCGCGCAGGGTCGGTGCGCCATTCGGCCTGCTTCTGGCCTTGCGCGTCGATCGGCTGCGTCAGCCAGTCCTGGATGTAGGCACCGTGCACGGACAGGATGCGGCCGAGTTCGCCCGCTGCCACCATTTCGCGCGCCTGCCGCGCCATGGCGTAACCGGTGTTGTTCAATGTGACGAGGAAGCGGCGCTTCTTGGCTTTCGTCAGCGCCACCAACGCCTCAGCCTCGGCAAGCGTCGTCGACAGCGGCTTGTCGCAGATGACGTCGATGCCGGCTTCTAGGAAAGCAGTGGCGATCGGCGCATGCAGATGGTTGGGCGTGACGATGACCACCGCCTCGATGCCGTCCGTCCGCGCCGCTTCGGCCTTTGCCATCGCATGGTAGTCGGCATAGCTGCGCTCCGGCGCGATGCCGATCTCGGCGGCGGATGCCGCGGCGTTTTCGGCATCCGAGGACAGCGCACCCGCCACCAGCGCGATCTGGTCGTCGAGCCGCATGGCCAACCGATGAACCGCGCCGATGAAGGCGTTGCGACCGCCGCCGACCATGCCGACCGTCAGGCGCTTGCGTAAGGTTCCGTCAGCGGTTGCGTAGACCATGGTTCGAGTCCTCCCGGATGCCGTCCAGCACAGGGACTATAGGGGGCGCCTCGCCAATTTCGAACAGCCTTTCCAAATTTTGTTTTGTAAAACGATCGTGCCGCACTAGCCTTGTGCGAGACCGGTGGAGGAGGGTTCGGATGGTGAAGCGTCGCATGGCTACCCGCCGGCTTGTCGAGGCGATGGAAGGAAGACAATCGCTTCAGGTTTTGAATTCTCCCCTTTTTCCAACCGTCGGCGACTGGCGATCTTCACCGCAAGTTCGGGGCGCCTCAAGTACAACAGCTCGAATCCGGCCCATCTGATGAGCGGCGCACGAACCTCACCCGGCGAGAGCGTTACCCGGAAACGCGGCCGTTCGCTGGCGGCACTTGGCCACACGAAACCACAAACCTATGAGGAGCTGCGCGCGGTGCTCTCCTCCGGCACCGTGCATTTCCCGAAAAGGATGCGCCAGGTCGCCATCTTCCTATGGCAGCATCCGAGCGACGTTGCGCTTGGCACCATCGCCCAGGTGGCAGCACAGGCAGGCGTGCAGCCCTCGACGCTGGTACGCTTCGCGCAGATCTTCGGCTATGCCGGCTTTTCCGACTTCCAAGGCCTGTTCAAGGACCACATGAAAGGCTCCTGGCCGGAAGGACGCACGCGCGACAACAAGCAACCGGCAGCAGCCGAACCCCACGCCGACTTGCATTTCCTCAACGGCATGGTCGGCGCCTCGCAGGCTTCGCTCAACCGCATCGGCAATGGCTTCGACACCGACAGCTTCGACAAGATGGCCGACCTGCTGGCGGGAGCCGAGCTGATCTACGTAATCGGCAGCAAGCGCGCTTTCCCGGTCACCACCTATCTGTCGCTGACGCTGTCGCAACAGGGCGTGCGCAACGTCTTGGTCGACAATGTCGGCTCGACCGCGCTCGATCAGGTCGGCTGCATAAGCCAGCGCGACGCGGTGCTCGCCGTTTCCTTCAGCCCTTACAACTCGATCACCCCAGACCTGGTCGCCCTCGCGCATGATCGCGGAGCACGCATCGTCGCCATCACCGACAGCACCTTCTCACCGCTGGTCAAACTCTCCGACACCTGGCTGGAAGTGGTGGAACAGGACTTCGCAGGCTTCCGCTCGCTCGCCGCTTCGCTCGCCGTCGGCATGGCTTTGGTCCACGGCGTCGTCGCGCGACGGACAGGCTGATCGGCGCAGTTGACTGCAAGGAACTGCCGTTCCATATTCGAGAAAATAGAAACTTTGTTCCGGGAGGAGGAATGGAGGTTCGGCTCGACGGCAAGGTCTTGTTGATCACCGGTTCGACCCAAGGCATCGGCCGCGCGATTGCCTGGACGGCCGCCCGTTCCGGCGCCGAAGCTTTGCTGATCACCGGCCGCAACCGGCAGCGCGGCGATGCGGTTGCGGCGGAACTGTCGGCGATCGGGGCGCGGTCCGCTTTCCTGGCGGCCGACCTCGGCGACCCGGTGACTCCGGCCCTGCTCGCCGCCGCATGCACCGAGCGCTTCGGCCGCATCGACGGGCTGGTCAATGCAGGGGCTCTGACCGACCGGGCCTCTTTCGTCGATGCCGGCCTCGACGATTGGACATCATTGTTCGCCGTCAATGCGCGAGCGCCGTTCTTCCTGATGCAGGCGGCGATCGCCGACATGAAAAAGCGCGGACAAGGCGGCGCCGTCGTCAACATCCTGTCGATCAATGCGCATTGCGGCGCGCCGGACCTCGCCGTCTATTCCGCCACCAAGGGCGCGCTGGCGACGCTGACCAAGAATGCCGCCAACGCGCACCGCTTCGATCGCATCCGCGTCAACGGCATCAATGTCGGCTGGACCGACACACCCGCCGAACGCGTGATGCAGGCCGAAACGCTCGGCCATGGCCCGGGCTGGCTAGACGCGGCCAATGCCGCGCAGCCCTTCGGCCGGCTACTCTCCGTTACCGACGTAGCGAACCTCGCCGTCTTCCTGCTTTCCGACGCGGCCGGGCCGATGACCGGCGCGCTGATCGACCAGGAGCAATGGGTGATCGGAGCGAACCGGTGAGCATCTCACCCTCCGCCAATCTCGGCCCCGCCCTGCTCGGCGTTGTGCCGCCTGAAGTCCGCAGACCGGCTTACGCTCGCTCGGCGCTGCAGCCGGGCATTGCCCATATCGGCGTCGGCGCCTTTCACCGCTGCCACCAGGCTGAATACACCGATGACCTTCTGGCGGACGATTTCGACCGCTGGGGACTGGTCGGCATCAACATCCGGCCTCCCGTGCTCGCCGCGACGCTCGGCCGGCAGGACGGCCTCTATACGCGGCTCATCCGTCAGAACAACGAGATCGAGGCCCGCGTCATCGGCAGCATCGTCCGTGTGGTCGACAGCCAGCACAGCGCCGCGCCCGCACTCGAGGTGCTCGCCTCGCCCGATATCGAGATGGTCACGATGACGGTGACCGAAAAGGGCTATTGCCACATCCCGTCGAGCGGCGCGCTCGACCTAGACCATCCCGACATTGTCCACGACCTCGCCAACCCTGAGGCCCCGCGCAGCGTGCCCGGCATCCTGGCACGAGCGCTTGAGCTGCGCATGGGCTCGCATGGCCGCCCGGTGACGCTGCTTTCCTGCGACAACATCCCGGCCAACGGCACTATCCTCGGCAATGTCGTGCAGACATTCGCCGAGCGGCGCGGCAACGGCTTGGCGGACTGGATCGCCGCCAATGTCGCCTTTCCCTCGGCCATGGTCGACCGCATCGCGCCGGCAACGACCGAGGCCGATATCGAGGCGGTCGAGCAGCGCTTCGGCTATCGCGACAGCGCCGTCGTCGTCGGCGAGCGCTTTCGGCAATGGGTGATCGAGAACCGCTTCGCCGGCCGCGTGCCGCGCTGGGACCGCGTCGGCGCCACTTTCGTAGACGACGTCACGCCGTTCGAGCATCTCAAGATGCGGGTGCTGAACGGCGCCCAGACGGCACTCAGCTATCTTGGCGTTTTGGGCGGCTTCGAGCACACATCGGACGCCATGGCCGACCCATTGCTTGCCACCTTCGTCCGCCGCATGCTGACGGAAGAGACGCTGCCGACGCTGATGCCCGTGCCCGGCATCTCGCCGTCAGCCTATGTCGAGCAAAGCCTTTCGCGCCTCGCCAACACGGCGATCCGCCACCGCAATCACCAGATCGCTACCGACGGCTCGCAGAAGATCGTCCAGCGCCTGCTCAACCCGGTCAGTGATCGCCTGGCTAAGGGCCAAAGCATCGCGCTGCTGTCGGTTCCGGTCGCGGGCTGGATAGCCTATCTGATCAAGGCATCGTCGCGCTTCGGCCGCGCCTGGCAGGTGTCCGATCCTTTTGCCGAAAAGATTGCGGCCATCGCCGATCGCGTTGGTTCGGACAGCAGGGCCCTTGCCAATGCAATCCTTGCCGTCGAAGCCATCTTCCATCCGTCACTTGCCGCCAGCGACATGTTCCACGCAAATGTCGTCACCAGCCTCGATGGTTTGCTGTCAGATGATCCGATGGCCTTTGTCAGACATGTGTGCGCTGATGCAACAGATGCACGGTTGAAGCGACCAGCACGATCTGCATAGTACGAAGCGGGAGGCATCATGAAGCTTGGACTTCTCACGGCACCATTTCCGGATACTGCCCTCGGCGATGTCGCCGACTGGGCGAACTCGGCCGGCTTCGAAGCGCTCGAGATCGCCTGCTGGCCGAAGACTTCGGGCGCCAGCCGCCGCTATGCCGGCACCAGCCATATCGACGCCGCCGGCACCTCCCCCGCGCAAGCCAAGGACATTGCCGCCGAGCTCGCCGGCAAGGGCCTGACGATCTCCGGTCTCGGTTTCTATCCCAATCCGTTGCATCCCGATCGGGCGCATCGCGATGCGGTGATCGATCACCTGAAGAAGGTGATCGTGCTGGCAAGCCGAATGGGTGTCTCGCTCGTCAACACCTTCTGCGGCGGCGACGCCTCGAAGCCTGTCGACGACAACTGGCAGGCCGCGCAGAAAATCTGGCCCGCGATCATCGCCCACGCGCGCGAGCACGGCGTCAAGCTCGCCTTCGAGAACTGCCCGATGATCTTCAGCTATGACGAATGGCCGGGCGGACACAACATCGCCTATTCGCCCTATGTCTGGCGCCGGATTCTCGAGGCCTGGGGCGGCGACGTCGGCATGAATTTCGACCCCTCGCATCTCGTCTGGCAGATGATCGACAAGGAACGCTTCATCCGCGAGTTCGGCCCGCACATGCTGCATGTGCATGCCAAGGACCTGATGATCGATCATGATGGTTTGTATGAGCGCGGGATCCTTTCCGCTGGCATGGGCTGGCAGGTGCCACGCATGCCGGGGCTTGGCGACATCAACTGGAGCAGCATCTTTTCGGGCCTTTACCGGGCCGGATATGACGGGCCGGTGGTCATCGAGCATGAGGACCGCCGGTTCGAGGGAAGCGACGAGAAGGTCAAGCGCGGTTTTCTGCTGGCTCGCGACGTGCTGCGCCCCTTCGTCAAATGAGGGGACAAACGGCTAGGCTTCGATCGCTTCGGAGCCCAGGAACTGAAATCAATGTGGAGGAGCACTGAAATGAAGAAATACCTGACCATGGCCCCGCTGCTTGCCGGCGCTGCCTTGCTTGCCTCGGTGGGCGTGTCGTCCGCCGAAGGCAAATACACGATCGGCATCTCCAACACCGTGCAGGGCAATGGCTGGCGTGAGGAAATGATCTGCGCCATGAAGGCCCAGGCGCTCGCCTCCGGCCAAGTGGCGAAGCTCAACATCGCCCACCGCAACACCGACGCCGCCGGCCAGCTCGAGGACATCCGCAATCTGATCAGCGCCAAGGTAAACGCCATCGTCGTCAACCCGGCCGATCCGGCCGGCATCAAGGCCGGTCTGGAGGAAGCCACCAAGGCCGGTATCGTCGTCGTCGCTGTCGACCAGGCGGTGACCGAGCCGTCCGCATACATCATCTCCAACAACCAGGAACAGTATGCCTATCTCGGCGCCAAGTGGCTGTTCCAGCAGATGGGCGGCAAGGGCGAGGTGCTGTACATGCGCGGCGCCGCCGGTGCTTCCGCCGACAGCGACCGCGACAAGGGCTTCAAGAAGGCGCTGGCCGAATTCCCCGACGTGAAGGTCGCGCAGGAAGTCTTCACCGGCTGGCAGCAGGATCAGGCCAAGCAGCAGATCCTGTCCTTCCTCGCCACCGGAACGCCGATCAACGGCATTTGGACCTCCGGCATCGACAACGTCATCGTCGACGCTCTGGTCGAGCAGCAGGCGCCGATGGTGCCGGTTGTCGGCGCCGACAATGCCGGCTTCGTCGGTCAGTTGAACACGGTTAAGGGTCTGGTCGGCGCTGCCGTCACCAATCCCGGCTCGATCGGCGGCGCCGGCGTTTCGCTCGCACTGCAGATCCTCGACGGCAGGAAGCCGGCGCAGCAAACCGTTCTGGTCGAGCCGCAGCTCTGGGAAAATGTCACGGAGGAAGGCAAGGCCAAGCTGAAGGCGGCCGCCGACCCGTCGCTCAGCCCCGAATGGCCGGTCTCGATCTCTATCCCGGACTGGACCACCTACACCAAGGAGCAGATCGTCGCCTGCAAGGGTCCGGGCGAATAGTCGCCTGAGCGACTTCAACTCCGCAGATGTCGCAAAAAGCATCCTACGGTTTTGCGATAAGGAGCTGCGGGATAGGGTCGCCGGGACGGCAGGTGCGAACCTGCCGTCCTCGGTGCTTGATGCGAGAACGCTGGTTTTGACGACGAACGAATTGCCGAACAATACATTGCTGGACGCCACCGGCGTGGCGAAGAATTACGGCGCGGTGTCGGCGCTGCGTGACGCATCATTATCGGTGCTGCCGGGCGAAGTGCATGCGCTGATGGGCGCCAACGGCGCCGGCAAGTCGACCCTTGTTAAGATCCTGACCGGTGCGATCCCGGCGGATGCCGGCCGCATCCTGATCCGCGGCGAAGCTCGCGATGTCCGCTCTCCGGCCGCCGCGCGTCGCGCCGGCCTGCTGCCGGTCTACCAGGAACCGGCGCTGATCCCTGACCTCGATGTGCTTTCCAATCTCAGGCTCACTGGCACGCCGGTCGAGCCGTTCCGCGCCTGGGTGCGCGAGCTCGGCATTCCGAACCTCGACATACGCGAGACCGCGCGCGACATTCCGCTGGCCGTCCTGCGTGTGCTCGACCTGGCGCGCGCGCTCGCCGCTGAGCCCGACGTTCTGCTGCTAGACGAGATGACGGCCGCACTGCCCGCCAACCTTGCCGAAAAAGTGCTGGAAGTCGTTCGCCGCCAGGGCGACAGCGGCCGCTCGGTCATCTTCATCTCGCACCGTTTCGTCGAGATCTCGGCGCTGTGCGACCGCGCCACGGTGCTGCGCGACGGCGCAACCGTCGGCGTCGTCGACATCGAGCCCGGCGTCGAGGAAAGGATCGTCGAGATGATGCTTGGCGCCCGTATCGAGAAGACCAGCGTCGCCGCGGCGCGCACGGCAAGCGAAGCGCCGGTCGTGAAGGACAGCCACCCTCGGCTTTCGGTCCGCAACCTGCAGCTCGGCACGAAGCTGCATGACGTCTCTTTCGATCTCGCCAATGGCGAGGTGGCCGGCGTCGTCGCGCTCGAGGGCCAGGGCCAGGACGAGCTCTTCGCCGCCCTTGCCGGCTCGATCCGCCCGGCCGGCGGCACGATCGCCGTCGATGGCGCGCCGGTGAAGTTCTTCCATCCAAGCGATGCCATCCAGGCCGGCCTCGCCTACGTGCCGGGTGACCGCACAGAGGCTTTAGCCATGCAACGTTCGGTGCGCGAGAACATCGCGCTGCCTTTCAGCGCTGCGCTGCGCAAATGGGGACCGATCAAGGTGCGCCGGGAGCATATGGTGGTTTCAAGCGCCATCGCCCGGCTGCAGATCGACACCCGCGCGCAGGGCGAGGTCCAGCGCCTTTCCGGCGGCAACCAGCAGAAGGTGACGATTGCCCGCTGGATCGCGGCAGATGCCCGCACCATCCTCTGCTTCGACCCGACGCGCGGCATCGATGTCGGCACCAAGCAGGAAATCTACAAATTGCTGCGCGAGCTCGCCGGCCTCGGCAAATCGGTCCTCTTCTACACATCCGAGCTGGAGGAAGTGCAGCGTGTCTGCGACCGCGTCATCGTCATCTTCGGCGGCCGTGTCGTCGACACCTTCCCGGTCGAGCTCGCCGACGAGCCGGCTCTGATGCGGGCCGCCTACGGCCTGCCGCGCGGCGCCAGGGCGGATGTCGGCATCCTTGCCGATGTCAGGCCAACGTCCGACGCGGAGACCGCGCCATGATGCGCTTCCTGCGCCGCCAGGGCTGGGTCGCCGGCCTGCTCGCCCTGCTCGTATTCCTGTTCGTCGTCACCAAGCTGATCCAGCCGGGCTACGGCAGCGGCGACTTCGGCTCGCTGGCGCGGGCGGTTCTGCCCTACGCCTTCGCCGTCGCGGCGCAGACTGTGGTGGTCATCGCCGGCGGCATCGACTTGTCAGTGGCCGCCATGATGGCGCTGACCAGCGTCACCGCCGCCTCGATGATGAACGGCGCCAGCGAGGAGTATGCGTACTTCGTCGTGCCCTTCGTGCTGGCCATGGGCCTTGTGCTCGGCGCGCTAAACGGCCTCCTAATCGTCGTGACCCGAGTGCCGGATATCGTGGTTACTTTGGCCACGCTATTCGTCCTGCAAGGCGCGGCCCTCCTGGTGCTTGACGCGCCCGGCGGCGCAGCCGCCGAGTGGCTGAAGGCCACCGTCGTCGGCACCATGCCGATCCCCGGCCTGCCGGATTGGGCCGATGCCTGGATCCCGAAGGCACTGGTGCTGCTGCTTGTCTGCCTCTTCGTCATCTGGATCCCGCTCAGGCGCTCGCGGCTTGGCCTCTCCATCTACGCCATCGGCAGCAACGAGCTCGCCGCCTTCCGCAGCGGCGTGCCGGTGGCCCGCACCAGGATCGTCGCTTACGCGCTCTCCGGCCTGTTCGCAGCACTTGGCGGGCTGTCGCTCACCATCAGCACCGGCATCGGCGCGCCGATCCCCGGTCCCTATCTGCTGGCCAGCGTCGCGGCGGTGGTGCTGGGCGGCGTCGCGCTCGGTGGCGGCAAGGGTGGGCTGCTCGGGCCGATCATCGCCGTCTTCGTGCTCAGGCTGGTGCGCACCGACCTGACGCTTCTGGCCATCGATCCCAACGTCACGGCCATCATCGAGGGCGCGATCATGGTCGCCGTGGTGATGTTCGGCGCCTTCATCACCATCCGGGGCCGCCCGGCAGGAGCAACACCATGACGAACAGCGCGACCATGCCCCAGCCGGTCTCGCTCGGCCGCCGCCTGAAGCGCTTCATGGCGGACCGGCCGCTCATCCCGCTGATCATCCTGCTCGTCATCCTGGTGCTGATCCTGCAGGTTCTTCGCCCCGGGATCGTCAATGAACGCTGGATCGCCAACACCGCCAAGTTCGCCATTCCGCTGGCAATCCTCGCCGGTTGTCAGACCATGACGATGCTCACCGGCGGCATCGACCTCTCGGTCGGCACGGTGGCGACGATGAGCGCCTTCATCATGGCGACGCAAATCGTCAACCAGGATCCGACGGTGGCTTTCATCCTCGCCATGCTGCCGGCGGTGCTGATCGGCCTCGTCAACGGCGTCGGCGTCGGCGTCTTCCGCGTCCATCCGCTGATCATGACGCTCGGCACCAGCCTGATCGGCACCGGCTTCCTGCAGGTCTACCAGCGCACCGTGATCGCCTCCGGCGCCAAGATTCCGGATTTCCTCAACTGGCTGGGCACCGGCCTCACTTACGGCTTCCCCAACGCGCTCTTCCTGTTCGTGCCGGTGGCGGTGCTGATCGTCTTCACCTTGAACCGTACAGGCTTCGGCCGCCTGCTCTACGCCGTCGGCGACAATGAGCGCGCTGCACGGCTTTCGGGCGTCCGCTACTGGCAGGTGATCACGGCGCTCTACGTCATCTCCAGCCTGCTCGCCGGCATCACCGGCCTGCTCTATATCGGCCTGATCAAGGCGCCCTCGCTGTCGCTCGCCGAGCCGCTGGTGCTGCCTTCGGTGGCTGCCGCCGTCATCGGCGGCACCTCGATCTTCGGCGGCCGCGGCGGCTATATGGGAACCATTGTCGGCGCGCTGATCCTGACCGTGCTGACGACGCTGCTCACCATCCTGCATATGCCCGAAGGCGGCCGCCGCATCCTCTTCGGCTTCATCGTGCTGTTCGTGACCGCGGCCTATTTGAGGATCATCGAGGACAGGTAACAGGCGAAGCTATGCCGAGGCGTTGATTAGACTAGCTTGCCACGCGCTGCGGCATGTATGGCCACAACAAGGTCCTTTTCGTCGAACGGCTTGCCGACAAGCGCGACATCGAGGGGGCGCTCCACGATTTTCTCCGCATCCGCATAGCCGGTGATCATAACCGCGGGCCAGCCGGCACGCAGATTGCGGGCAAACCGGATCACGTCTATGCCCGAGATAAGGGGCATGGCAAAGTCGGTGACGATCACGTCGAATCGATCCGGCTCTCTCTCAATGGCGGCAAGCGCTTCGGCTCCGCCGGAAGCCCCTACGACCTCGAAGCCGGACTGCCTGAGCGACATGGCCGTCATTTCTCTCAAGGAGTGGCTGTCATCGATGAGCAGAACGGTCAGTGATCGTTCGCCAACCGCCGTGGCGCGCTCCGCGTCGGCAGCCTCGACAGCCTCTGCGCCGGCAACAGCGATAGCCTCGGTGACATCCTGCGGCTGATTGGATCGGGGCAGCCACAGTTCTATGATGGTGCCGCGGTCCACCTCGCTCTCTATCCTGAGCATGCCGCCCGACTGCTTGGCGAAACCATAGACGGTGCTGAGACCCAGCCCCGTGCCCTTCCCGATCGGCTTGGTTGTAAAGAACGGCTCGACCACCTTGCTTATCATGTCGCCGGCAATTCCGGTCCCGGTGTCCTCGACAGCGACCACCACATAGTCGCCAGCCGGCAGTTCGTCGCCCGCGTGGCCGACGCTGCGGTTGCTCGTCCGGACGAGAACCGTGCCTCCCGAAGGCATTGCGTCTCGAGCATTGAAGATGAGGTTCATCAAGGCGAGCTCGAGCTGCGCCGCATCCACATACACGGGCCATGTGTCGTCACTCACCAGCCACTTGAAGCGCACGAGGCCTCCAAGGACCGGCGCAACCAACCCGTTCATCGTATCCCCAAGGCTCGACAAGGGTACTGCCACGGGCTTCAGGTCCTGGCGTCGCGAAAAAGCGAGCATGCGCTGGACGAGATCCCTGCCTTGCCCGGCGGAGCGGCGTGTCATGTCGAGGATCTTGGTAGCGTTGCCGTCCAGCGTCAGCTGTCGCTCGAGCAGGCTTAGGCCGGAAAGGATCGCCGCGAGGAGATTGTTGAAGTCATGGGCGAGTCCGCCGGTCAGTTTGCCGATCGCATCGAGCCGCTGCGACTGCAGCAGCTGGCTCTCCAGGCGGCGTTGCTCTGTTATGTCTTGCATGGTGCCAAGCAACTCGAGCCCAGCGTCATCTTTGGAAACCACGCCCCGATCGAAGAAGATGCGATATTCATCATTGGCACACCGCCAGCGAAATTCGCAGCCATAGGACCCCGTCTCGCATGCCGCCGAAAGCGACCTGCTTACCTCCTCGCGATCGTCGGGGTGAACCCGGCTGAGCCCGAAATCCGGATGCGACAGGAAACGGCTCGGCGGGAACCCTGTCAGCCGCTCGACGCCTTTCGAAACGTAGCTTGCGGCGAAAGGCGCCTCAGCCGAGCGGGCATGAAAACAGATCGGAAGCGAGGCAAGAATCGCCTCCTGCCTTGCTTCCGAATGGCGCAGCGCCCGCTCGGCATCGAGTTTGTCCGACTTGGCCTTCAGCGCCTGTTCGAGCAGCCGCTGCTCCCGCGCCGCGTTTCGCTCGATCTCGCGCGTCTTCTCATGAAGATCGACGAAGACCATGACCTTGGAGCGAAGCATCACCGGGTCGAACGGCTTGAACAGGTAGTCGACAGCGCCGACGTCGTAGCCGCGCAGCATATGCGCCTCTTCCTTGCTGATCGCGGTAAGGAAGATGATCGGCGTGTTTTTCGATCGTTCACGCCGGCGGATCAGCGTGGCCGTCTCGTAGCCGTCGAGGTTCGGCATGAGCACGTCGAGCAGGATGACGGCGAAATCTTCCTTGAGCAGGAAGCGCAGCGCTTCCTCACCCGACTGGGCGCAGACGACCTCGCCGACTTCGCCAAGCACCTCCGCGATGGCAAGCAGATTGCGTTCGTCGTCATCGACCGCGAGAACGCGTGCCCGCAATCCTTCGACCGGTTCGCTTCTTTCTGCCTCGATCGCGGCCATTCCTTTTACCTGCCGGAGTGCTTTCAGATGGCGGTCATCAATGCCGGCGCGAAGGGCTCAGCCCGCGCTCGCGCGCGACCGATCCAAACCCGCAGCAACGCAAGCAGCAGATCGAGATCGACCGGTTTGGCGATGTAGTCGGATGCGCCGGCGTCCAGGCATTTCTGACGGTCGCCTTTCATCGCCTTGGCGGTAACCGCGATCAATGGGATGTGGGCTATCGCCGGCATTGCCCGAATCCGACGCATGGTCTCGTAGCCGTCCATTTCCGGCATCATGATGTCGATCAAGGCGACATCGACGTCGGGTGTTTCTTCGAGCAACGCGATGCCGTCCCGGCCCCGTTCGGCATGCTGCACATCAATGTCGTAAGTCTCCAGCACGCTGGTCAACGAGTAGATGTTGCGAATGTCGTCGTCGACGATCAGAACCTTGGCGCCGGCGAGATCGGCATTGTCGACCTGCTCGGTGGCCAAGATCTGTTCGCTCTGCGTGTCGCTTGGCAGTGCCGCCGAGATCAGGAGCCCGAGCTGGCCGAAGTTATCGGCACGTGGGACATCGCCCAGTGCCGGATGCAGCGCGACCTGCTGCAGAAACGCGTCCGGGTGCGGCGTGAAGAACAGCAGGCGCGGTAGAGCGTCGCTGAATTGAGACACGATTTCGTCGAGCATCTGGGCGTTGTCCTTGGCCGAACGCCCAAACCCGAAAACAATCGCGTCATAAGCGGCGGCGCCCGGCTCGTCCACGTTGGCGGCGACACGACCGACCGCGGTGACCGAGGTGATGCCATCTCGAATGGCTTCCACCAGGGCCAGGCGGCGCTCGGGGTCAGGATCGGCGATCAGCACGTTGCGCTGCACCCTCAGGTTCCGCGAATGGATTTCCTCGAAAACGCGGGCGAGCTCGCCGGCCGAAACCGGCTTGCTCGAAACGCTTGCAGCGCCCCTGCGCGTCAGCACTTCGAGATCTTCGGCGCCGGAGATGACATGGATCGGAATGCTCCTGGTCTTCTGGTCATGCCGCAGAAGGTCGAAAAGCACCCAGCCGTCGATGTCTGAAAGGCCGAGATCGAGCGTGATGGCATCGGGCATCAGCTTGCGAGTCAGCGCAAGCGTGCCGGAGCCGGCGGTTGAAAGCACCCCCTTCAGTCCGGCGGATCGAGCAAGACCGAGCAGCAGCCCTCCGAAAGTCGGGTCGTCCTCGACAATAAGCACCACCCTGTCCGAGGGATTGATCGAGTCACGATCGTCCGCAAGTTCTGGGGTACCCGAGCTGTCTGCTGGCTGGACGCCCGCCGCGATGACTTCGGCAGGCGAAAGCTCAATCGGCGCCGCCAGGCTGCTGCTGCGCGGGCCGTCGAAGGGGATGACCAGGGTGAAGGTCGATCCCTTGCCTGGCTCGCTTTCGACGCGCAGCTCACCGCCGAGCAGCCGGGCGATTTCCCGGCTTATGGAAAGGCCGAGGCCAGTGCCGCCATATTTGCGGCTGGTCGTGCCGTCGGCCTGCTGAAACGCCTCGAAGATGAGCTTTTGCTTGTCTTCCGGAATGCCGATCCCGGTATCGGTAACGGCGATCGCCAGTGCCCGGGGCGGCGCCGCACCGTTTTTGCGGCCGGTTCTCTCGGCATGGATGTTCAGCATCACCTCGCCGTTGGACGTGAATTTGAAGGCATTGGACAGCAGATTGAGCACGATCTGCTGCAGCCGCTTTTCGTCCGTGCGGATCGTGTCAGGCAGGGCTTGCTCAATCTTGATGGTGAAGCCGAGCCCCTTGTCAGCCGCAAGCTGTCTGAAAGTCCGCTCCATATGCTGGCGCAGGTGTGCGAGCGGCATGTCGTTGATTTCGATCGACACCGTGCCGGACTCGATCTTGGAAAGATCCAGTATGTCGTTGATGAGGCTGAGCAGGTCGGTACCTGCCGAGTTGATAGTACGCGCGAAATCGATCTGCTTGTCGTTCAGATTCCCCTGCTGGTTGGTCGCAAGCAGATTGGACAGGATCAACAGCGAATTCAGCGGCGTCCTCAGCTCATGACTCATGTTCGCCAGGAATTCGGATTTGTATTTGGAAGTCAGCGCCAGTTGCTCGGCCTTCTCCTCCAGAGCCCGCCTGGCCATCTCGATCTCGAGGTTCTTGTTTTCCACCTGCTTCTTTTCATTCTCGAGCAGTTGCGCCTTTTCCTGCAGCTCCTCATTGGTGGCGTGAAGCTCTTCCTGCTTCTTGGTGAGCTCGGTCTGACGCGACTGCAGTTCGGACGTCAAAAGCTGCGATTGCTTGAGAAGCCCTTCCGTGCGCATGGTCGCGGCGATCGTGTTGAGCACGATGCCGACCGATTCCATGAGCTGCTCCAGGAAAAGGCGGTGCGTATCGCTGAACCGGCTGAACGAAGCGAGTTCGATAACCGCCTTGACCTCGTCCTCGAACAATGCCGGCAGGACGATGGCGCTCGCCGGCGGGGCCTCGCCCAGGCCGGAGGTGATGCGCAGGAAGCTCGATGGGACGTCATCGAGCATGATTGCCCGTTTGTCGGCGGCGCACTGCCCGATCAGGCCTTCGCGGAAGTCGACCCGTTGGCGGACGGTGGCCTTGCCTTCGGCGGCGTAGGACGCGGCTAGTTCCAGATAGGATTCTTCCTCGTCCCGATTGGTGACGTAGAACAGGCCGTATTGCGCGTTCACCAGCGGCGCGAGCTCGGAAATGATCATCCGCGAAACCGTGGCAAGGTCCCGCTCGCCCTGCAGCATGCGCGAGAAACGGGCGAGATTGGTCTTCAGCCAATCCTGCTCGGCATTCTTCAAGGTCTGGTCCTTGAGGTTGCGGATCATCTCGTTGATGTTGTCCTTCAGCGCCGCGACCTCGCCGGAGGCCTGCACGCTGATCGAGCGGGTGAGGTCGCCCTTGGTCACCGCGGTCGACACTTCGGCGATGGCCCGGACCTGGGTCGTCAGGTTCGCCGCCAGCTGATTGACGTTGTCGGTCAGGTCGCGCCACAGGCCGGCGGCGCCCGGCACCCTGGCCTGGCCGCCGAGCTTGCCCTCGATGCCGACCTCGCGAGCCACGTTGGTCACCTGATCCGCGAAGGTCGCCAGCGTCTCGATCATGCCGTTGATCGTGTCCGCCAGCGAAGCGATCTCGCCCTTGGCATCGACCGCAAGCTTGCGCTTCAGATTGCCCTGAGCAACGGCGGTGACGACGTCTGCAATGCCGCGCACCTGGTTGGTCAGATTGGTCGCCATCAGATTGACGTTGTCGGTCAAGTCCTTCCAGGTGCCGGCCACACCCTCCACCCGAGCCTGACCGCCGAGCTTGCCTTCGGTGCCGACCTCGCGAGCCACGCGCGTCACCTCGCCGGCGAACGAGTTAAGCTGGTCGACCATGGTGTTGATGGTCGACTTCAGCTCCAGGATCTCGCCTTTGACATCGACGGTGATCTTCTTGGACAGGTCGCCTCGCGCCACCGCTGTGGTAACTTCGGCGATGTTGCGAACCTGACCGGTGAGGTTCTCGGCCATCGAGTTGACGTTGTCGGTCAGGTCCTTCCAGGTGCCGGCGACGCCGCGCACCTGTGCCTGACCGCCGAGCTTGCCTTCGGTGCCGACCTCGCGAGCCACGCGCGTCACTTCCGAGGCAAAGGAGTTCAATTGGTCCACCATCGTGTTGATGGTGTCCTTGAGCTCCAGGATTTCACCGCGCACATCGACCGTGATCTTTTTCGACAGATCGCCGAGTGCGACGGCGGTCGTCACCTCCGCAATGTTGCGCACTTGGCCCGTGAGATTGGCGGCCATGGCGTTGACGTTGTCGGTGAGGTCCTTCCAGGTGCCGGCAACGCCGCGTACCTGCGCCTGTCCGCCGAGCTTGCCGTCGGAACCCACCTCGCGCGCGACGCGCGTCACCTCCGAGGCAAAGGAATTCAACTGGTCCACCATCGTATTGATGACGTCTTTGATCTGCAGGATTTCGCCCAAGGCGTCGACGGTGATCTTCTGGGTCAGGTCGCCGGTGGCGATTGCGGTCGCGACCTTGGAGACGTCGCGCAACTGCACGGTCAAATTGCCGGCCATCGCGTTGACATTGTCGGTCAGATCCTTCCAGGTGCCGCCGACGCCCTCGACATGCGCCTGACCTCCCAGTTTGCCTTCCGAGCCCACTTCGCGCGCCACGCGGGTGACCTCCGACGCGAAGGAATTGAGCTGGTCCACCATGGTGTTGACGGTGTTCTTCAGTTCGAGGATTTCGCCCTTCACATCGACGGTGATCTTTTTCGAAAGGTCGCCCCTGGCAACGGCCGTGGTCACATCGGCGATATTGCGCACCTGCCCGGTCAAATTGGCGGCCATCAGATTGACGTTGTCCGTCAGGTCCTTCCACGTGCCGCCGACTCCGCGGACTTCAGCTTGGCCGCCCAGCTTTCCCTCGGTGCCGACCTCGCGTGCCACGCGGGTGACTTCCGAGGCGAAGGAGTTCAGCTGGTCCACCATCGTGTTGATGGTGTTCTTCAGCTCCAGGATCTCGCCCTTCACATCGACGGTGATCTTCTTCGAGAGGTCACCCAGTGCCACCGCGGTAGTCACTTCGGCGATGTTGCGAACCTGACCGGTAAGATTCGCCGCCATGGAATTGACGTTGTCGGTCAGGTCCTTCCAGGTGCCGGCGACACCGCGCACCTGCGCTTGGCCGCCGAGCTTGCCTTCCGTGCCGACCTCGCGCGCCACGCGCGTCACCTCGCCGGCAAATGAGTTGAGCTGATCGACCATGGTGTTGATGGTCGATTTCAGTTCCAGGATTTCGCCTTTCACGTCGACCGTAATCTTCTTGGAGAGGTCGCCCAAAGCCACCGCCGTCGTCACATCGGCGATGTTGCGCACCTGGCCGGTCAGGTTGGCGGCCATCAGGTTGACGCTGTCGGTTAGGTCCTTCCAAGTACCGCCAACGCCCTCGACACGGGCCTGGCCTCCGAGTTTGCCCTCGGTGCCGACCTCACGCGCGACGCGGGTCACCTCCGAGGCGAAGGAGTTGAGCTGGTCCACCATCGTGTTGATGGTGTTCTTCAGTTCGAGGATCTCGCCCTTCACGTCGACGGTGATCTTCTTCGACAAGTCGCCAGACGCGACAGCCGTGGTCACCTCCGCAATGTTGCGCACCTGGCTGGTCAGGTTGGTCGCCATCGCGTTGACATTGTCGGTCAGGTCCTTCCACGTGCCCGCCGCCCCCCTGACGCGTGCCTGACCGCCCAGCTTGCCTTCGGTGCCGACCTCGCGCGCCACACGCGTCACCTCCGACGTGAAGGAGGCGAGCTGCTCAACCATGGTGTTGACGATTTTACCGATGCGCAGGAATTCGCCACGAAGCGGCCTGCCGTCAATTTCCACCATCATGGATTGGGACAGATCGCCCTTGGCGACCGCGCCGATGACGCGGGCAACTTCCGCGGTGGGCTGCACCATGTCCTCGATCAGGTCGTTGACCGAACGGACGCTCGATTCCCAGCTGCCTTTGGCGTTCCTCACATGGCCGCGTTCGCCGATGCGGCCGTCCTTGCCGACGACCCTGCTCAGCCGCGCAAATTCTCGCGCCATCTGGTCGTTCAACTCGACGATCTGATTGAATGTGTGGGCGATCTCGCCGTTCAACCCTTCATAGGAATTCTCGATGCGGACGGAGAAGTCACCGTTTCGAAAGGCTTTGAGGGCGTTGAGAATCTGACGGGAATCGAATTGTTCCTTTGACGAACGAGAAACGCCCACACTCCCCTCCGCGCCTGCCCCGACAGCTATATTAAGCCGAGGGCCAAAACGCATCGCGGCCTGTTTGGTTCCGTGCCTGTCTGAACAGGAGGTTAATCAGATGTGGCGAAGCTTGCCGTAGAGACGCTCAGGCCGGATTCTTATGCAGCCGAACTGCCCGGCTCTTCTTCGCCGGCATTCGGATCCCCCGGGGCCGTTGCCCAGGCGAGCTCGACCAGTGTCACCGTGCGGCGGCCAACACCGTCGATCTGGCAGACGATCAGCCCCTGCTCCTCGATGTAATCGAGCAGCCGCCGGGCGCGACGCAGCGAATGCGAGCCATAAGCGCGGGCGATCGCCGCGTCGCTCGGGCAGGGCCAGCCTTCCTTCGCCGCCCTCGCGATCATCATGAACACGCCCTGCATGTCCTCCGGCAGAAGCGATGCGCGCACGGAGACGTCGCGCCACGCGTCGTCCTCGGCCATGTCCGAGCCGACGCCGGCGCGGGCGCGCGTCAGCATGCGTCGGAATTCCGAAAGGTCGGGCACCACCGAAGCGAGTCCTTCGATTCGGCAGCGGACCACGAACTCCTGATAGAGCACGCCGATGACGCGGAATCCGGCATCGGGCTCAGCCAAGATAGCGCGCAGGATACGGTCCATCCGCCCGCGCCGCTCGGCAAGGTCCTCGGCGCTCGGCTGCGGCTCGGCCGGCTCGGGGCGGATGTCGAGCGGCGCGGCCTTGGCCGCCATCAATTGATCGAGCAGGTCGGGCGACGGCCGGCGCTGCGGGCGGACCGTCTCCGGCGGCGGTGCCGCGAGGATGATGGCGCGCGCATCTTCGAGCGTCGCTTCGGGCAGCGGCATCAGCCGCGGCGTGCCGTTGCGCGGGCTCGTCTCGGTCGATCCGATCCGCACGCTGAGCGGGCGGCGCGACAGCGCCGGACCGAGCGCCATGAAATGCCCGCGCTCGAGATCGCGGAAGGCTTCCGCCTGCCGCCGCTCCATGCCGAGCAGGTCGGCGGCGCGCGCCATGTCGATGTCCAGAAAGGTGCGGCCCATCAGGAAGTTGGAGGCCTCCGCCGCGACGTTCTTGGCGAGCTTCGCCAGCCGTTGCGTGGCGATGATGCCGGCGAGCCCGCGTTTGCGGCCGCGGCACATCAGATTGGTCATGGCGCCGAGCGAGAGCTTGCGCGCCTCATCCGAGACCTCGCCTGCAGCAGCCGGCGCGAAGAGCTGCGCCTCGTCCACCACCACCAGCATCGGATACCAATGGTCGCGCGCGACCTCGAACAGCCCGCCAAGGAAGGCTGCGGCGCGCCGCATTTGGTTCTCGGCATCGAGCCCTTCGAGGTTTAGCACCGTCGAGACGCGGTGGATGCGCGCTCGCTCGCCGGCCGCCTGCAGGCCGCGCTCGGTATGATCCTCGGCGTCGATCACCAGATGGCCGTAGCGCTCACCGAGCGAGACGAAGTCGCCTTCGGGATCGATGATGGTCTGCTGCACCCAGGGCGCGCTCTGCTCCAGCAGCCGGCGCAGCAGATGCGACTTGCCCGAGCCCGAATTGCCCTGCACCAGCAGGCGGGTCGCCAGCAGCTCCTCAAGGTCGAGGGCCGCCGGCGCGCCTGCCGACGTCTGCCCCATCTCGATCGCAACCGTCATATTCTCGACTCGGATAGTCTCCCTGCGCGGGAGGGACTTAGCAACCGACGCGCGGTGCGTCGAGCACGGGGCCAAGGGCTGGGCGCGATGTTCCACACTTAACGGCAGGCCATCGCCAGCTGAACTGGTCCGACCACCATTTCGCTGGCGCAATCTCCTGATCGGCGTATCATCCCTTGAGGGAGGGGTTCATGGCAGGAGGAGGCTTATGAACGTCGCTGCGGAGGTGCCCGTCGTAGACCTGACGGTGCAAGACATTGTTTCGTCTGCTCTTTCGAAATTTCGCGCCGGCGACACCGTTTCGACCCGGGCAATGCTCGATGCCATCCGCCAATCGGACCCCGCCTGCGGGGACAGCGACGACCATCTGGTCGAACTGATCGTCATGGCCGCTGTTGGTAAGACCATGGGCGTCGTCTTCGATCACCGCTCGCCCGATGAGCGGTTGCCGCGCCTGTCCTAACCTCGTTACTCTGAAAAGGATTCAGGCGAGGCGCTGCAAATCCTTGTTTGGCGGATGTCGGTGTCCCAAAACGCGCACACATCCGGGCGACATGCATTAGCTTCCGAGCGGATGCGGCATATAACCGACAAAGCCGGCGATCTTCCAGCGCCCGCCGACCTTGCGGCAGAAATAGAGCGTTTGCCATTTGAGCCGATCGACGCTGCCGTCGGCCTTGGCGATCGAGCCGTCGAACTTCTTGTGCAGCACAGCACGATCGCCGTCGACGTCGATGTCGCGCAGGTTGGTGACGCGGAAAATCGCCTCGCGCAGCGGCTCGGCGAATTCCGTCGCGGCTGTCTCCTTGGCCTGCCGCAGCCATTCGTCGCGATAGATTTCCAGCTTGGGAAACTGCAGCCGCCAGGCGTCGGCATTGGGCAGGAAATGCGCATGCATGCCGAAAAAGCTCTCGGCGATGAAGTCGTCCTCGACCATCGACCAGTCCTGGCCGAGGAAGGCGTCGATGTCGCGCCGCACCAGCATTTCCCACAGCGCATGGCGATCGGCATCGCCTTCCGGAAACGGATTCTTGTCAAAGGTCATGTTGGTTCTTCCCCTTGCGTTCGATCAGCAATCCACCGGTCGCATCGCCGGTTCGGGGTGCAGGATGCTCACGATTTGTAATAAAGCAACATGAATTTCGGAAAAAATGTTGCTTTCCGACATTGCCTCTTGGAGGATCACCTCTACAAGCGTAGACGGCTGCAAGAACGGTCCTTACGCTCGACAACAGGAGATTCATTTGCCCAAGCAGTGCTTCGGAAAGTCGCATGTCCCGCTCTCGCCTGCCGTCCGCGCCGGCGATTTCGTCTATGTCTCCGGCCAGGTGCCGGTGGGCAGCGACGGCCTGGTAGTCAAGGGCGGCATAACTGACCAAGCCGAGCAGGTGCTGCAAAACGTCAAGGCTGCGCTGGCGCTGGCCGGATGCACCATGGACGACGTGGTGAAGACCACCGTCTGGCTCGAGGACGCCCGCGATTTCGGCGCGTTCAATACGGTCTATGCCAGGCACTTCCCGAACGACCCGCCGGCGCGCACCACCGTCGAGTCGCGCCTGATGATCGACATCAAGATCGAGATCGAGGCCGTCGCCTACCGGCCGATCTGATCGGGGCCAGACAACAACGGAGGCGCGGAATGCAGTTCGACCTGTTGATCAAGGGCGGCCGTGTGATCGACCCGGCTTCCGGGTTGGATGCGCCGCGCGACATCGCCGTCGCCGATGGTCGAATCGCCGCGATCGAAGCGGCCATCGATAGCGAGACCGCCGGTGAGGTCGTCGACGCCAGCGGCTGCATCGTCACTCCGGGCCTCGTCGATCTGCACAGCCACGTCTACTGGGGCGGCACCTCGCTCGGCGTCGACGCTGACCGTCTCGCCGCAAAGAGCGGCACCACCACCTTCATCGATGCCGGCAGCGCCGGCGCCGGCAATTTCCTGGGGTTTCGCCGCCATGTCATCGAGCGTTCGAAGGTCCGCATCCTTGCCTACGTCAACATCTCCTTCGCCGGCATATTCGGCTTCGCCGAGACGGTATCCGTCGGCGAATGCAGCGATCTCAGGCTTTGCGAGCCGCGCGAGACGGTGGCCGCGGTGCGCGAGCACGCCGCTGTCGTCGTCGGCGTAAAAGTCCGTTCCGGCAAGCATGCCGGCGGCACCAGCGGCATCGCGCCGGTCGACCTCGCGCTCGAAGCCGCGGACCAAGCCGGCCTGCCGCTGATGGCGCATATCGACGAGCCGCCGCCCGGCCGTTCGGAAGTGCTGCCCAGGCTCCGCCGCGGCGACATCCTCACTCACTGCTTCCGGCCGTTCCCCAACGCGCCGGTCTTCGCTTCGGGCGCGGTGCGGCCGGATATGCGGCAGGCGCGCGAGCGCGGCGTCATCTTCGACATCGGCCACGGCATGGGCTCCTTCGACTTCGAGGTGGCGAAGGCGATGCTGGCGGAGGGGCTGGCGCCGGACGTCATCTCGAGCGATGTGCATCTCTACTGCGTCGACGGCCCTGCCTTCGATATTCTCGTCTGCATGTCGAAGCTCATGGCGCTCGGCATGCCGCTGGTCGAGGTCGTGCGCGCGGCAACGCAGCGCCCGGCCGATGCGATCGCCAGGCCCGAGCTCGGGGCGCTTAAAGTCGGCGGCATCGGCGATGTCGCGGTGCTGAGGCTGCAGCCCGGCCGCTTCACCTTCGTCGATGCGGTCGGTGCGTCACTGATCGCGGACCAGCGGCTGGTCTCCAATGGCATCGTCATCGGCGGCAAATGGTGGCGGAACGAGGCGCCCGACCATAATGAGACCGAGCGCTTCGAGGCCCATGCGCACCACACGCATGTCGAGGTTGCGGCCAGGCACTTCGGGCGCTGATTGGCTCACCGTCGCGAATTGCTCGGCTCGCCATAGACCGGCGTCGCAATCCCCTCCATCCGCGCCTTGAGCTGCAGCGCCACGAATTTCGAATAGAAGCGCGACAGCGCGAGATTGCCGCCGTGGAACCACAGCGCCTCCTGGGCCGTCGGCTTCCACATGTTGCGCAACTCGCCCTGCCACGGGCCGGGGTCGCCCTTGACGCCGGAGCCGAGGCCCCAGCACGGCCCGACCTTGTCGGCGACCTCCCGGGAAACGATCCCTGCCACCGTCTCGTTCATCGACTGGTAGCCGGTGCAGGAGACGATCGCGTCGACCGCCAGCTCGCTGCCGTCCTCAAACAGGATGCCGGTCGGCGTCAGCGATTTGATGCCGACGCCGCTCTTCACCGCGATCTCGCCGTTCAGGATCAGCTCGCAGGCGCCGACATCGATGTAGTAGCCGGAACCGGTGCGATAGGCCTTCATCAAAAGGCCGGTCTCGTCCTCGCCGAAGTCGATGGCAAAGCCGCTGTCGCCGAGGCGCTGGTAGAAATCCGCGTCGCGCTCGCGGATGACGTCGTAGAGCGCCCGCTGTCCCTGTGGGACCAGCGCGAAGGGCGTCGAAGCGACGATCATGTCGGCCCTGTCGGTGGTGATGCCCCGCGCCAGCGCCTTTTCCGAAAAGATCTCGAAGCCGACCTCCATCAGCGTGTCGGACTTCACCACCGTCGTCGGCGAGCGCTGCACCATCGTGACCTTGGCGCCAGCTTCCCAGAGGTCGACGCTGACATCGTGGCCGGAGCTCGCCGCGCCGATCACCGCGACGCGCTTGCCGCGGAATGTCTCGCCGGTCGAGTACTGGCTGGAATGCAAAAGCTCGCCTTTGAAGCTGTCCGCGCCAGGCAGATCGATCTGCCGCGGCGGCCCGTAGGCGCCGGTGGCGAAGATGATGTGCTTCGGCTTCAGCGTGATGCGCTGGCCGACGCGGTCGACCCCCACCGTCCAGACCTTTTCGGCCTCGTCATAGGCCGCACTGATGCATTTGGTGCCGACCCAGTAGTTCAGCTCCATGACGCGGGCATACATTTCCAGCCAGTCGCCCATCTTGTCCTTGGGCGTGAACACGGGCCAGTTTTCCGGGAACGGAATGTAGGGCAGATGGTCGTACCAGACCGGGTCGTGCAGCACGAGCGAGCGGTAGCGGTTGCGCCAGGAATCGCCGGCGCGCGCGTTCTTCTCGACGATGAGGGTGGGAACGCCGAGCTGCCGCAGACGGGCGCCGAGCATGATGCCGCCCTGGCCGCCGCCGATCACCAGGCAATAGGGCTGCTCGTGCACGCCGAGCTCACGCGCCTCGCGCGCTCTTGCTTCCGCCCAGGTCTCGCGTTCGGGATCGGCCTTATGGCGGATGCCGAGCGGCCGGGCAGGCCCCTTCTGCTCCTCGAAACCCTTGAGCTCGCTCATCGCCGTGAACAGCGTCCGGCAGCGGCCATCCTTGAGCCGCAGGATGCCCTCGCCTCGCGCCACGGCCGTCTCGAAGCTGAACCAGGCCTCGATGACGCCGTCGGCGACGCTTGGCTCCCCGGACAGGCGCCAGTTCGACGGTTGCGTTGAGAAAAGCGTCGCCTTGAGCATCTCGCGGACCGCGGGTTGGCCCTCCATGGTCTTGATGTTCCATGTGAAGGTCAGCAGATCGCGCCAGTAGCAATCGTCCACGAAAAGGTTCGTCGCCACCTCGATGTCACCCGCCTCGAGCGCGCGGCCGAATGTGCCGACCCAGGTTGCCGCCTGTTGCGATGGTGCGATGTCGAGCATTGATGTTCGTTTCCCCTGAATTACGCAGATCATAGCCGCGTTGCGGATTTCCTCAGTCGCCGAGCGGCTCCATCTCCTTCCCCGTCCGATGGATCTGGGCGTTATATTTGATGCGGCGCACCGTCTCGCGCGCGGGGCCGTCGAGCTTGTAGGCGGACGCCACCGCGAGCAGGTCGATGGCCGCAAGAAAAGCGTAGCGCGAAGCTGTCGGCTTCAGCGTGTCGGGATATTCGGGAACCGCCATCGTCAGCTGGACATCGCAGACGCGTGTCAGCTCCGTGTCCGGCGCGGTCACGCAGATCGCGTCGGCACGATAGTGCTTGGCAAGCTCCACCGCCTCGATCACCTCCCGGGTACGGCCGGTCGCCGATATCGCGATCACCACATCGCCCGGCTTCAGCGTCGAAGCCGTCATGCGCATCAGATACGGATCGCATTGCGCGCTGATGGTGATGCCATAGCGAAACAGGCGATACTGCGTCTCTTGCGCCAGCGCCGATGAGCTGCCGCCAAGTCCGAATACCGTCACTTGCCTGGCCTTGGCGATCAGCTCCGCCGCTTTCTGCAACTGCCCTGGATCGATCTGCCGTTCGGCCTCCTGCAGCGCGCGGCGCGCTTCGCCGAACACGGCGTTCCAGAACGGCATGCCGCTGTCGCCGTTCGTGGGTTGCGGCTTGGTGCTAAGATAAAGCGCGCCGACGACGAGGCTCTGCGCCAGCTTCAGCTTGAAGTCGCGCACGCCGTCGCATCCGATGGCGCGGCAGAAACGGGTGACCGTCGGCTCGCTGACCTGGGCGCGCTGCGCCAGCGCGGCATTCGATGCATCGACGGCATATTTGACGTCGTCGAGCACGACGTCGGCGACGCGACGCTCCGCCGGCCGCAAGTCCGTATAGCTGTCCTTCACCTGCGAAATGATGTCGGGGAAGCGCCTGACATGATCATGCCGGCCGTCATCCGCGTCGGAAATCCGCAGCGCCTGGCTGTCAGCTTCGGTCATTGGCCGCCCTTCTCTGCCGTTTCTGGACCACCATATTTGCGATTATCCGCCGGCTGGCCATAGGCAATCAGCCGAAGTGAGTATGTAGGAAAGTAACACACACTGCAAGCCCGTCTAAACAAGGCGAAATCAGTCACTTAGATAAGCTTTGGTTGAATCTGATGGCGCCAGATCTTTGCCCGCCGCTTGACAGTAAAGTAGGATAGTTACAGACTGATTTCGCGGACAGAGGGGGCTCCGGCAACCCAATCACGCAGTCTCCGAGGGGAGCATGAATACCGGCAGCGCAAGAACGCCGAAGCTCGGCGTGCAGGTAGCGAGCAAGGTTTATACCACGGCCTCCGGCGATCTTCTCGCCCTGGACCGCTGCAGCCTCGACGTGCACGCCAACGAGATCGTCTCCATCGTCGGCCCCTCCGGCTGCGGCAAGACCACGCTCTTGTGGTCGATGTCGGGCCTGCATCGTCTGACCAGCGGCGCGATACTGCTTGACGGCAAGGAGGTCACCGGCCCGCGTCCCGAGATCGGTATCGTCTTCCAGGAAGCGAACCTTCTGCCCTGGCGCAATCTCGACGCCAACATCAACTTCCCGTTCGAGATCAAGGGCGAGAAGCCCGATCGCGCCTGGATCGCGCATCTGCTTCATCGCGTCGGGCTCGACGGCTTCGGCGGCAAGTTCCCGCGCGAGCTTTCCGGCGGCATGCAGCAGCGCGCGGCGATTGTCCGCGCGCTGGCGCTGAAGCCTTCCGTGCTCTTGATGGATGAGCCCTTCGGTGCGTTGGACAGCTTCACCCGCGAGGAGATGAACCGCCTCGTCGAGGAGATCTGGCTGGATACCAAGACGACCATCGTTTTCATCACCCACAGCATCGAGGAAGCGATCTTCCTCTCCGACCGGGTCGTGGTGCTGACCGCGCGGCCGGGACGCGTCGCCAAGGTCTACGACGTGCCGTTCCCGCGCCCGCGCTCGCTGGAGATCATGGCCACCAAGGAGGTCTTCGACCTCACCAACCGCATCAAGATGGACATCGTCGGCGAGCGCCGGCCGAAGGCGCAGGAGCAGCTCGAACACAAGAGCGCTGAAATCGTGAGGATCAGACCGTGAGCGGGGGCGACGCCATTCCGGAATTCTCCAAAGCCAAGTCCGGTGACGGCCAGGATGTCAGCCTCACCAACCTCTCCGCCTTCGCCGGCGGCCCAGGCATCAAGTCCGGCGCCGAGGTGGCCGCGATTCTCGTCGTCGCGGTGGTGATCATCGGCGGCATCGAGCTGGCGCTGCGCATCTTCCACGTGCCGCAATACATCATGCCGCCGCCGAGTGCGATCGTTTACGCTTTATTCGACGAGTTCCCGCTGATCGCGCCGCATCTCGGCTACACGCTGGTCGAGCTCTTCTCCGGCTTTGCCATCGGCGCCGTCGTCGGGCTGGTGATGGCGGCGGTGATCACGCAGTTTCCCTTCGCCGAGAAGATCGTCGCGCCTTACATCTTGATCCTCGTCACCACGCCGATGCTGGCGCTGGTGCCGCTTCTCATCCTGCGCTTCGGCTTCGGCTACACGCCGCGCATTATCGCGGTAGCTTTAGCCGCCGGACCGATGGTGATGATCAATGCCGCGACCGGGTTCCGGCGCGTGGACAGCGCCAAGATCGCGCTCGCTCGCTCCTATGGCGCGAGCACCTTGCAGATCTTTTGGAAGATCCGCGCGCCGATGGCGCTGCCGATGATCCTGGTCGGGCTGATGATCGGCGCGATCTTCGGGCTCCTCACTGCGGTAGGTGCCGAGATGGTCGGCGGCGGCTTCGGCCTCGGCAACCGGCTTACCTCGTATTCGTCGATGATCCAGATGCCGCAATTCTTCGGGGTGGTGCTGATCCTGTCGACGCTCGGCATCCTGATCTACGTGCTCTTCTTCCTGATCGGCAAGAAATGGGCGAGCTGGGAGGCATGAGCGCGGACGGATGAGATCGCCCGGGAGACGGGCGAAGGCAAGGGCAAAGCGATCGATAAGGGCAATCAACAAAAGGGGAATGCCATGACCAACGAAAGCTTATTCAGTACAGCGACAAGAGCGGGCATCAGCCGCCGCTACTTCCTGCAAGTGACGGCCGCCGGCGTGGTGACCGCCACCGCGCTCGGCGCATCGGGTCTGAAAGCCAGGGCGGCGGCTTATGAAAAGTTCACCTGGATCTCGCCGCGCGGCACGCTCGAAGTGCTGGACGACTATCCCTACTGGTCGGCCAAGAAGGCCGGCTATTTCGGCGACCTCGTCACCGACATGCAGCCGGGTCCGTCGGACGGCACCGCGACGGTCAAGTTCGTCGATGTCGGCCAGGCCGACATGGGCTTCCCCTCGCCAGGTGTCTTCTCCTTCGCCATCCAGAACGGCATGAAGCTGAAGTCGGTGTTCCACATGGGCGCGCGCGACACCTTCAGCATCGCTTTCCGCAAGGGCCAGGGCACCAAGAACCTGAAGGACCTCGAAGGCAAAACGATCCTTCTCGGCTCCGCCGCTTGGCAGGCGATCGTCGATCCGCTGCTTGCCGCGCAGGGTGTCGACATCAAGAAGGTGAAATATGTCGAGGCCGGGTGGCCGACCTGGGGCACCGCGCTCGCCGGCGGCCAAGGCGATGCCGCACTCTCTTGGGAAGGTCTGCGCGCCGAATGGATCGCCAAGGACCTCGACTTCGAATATTGGCTCGGCGTCCAGAATTCCAAGCTTCCGGCCAACACCTTCGTCGTGCGCGCCGCCGATCTCGAGGATCCCGACAAGAAGGCCTTCCTCGAAAAATATCTGCGCGGCTGGGCGATGGGCCTCGAATTCGGCTACCAAAACCCCCGCGCGGCCGTCGAAGCCGTGTTCGAGCAATTCCCGACTCTGGCCAAGAACCTTGGCCCTGAGCTCGGCACCACCTCGATCCTGCAGCAGATCAACGTTTTCCGCGGTGACATGGACAAGCGCAGTGGCTGGGGCTCGCACGACATGGCGAGCTGGCAGGGTTTTTTCGACGAGATCCTCAAGATCGGCCAGATCACCGCGCCGGTGAAGGCCGAGGACGTCTGCACCAACGACCTGATCCCGACCGCCAACGACTTCGACAAGGCGAAGGTCAAGGCCGATGCCGACGGCGTGAAACTGTCGGAAGGCTTTGCCGCGCTCGACGTCGAGAAGATCAAGGCGCACCTGTTCGATTCCGCCGTCAAGTAAGGCGGGCGCATTGACCATCGGGCGGCGCCTGATGCCGCCCGAGCTACTGTTCAAAGAGCATTGGGGAGGCTGACATGGCCGACAAAGTAAAAATCCTGGCGGTTGGTCTGGGCAATATGGGCGCTTCGCATGCGAGCGCCTATCACCGCTCCGACGGCTTCGAGATCGTCGGCATCATGAGCCGCACCATCAAGAGCAACAAGAAGATCCCGAAGGAGCTCGCCGGCTATCCGCTCTATGAGGATTTCGACCTGGCGCTGAAGGAGACCAAGCCGGACGCGGTCTCGATCAACAGTTGGCCGAACACGCATGCCGAATACGCGCTGAAGGCGATCGCCGCCAACTGCCATGTGTTCATGGAAAAGCCCCTCGCCACCAACATCGCCGACGCCGAGAAGGTGGTGGCCGCCGCGCGGGCCAAGAACCGGAAGCTGGTTCTGGGCTACATCCTGCGCGTCCACCCGTCCTGGATCAAATTCATCGAGGTCGGCAAGACGCTCGGCAAGCCGCTGGTGATGCGCCTCAACCTCAACCAGCAGAGCAGCGGCAGCGCCTGGCACTGGCACAAGAACCTGATCGACTCGCTGATCCCGATCGTCGACTGCGGCGTGCACTATGTCGACGTGATGTGCCAGCTGACCGGCGCCAAGCCGGTGCGCGTGCACGGCATCGGCGCCAAGCTCTGGGCCGAAGCCGACAAGCAGAATTATGGCCATCTGCACGTCACTTTCGACGATGGCTCGGTCGGCTGGTATGAAGCCGGCTGGGGCCCGATGATGAGCGAGACCGCCTATTTCGTGAAGGATGTGGTCGGCCCGAAGGGCGCCGTTTCGATCGTCGCCGGCCAGTCCGCAAGCAGCGCCAAGGAAGCCGAGGAGGTATCGGATTCCGCCGACATCGACCGCCACACCAAGACCGACGCGCTGAAGATCCACTACGCGCAGGTCGATGGCGACAAGAACTTCTCGAAGCCCGACGAGATCGTCAGCATGGAGGACGAGCCCGGCCATCAGGAGCTTTGCGACCGCGAGCAGGCCTTCTTCCTGCGCGCCATCCGTGAGGACCTCGATCTGACCGAGCAAATGGATGCCGCCCTCAACAGCCTGCGCATCGTTTTAGCCGCCGAACAGAGCATCGCGGAGAAGCGGACCGTCGAGCTGACCTGAAGCTCCGGGTCAACCTGCCGCGCAGCCCCTCATCTGGCCGCTTCGCGGCTGGGCAGTCCGCCGGCGGCATGCCCATCGGCATGCAGTTAGTCGGCCGCTATGTAGCGCTCTCCACGCAGTTGGAAGAGGAGATGCCGTGCAAGGACCGACGGCCGGCCAACTAGCTTCCGGATCTTTGGAACAGCACGTTGCCGCCGCCTTCATGCCGTGGCGTCAATTTCCTATAAGATTCCTATTTCTTTGCTCCCCGCCTCGTCTCGAACCTTTATGGCGGTCGGGTCCATATTCCCCTCGAAAAACACTTTCATCGCCATCGCCGCCAAGGTGACGGGCGGTTCTGTGCAATTTTGAACTCGACCGTGTCGGGGTGCAAAACAAGCCGAAACAAGGAATGCCTGCAATGGACCTCGTTGTTCTCGGGATGGGGATTTTGTTCTTCGTCCTGTCATTAGCTTACGTCAAAGCCTGCGACAGAATCTGATCGAAGGGTCTTACAATGCTTTTCGACTACGTCCTCGGCGGCGCGGTGACCTTGTTCTTGCTTGCCTACCTCACCTACGCCCTCATCCGCCCAGAGCGCTTCTGATCGGCATACGGAAAGTCAGTTCATGACACTCAACGGCTGGATACAGATCCTCGTCTATTGCGGGATCCTGCTTTTGCTCGTGAAGCCGCTCGGCGGCTACATGCACCGCGTCTTCAAAGGCGATCGTACGTTGCTGTCGCCCGTGCTTGTCCCGATCGAGCGCGGCCTCTATCGCCTCGCCGGGACAAGCGAGAAGGAAGAACAGCACTGGGCCGCCTACGCCACCGGCATGCTGCTTTTCAACCTCGCCGGTTTCCTCGTGCTTTATGCCTTGCAGCGGCTGCAGGGCGCGCTGCCCTACAATCCCGCCGGGATGGCTGCGGTCGAACCGGAGCTCGCCTTCAACACCGCGGCGAGCTTCGTCACCAATACCAACTGGCAGAACTACGGCGGTGAAAGCACGATGTCCTACCTCGTGCAGATGGCCGGCCTCACCGTCCAGAACTTTGTTTCGGCCGCCACCGGCATTGCCATTGCGATCGCGCTGATCCGCGGCTTTGCCCGCGCCTCGGGCAAGTCGATCGGCAGTTTCTGGGTCGACCTGACCCGCTGCACGCTTTACGTGCTCCTGCCGGCCTGCATCGTGCTGACGCTCGTCTATGTGTGGCTCGGCATCCCGCAGACGCTTGGACCCTTTGTCGACGCCACCACGCTGGAAGGCGCCAAGCAGACGATCGCGCTCGGCCCAGTCGCCTCTCAGGTCGCCATCAAGATGCTTGGCACCAATGGCGGCGGCTTCTTCAACGCCAATGCCGCGCATCCTTTTGAGAATCCGGACGCCATCTCGAACCTGATCCAGATGCTGTCGATCTTCGCGCTGGGAGCCGGTCTCACCAACGTCTTCGGGCGGATGGTCGGCAGTGAGCGCCAGGGCTGGGCGATCCTTGCCTCGATGGCCGTGCTGTTCCTCGTCGGCGTCGTCATCTGCTACTGGGCCGAGGCCGCCGGCAATCCGCTAGTACATGCGCTCGGCATCGACGGCGGCAACATGGAAGGCAAGGAGACGCGCTTCGGAGTTGCGTTGTCGGCGCTGTTCGCGGTCATCACCACGGCCGCTTCGTGCGGCGCCGTGAATGCCATGCATGATTCTTTCACCGCGCTTGGCGGCATGATCCCGCTGATCAACATGCAGCTTGGCGAGGTCATCGTCGGCGGCGTCGGCGCCGGCTTCTACGGCATCCTGATGTTCGTCGTCCTTGCCGTCTTCGTTGCCGGCCTGATGGTCGGCCGCACACCGGAATACCTCGGCAAGAAAATCGAAGCCAAGGAGGTCAAGATGGCGATGCTTGCCATCCTCTGCCTGCCGCTGGCGATGCTGATCTTCACGGCTATCGCCGTGGTCCTGCCGAGCGCGGTGGCCTCGATGGCCAATGGCGGCCCGCACGGCTTCTCGGAGGTGCTCTATGCCTATACGTCGGCGGCCGCGAACAACGGCTCGGCCTTTGGCGGACTGACCGGCAACACGCCCTGGTACAACATCACCATCGCGATCGGCATGCTGATGGGCCGCTTCCTGGTCATCATCCCGGCTTTGGCCATCGCCGGCTCGCTGGCCGCAAAGAAGACCGTGCCTGCTTCCGCCGGCACCTTCCCGACCGACGGCATGCTGTTCGTCGGCCTCCTGGTCGGCGTGATCGTCATCGTCGGCGGCCTCACCTTCTTCCCGTCGCTCGCCGTCGGTCCGATCGTCGAGCATCTGGCGATGATCCGCGGACAGACTTTCTGAGATGACCATGCCCCGGTTCAACAACATACGTCGGCACGATCGTCACCAATCCGGTGACGGAACGCCCGATGACGGAGGGGACGAGAAGCCTCGTCCTTTCCCGACGCTCTCCACCTTCCTCGGCATGGCGACCGTGCTGTTCGTGCTGTGGCTGCTGGCCTCCGGCCTTCCGCATCTGTTGCCGAAGACCGAACACCCGGCGCCATCCAACATCACCGATACCGGAGTCCTGAAATGAGCCAGTCCAAATCCGCGAGCATTCTGGATGCCAGCATCCTGATGCCCGCCATTGGCGGCGCTTTCCGCAAGCTCGATCCGCGCACGCTGATCAAGAACCCGGTGATGTTCGTCGTCGCCATCGTCTCAGCACTCACCACCGCCCTGTTCGTCAAGGATGTCATCACCGGCGGCGGCGATCTCGGCTTCACCTTGCAGATCATCATCTGGCTGTGGTTCACCGTGCTGTTCGCCAACTTTGCCGAGGCGGTGGCCGAGGGGCGCGGCAAGGCGCAGGCCGACTCGCTGCGCAAGGCACGCACCGAGACCCAGGCCAAGCTGCTCGTCAACGGCGAGGATCGCGGCAAGTTCAAGTTGGTGCCTGGCACCAGCCTGAAGGTCGGCGACATCGTGCTGGTCGAAGCCGGCGACATCATCCCTTCCGACGGCGAGGTGATCGAAGGGGTGGCTTCCGTCAACGAGGCAGCAATCACCGGCGAATCCGCGCCTGTCATCCGCGAATCCGGCGGCGACCGCTCAGCCGTCACCGGCGGCACGCAGGTGCTGTCCGATTGGATTCGTGTGCGCATTTCCGCCGCCTCCGGCCAGACCTTCCTCGACCGCATGATCTCGCTGGTCGAAGGTGCGGAGCGCCAGAAGACGCCGAACGAGATCGCGCTCAACATCTTGCTTGTAGGCATGACGCTGATCTTCGTCCTGGCCACCGCGACCATCCCAAGCTTCGCCTCTTATTCCGGCGGCTATATCCCGGTGACGATCCTCGTCGCTTTGTTCGTGACACTGATCCCGACCACGATCGGCGCGCTGCTTTCGGCCATCGGCATTGCCGGCATGGATCGCCTGGTGCGTTTCAACGTGCTTGCCATGTCCGGCCGCGCCGTCGAGGCTGCCGGCGACGTGGACACCTTGCTCCTCGACAAGACCGGCACCATTACGCTCGGCAATCGCCAGGCGACCGAGTTCCATCCGGTGAAGGGGGTGACCGAACAGGAGCTGGCCGATGCTGCTCAATTGGCCTCGCTGGCTGACGAGACGCCGGAAGGCCGCTCGATCGTGGTGCTGGCGAAGGAAAAATACGGCATCCGCGCCCGCGATATGGCGACCTTGCATGCCACTTTCGTGCCCTTCACCGCGCAGACCCGGATGAGCGGCGTCGACATCGACGGCTCGTCGGTGCGCAAAGGCGCGGTCGATGCCGTGCTAGCCCATGTCAATCAAGCAACGGTCGCAAGCCATGGCACGCGTCCGACAAGCGACACCATGCGCGACCTGCAGGCCAGGGCCGACGAGATCGCCAAGGCCGGCGGCACGCCGCTGGCGGTCGAGCGCGACGGGCGCCTGCTCGGCGTCGTCCACCTCAAGGACATCGTCAAGGGCGGCATTCGCGAGCGTTTCGCCGAGCTTCGCAAGATGGGCATCCGCACGGTGATGATCACCGGCGACAATCCGCTGACCGCAGCGGCCATCGCGGCCGAAGCCGGCGTCGACGACTTCCTCGCCCAGGCGACGCCTGAAAACAAGCTGTCGCTGATCCGCGAGGAACAGGCCAAGGGCAAGCTTGTCGCGATGTGCGGCGACGGCACCAACGATGCGCCGGCGCTCGCCCAGGCCGATGTCGGCGTCGCCATGAACACCGGCACGGTCGCCGCGCGCGAGGCCGGCAACATGGTCGACCTCGACAGCGATCCGACCAAGCTGATCGAGATCGTCGAGATCGGCAAGGCGCTGCTGATGACGCGCGGTTCGCTGACCACCTTCTCGATCGCCAACGACGTCGCCAAGTATTTCGCCATCATCCCGGCCATGTTCGCCGTGTTCTACGTCGCGCCCGGCCAGTCGGCGGGCCCGCTGCAGGCGCTCAACATTATGCATCTGGCGACGCCGCAGAGCGCCATTCTGTCGGCGATCATCTTCAACGCGCTGATCATCGTCGCGCTGATCCCGCTGTCGCTGAAGGGGGTGAAATACCGCGCCATCGGCGCCGGCGCGCTGCTCACCCGCAATCTTCTCGTCTACGGCCTTGGCGGCATCATCGTGCCGTTCGCCGGCATCAAGGCGATCGACCTGATCGTCACGGCTCTTGGCCTGGCATAGGGACCCATTCCGATGTTCAAGCAACTCAGACCCGCGATCGTCATGATCGTGTTCTTCACGGTGCTGACCGGCCTTATCTATCCGATCGGCATGACCGGCATCGCGCAGGCGCTGTTTCCCAGGCAGGCCAATGGCAGCCTGATCGAAAAGGATGGTAAGGTTATCGGCTCCGAACTGATCGGCCAGGCCTTCGCCAGCGACCGCTATTTCCACGGGCGGCCCTCGGCAGCCGGCGACGGCTACAACGCCGCCTCCTCCGGCGGCTCGAATCTCGGGCCGACCAATGCGAAGCTGATCGAACGCATCAAGGCCGACGCCGACAGGCTGAAGGCCGAGAACCCGAACGCACCGGTTCCGATGGATCTCGTCACCACGTCTGGCAGCGGCCTCGATCCCGAGATCAGCCCGGAGGCGGCCTATTTCCAGGTGCCGCGGATTGCCAAGGCCAGGGGCATCGATGAAGCCAAGGTGAAATCGCTTGTCGACGGCCATGTCGAGGATCGCGAGCTGGGCTTCATGGGTGAGCCGGTGGTCAATGTGCTGGCCCTCAACATGGGGCTCGACGATCTCAAATAATCAGCACCCGCAGCGGGGATCGACACGATCCCCGGTGCAATCCATGATCGGACTTGATGCCGGACGACAGGACCAACTTCGAGAACAGACCTTCTCCCGACGCGCTGCTCGAGCACGCGGAGCGGGAGGGCCGCGGCCGTCTGCGCATCTTCCTTGGCGCGGCGCCCGGCGTCGGCAAGACCTACGAGATGCTGTTGGCAGGCCGCGCCCGGCGCGCCGACGGCATCGACGTCGCGATCGGCGTCGTTGAAACGCATGGCCGCAAGGAAACCCAGGCGCTGGTCGAAGGCTATGAGGTGATCCCGCGCCGCGAGGTCGAATACAGGGGCCGCGTCCTCGACGAGATGGACATCGACGCCATCCTGAAACGGCGGCCGGAGCTGGTTCTGATCGACGAACTCGCGCACACCAACGCGCCCGGCAGCCGTCATCCCAAGCGCTATCTCGATGTTCAGGAATTCCTGTCGCAGGGCATCGACGTCTACACCACGCTCAACATCCAGCATGTCGAAAGCCTGAATGACGTCGTGGCGCAGATCACCCGCGTCAGGGTGCGCGAAACCGTTCCGGATTCCATCATCGACGAGGCCGACGACATCGAGGTCATCGACCTCACCCCGGACGACCTGATCAAGCGGCTGCATGAAGGCAAGGTCTATTTCCCGCAAACCGCTCAGCGCGCGATCGAGAACTATTTTTCGCCTGGCAATCTGACGGCGCTTCGCGAGTTGGCGCTGCGACGCACCGCGCAGCGCGTCGATGAACAGCTCCTCAGCCATATGCAGTCCCACGCCATTCCGGGACCGTGGGCGGCCGGCGAGCGGGTCCTTGTCTGCGTCGACTCGCGTCCGGACGGGGGCGCTCGTATCCGCTACGCACGCCGGCTCGCCGATCGCCTGCGGGCGCCATGGACGGCACTGCATGTCGACACGCCTCGCCTGGCCGGCATGTCCGAAGAGGACAAGGACCGGCTGGCGACAAACCTGCGCCTTGCCGAACAGCTCGGCGCCGAGGTGGCGACCATCCCGGGCCAGAACGTCGCCCAGGACATCGTGCGCCATGCGACGGCGAACAACTTCACCCATATCGTCATCGGCAGGCCGACCCGCTCGCGCTGGCGGGAACTGATCGAGGGCTCGCTCACCTATGACCTGATCCGCAATGCCGGCGACATCAGCGTCCATGTCATTTCGGGCAAGGAGCGCGATGCCGACATGCCGTCGGCACGGGTGAAGGCCGCGTCCGAGCGGAAGCCCTTCCAGATCTGGCCCTATCTGTTCTCGACGGCCTATGTCGCCGGCGCGGTGGCCGTCAGCTCGATTCTCGATCAGTTCCTCGATGTCCGCAATCTGGCCAGCGTCCTGCTGCTGGCGGTGCTGACTTCGGCGGTGACGTTCGGACTCTGGCCGGCGCTCTACGCTTGTTTCCTGAGCGCGCTTGCCTTCAACTATTTCTTCCTCGAGCCGCGCTATACGTTCACGATCAGGGATCCGGAGAGCATCGTTGCCTTCGCGGTCTTTCTCGTTGTCGCAGTCATCGCCAGCAATCTGACGGCGCGCGTCCAGCGCCAGGCGGTCGCCGCCCGCTCACGCGCGCGAGCCACGCAGGACATCTACTCGTTCTCCAAGAAGCTCGCCGGCGCCGGCACGCTTGACGACGTGCTGTGGGCCACCGCCTTCCAGATCGCCTCGATGCTGAAAGTGCGCGTGGTGCTGCTTCTGCCCGAGAATGGAACGATCACCGTCAAGGCCGGCTATCCGCCGGACGATACGCTCGCCGAGGCCGACATCGCGGCGGCCCGGTGGGCCTGGGAACATGACCGCCCCGCCGGCCGCGGCGCCGATACGCTGCCCGGCGCGAAGCGCCTCTATCTGCCCTTGCGAACAGGCCGGACAGCGGTCGGCGTCGTCGGCCTCGACAACGACAAGCAGGGCCCTTTGCTGACCCCCGAGCAGCAGCGCCTTCTCGACGCGCTTGCCGATCAGGCGGCGGTCGCCATCGAACGCATCCAGCTTGTCGCCGATGTCGACCGCGCCAGGCTGGCGGCGGAAGCGGACCGGCTGCGCACGGCGCTGCTTACCTCGATCTCGCATGACCTGAAGACGCCGCTGGCCGCCATCATGGGTGCCGCCGGCACGCTGCGGGAATACGCGGCCGCCCTTCCCGAAGAAGACCGCGCGGAACTCCTGTCGACGGTGGTCGACGAATCGGAGCGGCTCAACCGCTTCATCGCCAATCTGCTCGACATGACCAAGATCGAGTCCGGCGCCATGGAGCCGAACTACGCCCTCCATTATGTCGGCGATATCGTCGGCTCGGCGCTCGATCGCGCTCGCAAGATCACCGGCGAGCACCGCATCGACACCGACCTTCCGCCGGACTTGCCGATGCTGCGCCTCGACGCGGTGCTGTTCGAGCAGGCGCTGTTCAACCTCCTAGACAATGCCGCCAAATATTCCGCGTCCGGCTCGACCATCCGCCTGCAAGGCTGGGTCGACAACGGCTCCGTGATCCTGCAGGTCATGGACGAGGGACCAGGCATCCCGCCAAACGACCTCGAACGGATCTTCGACACCTTCTACCGGGTGCGCAAGCGCGACCAGGTCCGCGCCGGCACCGGTCTCGGCCTGTCGATCAGTCGCGGCTTCGTCGAGGCCATGGGCGGCACGATCTCGGCGACGAACCGCACCGACCGGCCCGGCGCGATCTTCACCATCCGCATGCCGGTGCCGCAGGAAATTCCGGACCTTGCCGTCGCCAAAACGGATGACGCCGCATGACCGGTCAGAACGTCAGCATCCTGGTCGTCGACGACGAGCCGCCGATCCGCAGGCTGCTTCGGGTCGGTCTCGGCAGCCAGGGCTATGCCGTATCGGAGGCACCGAACGCCAAGGCAGCGATCGATCTCATGCAGGCGCAGCGGCCCGACCTGATCCTGCTCGATCTCGGCCTCCCGGGGATGACGGGCCTCGAACTGCTCGGCAAATGGCGTGACGACGGCCTCGACATTCCGGTCGTCATCCTGTCGAGCCGCACCGACGAGGCCGGCATCGTCCAGGCGCTCGAGATCGGCGCGGACGACTATGTGACGAAACCCTTCGGCATGAACGAGCTCGTCGCCCGCATCCGCGTGGCGCTGCGCCACAAATTCCAGCAGCAGGGCGAGAAGCCGGTGTTCCAGGCCGGCGACCTTTCGGTCGACCTGGTGAAGCGCATCGTCAAGGTAGAGGGCAGGGAAGTAAAACTGTCGCCGAAGGAATACGATATCCTGCGCATGCTCGTGCAGTATGCCGGCAAGGTTCTGACCCATCAGTTCCTGCTGAAGCAGATCTGGAACGAGTCGACGGACGTGCAATATCTCAGGGTCTATGTCCGCCAATTGAGGCAGAAGATCGAGAAGACACCGGACCAGCCGCGCTACATCATCACCGAGACCGGCGTCGGCTACCGTTTGCGCGAGGTCGATTGAAGGAACCGGCGGGCATCATCCAACCGATTGAGGCTGTGCGGCGAGATCGGTCGCTTGAACCATGGTAGATCCGCACAAACACCCTATATTACGGCAAAGTTTCTGTTTTTCGTGCGGGAAGGAAGCGATGTCGCATCCTCGGCTATCGGCGGCTTTGATTGCCGCGGCTTTGTCGACTGCCGCCCTTTTGGGCGCGGCTTCATATGCCTCCGCGCAGGTCGTCATCCCCACAGACCGCAACGCCCTGATCCAACATAACGAGCTGCAGGCGCTCCGGAACCAGCTGCAGCGACGACAGTTCCAGCAACAGCAGCAGCTTTACCGCGAGCAGGACCGGCAGATCGTTCCGAAGGCTCGCCCTGAAGTGCCGATCGTCAAGCAGAATTGCCAGTCTCAGGTGATCGGCACCACGATTTCGCGCGTCTGCCGCTGACATTTTTCTTTTTTCGGTTTACTTAGCCGACTTACTGTCGGCGGCGTCCGGCTTGCATGGGCGGCGGTTTTGGGATTTGCAGGAGCGAGGTTTTGCCGTGTGGATAGCGTACGGCAGGAATGCCGCTTTGATCGGATTTTGGGATGGCAGCAGCCAAGAAGAAAGCAGTACGCAGGGCAAAGAAGGGAGAGCGGATCCGCCAGGTGGCGGCCATCCCCTTTCGCCTACGCGGCGACGGCCAGCTTGAAGTCTTGCTGGTCACCTCGCGCACGACCAAACGTTTCATTGTGCCCAAGGGCTGGCCGATGAAGGGCAAGAGCGGGCGCAAGGCGGCCGCGATCGAGGCCCAGGAAGAGGCGGGCGTGCTGGGCAAGGCGCTGAAGCAGCCTGCCGGCGGCTACTCCTATTGGAAGCGCATGGCCAGCCGTTTCGTCCGTGTCGACGTGGTCGTCTACCTGCTCGAAGTCAGCGAGGAGATGGCCAACTGGCGGGAGGCCGTGAACCGTCAGCGGGCTTGGCTGCCGGCGGCCGATGCGGCCCTGCTGATCGACGAGCCCGAGCTTTCCACGCTGCTGAGGGATTTGACGGCCTTGGCGACCGATCCGGCGTAAGACGATGGCCTGGCGCAATTCCACGAAAGTGTGACACGGCATCCGTCAGGAATTCCGTCAAAACAAAGAGATAGATTGGTTCGCCGTTTCCGTGGAACGGTGAAACGCTCTAATCGGAGTCGCCAGGAAACGGCCGTGCCGGGGTGCCGCTATAAGCCCACAGCCATTCTTTGGGCAGAGGTCCCTTGTTGCGGTCGCTCTCCTGTGATTGCTCCCAGGCATGCGCCAGTATGCCTACCGAGCGCGACAGCACGAAGAGGCCGCGCGTCAGTGGCGGCGGGAAGCCTAGCTCGCCATAGATGACGGCCGTGGCGCCATCGATGTTGAGCGGGATCGTCTTGCCCTTGCGTGTCGCCACCTCCGCCTCGATCGCCTCGGCAATGTCGGCAAAGCGCCCGCTGACGACGCCGCGACCGGCGAAGTCGCGCGTCAGTTCGATGAGGCGCGGCGCCCGCGGATCGATCGGGTGGAAGCGATGCCCGAGGCCGGGCACGTAGCCCTTTTCCTCGGCGAAGAACCGGTCGAGCCGCGCACTCACCGCTTCGGCGAGGCTCGCGCCACCATCCATTGCGGCGGCGATGTTGCCATAGAAGGAAAGCGCCTGCTCGCCGGCCCCGCCATGCACGTCCCCCAGCACATTGATGGCGGAGGCCATGGCGTTGTTGATGCCGACGCCGCAGGTCGCCGCCATGCGCGCGATCGCGATCGACGGCGCCTGCGGGCCGTGGTCGACGGCGGCCCCGAGCGCGATGCCGAGCAGCGCCGCCTGATCGTCGCCCGGCAATTCGCCGCGCAGCATCAGCCAGATCATCGCCGGAAAGCTGACCCGGCCGATCAGATCCTGGATCTGGTAGCCGCGCAGCCGGATCACGCCGGGCTGCATCTCGATGATGCCGGTCCGCCACCACTCCTCGCCGCGGTCGCGGCCGGTCCTTTTGTCCGCGCTCATGCCCGCGCCCTCCCTTTGCCGCGCGCCGGCAAGCTGGCGAACACGTCGTCCATATGCGCGCCAAGACGTGGCGGGGGGCCGGCTGGCACGGGAGCCGCACCGTCGACCATAAAGCCGCCACGCACCACCGTGAGCGGCTTGTCCATTCCGGGTATCTCCTGGAAGCGCGTCGTCATGCGGCGCTCGGTGACCTGGCGTTCCTGCAGCACTTGCGGGATCGTCAGCACCCGCCCGGCCGGCACGCCGGCGCGGTTGAGCTTTTCTTCCCAGACCGCCGCAGGAGCGCCGGCAAGCGCGTCTTCGATGAGCGGCTTCAGCGCTGCCCGGTTCTCTTTGCGCGTCTCGCGCTCGGCGAAGCGCGGATCCGAAGCCAACTCTGGGCGGCCGATCAAGCCGCAAAGGATGACGAACTGCTCCTGCTTGTTGGCGGCGATGTTGAGCAGGCCCTCGCCGGTGCGGAACGCGCCGGAGGGCGCGGCCGTCATGTTCTCGTTGCCCATGGCTTGAGGCTGGACGCCCGCCGTCAGATAGTTCGACACCGGCCATCCTAGCGCCGACAGCGTGCATTCGAGCATCGACACGTCGAGGAAGGCGCCTTCGCCGCTGGTCTTCTGCCGCACCAGCGCCGCAGCGATGGCGAAGGCCCCCACCAGCCCGCCCAGCGTGTCGGCGACCGGATAGCCGACGCGCAGGGGCGCCGTTTCCGGCGTGCCGGTGATGCTCATGATCCCGGACAGCCCCTGGATGATCTGATCATAGGCCGGGTTGCCGCGCATCGGGCCGGTCTGGCCGAAACCCGATATCGCGCAATAGACGAGGCTTGGCCGCACCTTCTTTAGCTTCTCATGGCCGAGGCCGAGCCGATCCATCACGCCGGGCCGGAAATTCTCGACCAGTGCGTCCGCCGTGGCGACCAGGTTGAGGAACCGCTCGCGGTCGGCCTCCTGCTTCAGGTCGAGCATCACCGATCGTTTGCCGGCGTTCTGCGCCAGGAAGGATGCACCCATGCCGGCTTTGTTGAGCTCCGGCGAGGCGCCAAGCTGGCGCGCGAGATCGCCGCCCGGCGGCGCCTCGACCTTGATGACGTCGGCGCCGAGCAGCGCCAGCTGGTAGGCGCAGTAAGGACCTGCCAGCACATTGGTGAGGTCGAGGACGCGGATGCCGGAAAGCAGGTCTGTCATGATGCTCCAGATCGGTCAGGCATCGCCCGGCACATGCTCTGGTCCGCGCGTGCGCCGGCGTTCGATCCAGGCCCAGATATGCGGGCCGACCAGACCGATGAAGGCGAGCGTTAAAAGCGTCAGCGAGAGCGGGTGCCGGTAGAACACCGTCCAGTCGCCATTGGCGATCGTCATCGCCCGGCGGAACTGCGTCTCGGCGAGCGGCCCGAGGATCATGCCGATGATGACCGGCGCCGTCGGAAAATCGAAGCGGCGCATCAAGAAACCCGCCGCGCCCAGCAGATAGAGGATGATGAGATCGATCGGCGACTGCGAGATGCCGTAGGTGCCGACGGTGGCGAACACCAGAATCCCGGCATAGAGCTGCGGCGCCGGGATCTTGAGCAATCGTACCCATAGGCCGATCAGCGGCAGGTTGAGGATGACGAGGATGACGTTGGCGATGAACAGACTGGCGATGAGGCCCCAGACGAGATTGGCCTGCGTCGTCAACAGCAGCGGTCCGGGATTGATGCCGTAGCTCTGGAAGGCCGACAGCATGATCGCCGCCGTTGCCGAGGTCGGCAGGCCAAGCGTCAGCATCGGCACCAGCACGCCGGCAGCCGACGCGTTGTTGGCAGCCTCCGGCCCGGCGACGCCTTCGATGGCGCCGACCGTGCCGAACTCCTCCTTGTGCTTGGAAAGCTTCTTTTCGATGGCATAGGAGAGGAAGGTCGGGATCTCGGCCCCGCCGGCGGGCAGGGCGCCGATCGGGAAGCCGATTGCCGCGCCCCTGAGCCACGGCTTCCACGAGCGCGCCCATTCGGAAGCAGTCATGTAGAGCGAGCCCCTCAGCGGCACGATCTCGTCCTTCCCGGCATAGCGGCGCGAGGCCACGTAGAGAGTCTCGCCGACCGCAAAGAGGCCGACCGCGACGATGATGACGTCGACGCCGTCGAGCAACTCGCCCATGCCGAAGGTGAAGCGCGGCTGCCCGGTCTGCAGGTCGACGCCGATCATGCCGATGACGAACCCGACGAACAGGCTGGTAAGCCCACGCACAGAGGACGAGCCGAGCACCGCCGAAACGGTGATGAAGGCGAGCACCATCAGCGAAAAATATTCCGCCGGCCCGAAAGCCAGCGCCAGCTTGACCACGATCGGCGCCAGGAAGGCGACGCCCAGCGTGCCGATGGTCCCGGCGACGAACGAGCCGATCGCGGAAGTCGCAAGCGCCGCGCCGCCGCGGCCCGAACGCGCCATCCGGTTGCCCTCGAGCGCGGTGACGATGGTGGCGCTTTCGCCCGGTGTATTGAGCAGGATCGACGTCGTCGAGCCGCCATACATGGCGCCGTAATAGATGCCGGCAAACAGGATGAAGGAAGCTTCCGGCGCCACCTGGTAGGTGATCGGCAAAAGCAGCGCGATGGTCAGCGCCGGCCCGAGGCCGGGCAGCACGCCGATCGCGGTTCCGAGCGTCGTGCCGAGCAGGCACCACAAGAGATTGGTCGGCGTGAAGGCGACCGCAAATCCGTGCGCGAGATAACCGAGGGTGTCCATCGTCCTCAGCCCCTTCCGATGCCGACGAGGGCGCTGATCAACGCGTTGAGCTGGTTCTCGATCAGGCCGGCCCCGATGTTGACGCCGAGCGCTCTGGCGAATCCGAAATAGGCCGCCAGCGCCAAGATCAGGCCGAGCAGCGCATCGCGCAGCGGATGCCGGCTGCCGAAGCCGAAGCAGACCAGCACGAACATGATCACCGAGGCGGCTGTGAAGCCGAGCGGCTGGATCAGCACGAGATTGGCAACGAGCCCCGCGACCACGAAACCCATCGCCTTCCAATCGGTCGGCGTCTCCTTTTCCTCGTCCGGCTGCCAGCCGCCACGCAGGGCGGCAACGATGAGCAGCAGCGACAGGATCACGATGCCGGCCATGGTCATGTAGGGGAAGACCTTCGGGCCGACCTTGGAATAGAGCGGCGAAACCGGGATCGCCAGGGTCTGCCAGGCAACGGCCCCGGCGCAGGCAAGAAGCCCGACGCCGATCAGCAATTCGGGTATGGCAAGGCGCGGCGGTGACGCCTGCTGGTCGCTGGTGCTCATGATCTCCTCCCCGGAAGCCGGCCTTCCACTGCCGGCTTCGCCGCACTTTCATTGAACCGTCGCATGTCCGCTGTCTACGAAGAAGCGATGCAGCCTCCTTCGAGATCAGGCAGGAGGCGATCAGGCGAGGCCGAGATCCTTGAGGATCGCGCCGATGCGTGTCGTGTCCTCGGCGACGAACTTGGCATAATCGTCGCCGGTCAGCAGAATCGGCGTCCAGTTGCGGTTCTTGCACTCGGTCGCCCAGGCCTCGCTCTTCGCCATGATCTCGACCATCTTGATCATCGCCGCCTTGTCTTCGTCGGAAACGCCGGGGGGTGCAAAGACGCCGCGCCAGTTGAACAATTCGACGTCGATGCCGGCCTCTTTCAATGTCGGCGCGTCGATGCCTTCCTGGCGCTTGTCCGACGAGATCGCCAGCAGCCGGAGCGCGCCCGCCTTGACCTGCTCGGAGAATTCGCCATAGCCGGAAATGCCGGCCGCGACCTGGTTGCCGAGCAGCGCCGACAGCGCCTCGCCGCCGCCGGCGAACGGCACATAGGACAGGTTGGCGGCAGGCACGCCGGCCGTCTTGGCGATCAGGCCGAACAGGATGTGGTCGGAACCGCCGGCCGAACCGCCGGCCACCGGAACCTTCGTCGGATCCGCCTTCAGCGCCGCGACGAAATCATTGGCCGTCTTGAACGGCGAGGCTGCCGGCACCACCAGCGCCTCGAACTCGCCGGTGAGGCGCGCGATCGGCGTCACTTCGGTGAGATTGTTGGCGGCCTTGTTGGCGATGATGGCGCCAACCATGACCATGCCGGCAACCATCAGCGCATTGCCCTTGCCCTTCCACTGGTTGACGAATTGCGGCAGGCCGACCGTGCCGCCGGCGCCGCCGACATTGGTGATCTGCGAGCCGGAGATCAGCTTTTCGGAGCGCAGCACCTGATCGATCGTGCGCGCGGTCTGGTCCCAGCCGCCGCCGGGGGCCGCCGGCACGAAAATTTGGATTTGCGGGGCGTCCTGCGCAAAGGCGGGTCCGAAATGCAAAGCCGCGAAGCCGGCGGCGGTGGTCGACAAGAATCTGCGTCTGTTCAGCATGGGATTCCTCCAAATCACGACACCTCCTCCGGTGCCTGCCAAGACGTGGCCTGAATTAAGACCCGCATTCGAGTTCAAGCATTTGTTACCGCGTTCTGTCAACGGGAATGCCATTCTGCTGGACAGAACGCATAGGATCGGACTAAATCCGCATGTCCAGGGTCATTCCCGGATGGGCGACCACGATGAAATCGTCACCGCAATGACAGACCTCCCTCCAAGCCAGGCTCCGGCCGACGGCGTAGCCGCGCTCGACAGGGCAATCGCCATCCTCGACGCCTTCACCATTGCCGACCGGTCGCTCGGCCTCGCCGAGATCGCGGCCCGAACCGGTCTCTACAAGAGCACGATCCTCAGATTGGCCAACTCGCTGATGCGCGGGCAATTGCTGGAGCGCCTGGAGGACGGACGCTATCGCATCGGACCAGCGACCTTCAGGCTCGGCGCGCTTTACCAGCGCTCGCTCGTGGCGATGGATATCCTGTTGCCGATCATGCGCGATCTCTCCGAGCGAAGCTGGGAAAGCGTCGCCTTCTATGTCCGCTCGGGCGACGTGCGCACCTGTCTCTACCGGGTCGAGTCGAAGCACCCGATCCGCTACACGATACGGGAAGGTGACGTGCTGCCCTTGCTGGTTGGTTCCGGCGGCCGGGTGCTGGCCGCGTTCTCGGGAGAGCAGGGCGAGCCTTACGAGACGATCCGGAAAACCTATAGCTACATTTCAATCGGTGACCGCGATCCGCAGACTGCCGGCATCTCTGCCCCTGTCTTCGGGCCGGGACGGACACTGCTCGGCGTGCTCACGCTCGCCGGTCCGAACACGCGGGTCGACGCGGCCTTCCTCACCCGCATGAAGCGGCCGCTGCTCGAAGCTGCCGCCCGCGCCACCCGCGCTTTTGGCGAAGATGCATCCATGCTGGATGCGGCAAGTCTCGACACGCCGCCGAAACCCACAACGGATCGGAGTTTTGGCGAGCATCAAATCGGAGTTTCCGGCACGCAGCAGGCCAATGTCGCCGAGCTTCGGGCAGGTGGACGCTCAAGCGACGGTTAGCACTTGCCAATCGCGTCCCTTGGCACCAATCTCGGCTCAAAGGGCCGCCCATCGGGTGGATGGCGGCGCGATAGGGTTTTTGCCATGACCCGCGATCAGATGCTCGCCCACCTCCGATCCGCCGACGCCGCGGCGCGCGAGGCGGCGGCGCACGGTCATCATCCTTTCGGAGCGGTGCTGGTCGGCCCCGACGACGCGATCCTCATGCGCCAAGGCAATATCGACACCGTCCATCATGCCGAAACCGAACTTGCGCGACGCGCGGCGGCTGCCTATTCGCCGGAGTTTCTCTGGACCTGCACGCTCGTCTCAACCGGCGAGCCCTGCGCGATGTGCACCGGAACGCTCTACTGGGCCAATATCGGCCGGCTGGTTTACGGCTTCGAGGAGACCAAGCTTCTCGCGCTCACCGGCGATCACGCGGCGAATCCGACGATGAGCCTTTCTTCGCGCGCCGTGCTCGACTCCGGCCAGAAAAAGATCGAGGTGTTTGGCCCCTTCCCCGAAGTCGCGGACGAGCTGCTCGCACCACACCGCGATTTCTGGAAGCGCTGACGCGGAAGCGGATGTCGGGGACGGGCCCGCAAGATATCGTGACCGACTCCGCCCTAAGCTTCCGCCCTCTAGGCTCTGCTTGACTCACACATATCTCACTGGTTATACGTCAATCAATAGCCATTGAGTTATCGATCCCGATGACGAACGCACACGATATGCTCTTCCGGACGCTTGCCGATCCGACAAGGCGCGCCATCTTCGAGCGTCTGTGCCGGCAAGGCGAGCAGACGGTCGGCGCACTGACGGCTGAGGCGGGTGTCTCGCAGCCGGCGGTGTCGAAACATCTCGGCCTGCTCAAGCAAGCCGGACTGGTGCGCGACCGCCACGAGGGTCGCCAGACCCATTACAGCGCACAGCTTGGCGCGCTGGCGCCGCTAATGGATTGGACTCGCTATATGGCCGGGTTCTGGGAGAGCCGGTTCGACGATCTCGAGGATCTGCTGCAGAGGATGGATCAATGAACGATATGCCGGCCGGAACGCGCTCCGTTGTCGTCGAGCGCGAGATTCCCTATCCGCCGGAAAAGATCTGGCGGGCACTGACCCAACCGCATCTCATCGAGGAGTGGCTGATGAAGAACAACTTCAAGCCGGTCGTAGACCACCGTTTCGAACTGAGCGCGGACTGGGGCGGTGTCGAGTGCCAGGTCCGGACAGTCGAGCCAAACAAAACGCTTTGCTACACATGGGACACCAAGGATCTAGAGAGCGTCGTCACATGGACGCTCACCCCGACCAGCGCCGGCACTCGCCTGCGCATGGAGCAGACAGGCTTCCGGACTGACCAGGAGCCGTATTTCCGAGGTGCGACCGTTGGCTGGCCGAAGTTCTTTGCGGCCTTGGAGCAGGTGCTTTCGCGGATCGATTGAGGGTCTGCGGCAATCTCATTCAGATCACGCAGCTGGCGTGCTGGTAAGCCCAGCGTTCATTGGTTCTTTCAGAGGAGGAAGCATTGGACTGGAGCAAGTGGATCAGGCAGTTGCATCGCTGGCTGTCGATCATCTTTACCATCACCGTCATCGCCAACTTCATCGCCATGGCGTTGGGCGAGCCGCCGGCCTGGGTGGTCTATTCGCCGCTCCTGCCGCTTTTCCTGCTGTTGTTCAGCGGCCTCTACATGTTCGTGCTGCCCTATGCCGCAAGGTGGCGCGGTGGGCCGGCGCGCGAGCGCGCCGGACCGGCCTGATGGCAAAAGCGAAATCGGCAAAGGTTGCAGCCAGGCCGTCGGGGGAAAAACCCGTCCTGCTTTCGGGCGGCAACCCGCAGATCGCCAAGGGGTATGGTGACGCTCCCGTGCAGGCCTATATCGCGGCGATGCCGGGTTGGAAGAGCGAGCTAGGCCGCCGGCTCGACCAACTCATCATGCAGGCCGTCCCCGACGTGCAGAAGGCCGTCAAATGGAACTCGCCGTTTTACGGCACGGACGGCGAAGGCTGGTTTCTCGGCATTCATTGTTTCACCAGATACGTCAAAGTGGCCTTCTTTCGCGGCATGTCGCTGAAGCCGGTGCCGCCCGGCGAATCCAAGAGCAAGGACACGCGCTATTTTCACATCCATGAGGACGACCAGCTCGACGAAGCGCAATTCGTCTCCTGGGTGAAACAGGCGAGTCAATTGCCTGGCGAACGAATGTAAGCGCATTATCGGTCACTCACGGTCCGCCCGACGAGGCATCATGGCGAACCGTCTAGCGGGTGTTGAAGGAGGACACATATGGAGAAAATCGGCGTGCAGGAAAGCAAGTCTCCTTCCGAGCTGATTGATGGCCGTATCGCGGAATTGGGCGATTGGCGGGGCGAGATGCTCGGCCGACTGCGCGCCCTGATTAGGGATGCCGATCCGGACGTCACCGAGGAATGGAAGTGGCGCGGCGTGCCGGTCTGGGAGGACGTCGGAATGATCTGCACCGGCGAGACCTACAAGGCCGTCGTCAAGCTGACCTTCGCCAAGGGCGCGGCGCTGCCGGATCCCTCACGTCTCTTCAACTCCAGCCTCGAAGGCAACACAAGGCGCGCCATCGATTTTCGCGAAGGCGAGGAGATCGACCAGGAAGCGTTCAAGACTCTCGTGCGAGCAGCGGTGGCCCTGAACAGGTCCAAGGCCAAACGCTGATCCGAGAAGCGCGCCAGCACCGGGGCGGACCAACCCGGCATTTGCCCTCTAGGCTGTTGCCCCTCCGGCCCACCGCTCCAGCAGGATCGTCGGCTTGTCGTGATAGGTGGTCCGCAGCATCTCGCGATAGCCGTTCTTAGCTGCGACCTTGAGCGAGGCGCCATTTTCGGGATCGATGATGCAGACGGTCCTGGCTCGCCCGAACGCCTCGTCACCCCACGCAACGATGCGCCCGACGACTTCGCTTGCAAGCCCCTGGCCGTGCGCACCCGAGGCTAAAGCCCAGCCGGCTTCCGGCACGCCTTCGATCGAGGGCTCGATCTCGCGCTTCAGATCATGGAAGCCGGCCTCGCCGAGGAAGCGGCCAGTCGCCTTGTCCTCGATCGCCCAGAACCCATAGCCAAGCAGCGACCACAGCCCGGCATGGCGCAGGAAGCGCATCCAGCTTTCCTCGCGGGTGCGCGGCTTGCCGCCGATGAAGCGGGTGACCCCCGGGTCCGCCCACATCGCGACATAGGTCTCGAAATCGTCGAGCCGATGCGGCCGCAGGACCGTCCGCGCGGTCTCGAGGATCGGCACCCCGGCTTCCCCTGCAATGCTCATCGCGTCCTCTCCTTTGAGCGGCAGCGCTTAGCAAACCTGCACGTTCGAACAAGGGCCAGGATCGCCCGGAGCATCCTCCAGCGACGCAAGTAGATGAGCGCAGTCATTGACCGGCTGACATTTCGGCGTGTGGGATTCTCGACAGGCGATGTTAGTCTTCGGACGAAGCTGATTCAGCGATATCGCGGCGCCGTCTGAATACGAGGAAAGATAATGGACACCACCGACCTTCTGCTGGCGATCGTCCATCATCTTCTTGTGTTCTCGCTGGCCGGCATCATTGGCGCCGAGTTCGTGCTGGTGCGCGGCGAGTTGGGGGCGACGACGCTCAAGCGCCTTGTCGGCATCGACCGCCACTACGGCATCATCGCCGCGCTGATCGTCATCGTCGGCATCTGCCGGGTGTTCTTCGGCCTGAAGGGTTGGGAGTTCTACGTCTTCAACTGGGTGTTCTGGGCAAAGATGATGGCCTTCATCATCGTCGGCCTGCTGTCGATCATCCCGACCGTGCGCTTCATCTCCTGGAGCAGGAAGGCAAGCGGCAATCCATCATTCTCGGTCCCGGCGGCGGAGCTCGCCTCGGTGAAGAACTATGTCCGCGCCGAGGGCTTCATCTTCCTGCTCATCCCGATCTTTGCGGCGGCGATGGCGCGCGGCTACGGTTATTAGAATAGAACCGAGGAAGAGCAGGGATCGGGCAGCAACCGGCATGCGCCAACGTACCGTCGTCAGATGACGACATCCCGCGATCCATCATTCGACCCAGATCTTTTCCATCCATCTTGTGGATGGTTGTAGATAATCGCAGTTTGGCCGTTTGAGTCCGATTGCAATCTGCCAGCCTGCACTAGTTGCTATTACATCACAGCCGTCGCCGAGAGGAATTTCGCGCGGTGGCTGAAGATTCATACTCTGGGAGGAAGTCACAATGAGAAAATTTGTTGCCGCTCTAGCTGCCGCAGCGGCCGTCACGCTTTATCCGTTCGCCGCGGGCGCGCAGACCTATCCGGAACGCACCATCACCGTGGTGGTGCCGTTTGCGGCCGGCGGCCCGACCGACACGGTCACACGCCTCATCGCCGAAGCCATGTCGAAGGATCTCGGCCAGCAGGTCATCGTCGAGAATGTCGGCGGTGCCGGCGGCACGCTGGGCGCGGGCCGCGTCGCGAAGGCTGACCCGGACGGTTATACGCTGCTCCTCCACCACATCGGCATGGCGACCAGTGCGACGCTGTACAGAAAGCTCGCATACGACACGCTCAACGCCTTCGAATATGTCGGCCTCGTCACCGAGGTGCCAATGACCGTCGTCGGCCGCAAGGACCTTGAGCCGACCGATCTGAAGGGACTGGTCGAGTACGCCAAGGCCAACAAGGATACTGTCACCGTCGCCAATGCCGGGATCGGTGCGGCCTCGCATTTGTGCGGCATGCTGTTCATGAGCGCCATCGGTACGCCGCTGGTCACCGTGCCCTACAAGGGCACCGGCCCGGCCATGACCGATCTTCTGGGCGGCCAGGTCGACATGATGTGCGACCAGACGACCAACACCACCAAGCAGATCCAGGGCGGCACGATCAAGGCCTATGCCGTCACCTCGCCGGAACGCCTCGATGTGCTGCCGGACGTCCCGACGACGACGGAAGGCGGCCTTCCCGAGGTGCAGGTCAGCATCTGGCACGGCCTCTACGCACCAAAGGGTACGCCGGCCGAGATCACCGGACGCCTGTCGAAATCGCTGCAGGTCGCGTTGAAGGATCAGAACGTCGCCGCCCGCTTCGCCGAACTCGGCACCAAGCCGTCGCCCGAAGCCGACGCGACACCGGCGGCGCTGAAGGCCAAGCTTGAAAGCGAGATCGGGCGCTGGAAGCCGATCATCGAAGCCGCCGGCCAGTACGCCGACTGAGGTTTTGGACGGGGCGCGATCGGCGCCCCGTTTTTGCTTCGGCCCCGTTTTGCGTTGTAACGGCGCGCCCGGGGTGCGCACCTGAGAGGAACGTGATGAAGCCTTTCGCAATCGACACGACCAACGGCATATGCGCCGCGCTGTTCATCGCCTTCGGCGCATTTTTCGCGCTGCAGTCGCTCGGCCTCGAAATCGGCACCGCCTTCCGCATGGGACCGGGCTATTTCCCGCTGGTCCTGGCGATCGTGCTGCTCCTGCTTGGCGTTATCATTCTCGTCCAGGCAGTGCGCTTCGAGAGCGAGGCGATCGGCCACATTGCGTGGCGCGGCATGCTGCTCATCCTCCCCGCTCCGATCTTCTTCGGCCTGACGGTGCGCGGCCTCGGCTTCATCCCGTCGATCTTCCTGACGGCGCTGATCGCATCCTTTGCCAGCCGCCGCATGAAACCGCTGACCGCGCTCGTGTTGTCGGCCGGCCTGACGCTGTTTGCCTCACTCGTCTTCAGCTACGCACTCGGCCTGCCGTTCCGACGCTTTGGCCCGTGGCTGCCACTGTGAGGAGATGACCATGGAGCTCCTCGCCAACTTGGTGCTCGGCTTTTCGACGGCGACATCGCTGACAAATCTCGGTTTCTGTCTGATCGGCGTCCTTCTCGGCACGCTGATCGGCGTCCTGCCCGGCATCGGCGCCACCGCAACCATCGCCATGCTCTTGCCGATTACGTTCCAGATAGGCGACCCGGTTTCCTCTCTCATCATGCTCGCCGGCATCTATTACGGCGCGCAATATGGCGGCTCCACCACCGCCATTCTCATCAATATGCCCGGCGAATCCTCGTCAGCCGTCACCGCAATCGACGGCTACCATATGGCCAAGAACGGCCGCGCCGGGGCGGCACTCGCGATCGCGGCGATAGGCTCGTTCTTTGCCGGCACGGTGTCGACCTTCCTGGTCGCCATCTTTGCTCCGCCGCTGACGGCGATGGCGCTGGAATTCGGCGCGGCCGAGTATTTTTCGCTGATGGTCGTCGGCCTCGTCTCGTCCGTCGCGCTCGCCCACGGCTCGATAGTCAAGGCGCTGGCCATGGTTGTGCTCGGCCTGCTGCTCGGCATTGTCGGAACCGACATCTATACCGGCACGCCGCGCTTCACGCTCGGCATCACCCAATATGCCGACGGGCTGAATTTCGTCGCGGTAGCGGTCGGCGTCTTCGGCGTCGCCGAGATCCTGCGCAACCTCGAGAACGAGCATGAGCGCTCCGTGCTGATCCGAAGAGTCTCCGGCCTCATGCCGACCCGCGAGGATTTTCGGCGCATGGCCGCGCCCATCGTGCGCGGAACGATTATTGGTTCGGCGCTCGGCATCTTGCCGGGAGGCGGCGCGATCCTTGCAGCCTTTGCCTCCTACACGGTCGAAAAGCGCGTATCGAAAAACCCGGGGGAGTTCGGCAAGGGCGCCATCGAAGGGGTCGCCGGGCCGGAATCGGCCAACAATGCCGGCGCGCAGACCTCCTTCATCCCCATGCTGACGCTTGGCATTCCGGCCAATCCGGTAATGGCGCTGATGATCGGCGCGATGATCATCCAGGGCATCGTGCCCGGCCCTAATGTCGCGACCGAACAGCCGGAGCTGTTTTGGGGCATCATCGCCTCAATGTGGATCGGCAACCTGATGCTGATCGTCCTCAACCTGCCGCTGATAGGGCTTTGGGTGAAGCTCCTTACGATCCCATATTACGTGCTGTTTCCGATCATCATGGCGTTCTGCTCGATCGGCGTCTACAGCGTCAACACCAATGTTTACGACCTCTACGCCGTCGCCTTCTTTGGCTTGCTCGGCTACCTCCTGACCAAGCTGCGCTGCGAACCCGCGCCACTGCTGCTCGGCTTCGTGCTCGGCCCGTTGCTTGAGGAAAACTTGCGTCGCGCCATGATTCTGTCGCGCGGCGACCCGAGCACCTTCGTGACGAGACCGATCAGCGCCAGCTTGCTCTTCATCGCGCTCGCCGTGCTCGTCATCGTCTTCCTGCCCGCGGTCAAGAAGAAGCGCGAAGAGGTGTTTGTGGAGGAAAATTAAGTCGTTGAAGCCCGTTGCGATTTTTCAAATCGGCGTTTTGGCCGCAGGCGCCGTCGGCTGGCACTATCCGGCTAGCTGACACCAATCGCTCGGTCCTCAGTTTCGTCGAGCGGCGCGAGCTCGATCAGCGGCGCCGGCAGGTCGGTGGTCTTTTCCTTGGACTTGCAGATATCGGCGATGACACAGACCGGGCAGTCGGGCTTGCGCGCCTTGCAGACATAGCGGCCATGCAGGATCAGCCAGTGATGGGCGTGCCGCATGTATTCGGCGGGGATGACTTTTATCAGCCCCTGCTCAACCTGTTCCGGCGTTTTGCCGGGCGCCAATCCAATACGATTGCCGATGCGAAAGATATGCGTGTCGACCGCCATCGTGTGCTGGCCGAAGGCGACGTTGAGCACGACATTGGCGGTCTTGCGTCCCACGCCCGGCAGCTTGACCAGCTCGTCCCGATCTTCGGGCACCTTGCCGGCATAGTCGTCGATCAGTGCCTTCGAGAGCGCGACCACGTTCTTGGCCTTGTTGCGCCACAGGCCTATGGTGCGGATGTAGTCGCCGACTTTGGCCTCACCGAGCGCCAGCATCTTGTGCGGTGTATCGGCGAGCGAAAACAGCGGCTTCGTTGCCTTGTTGACGCCGGCATCGGTCGCCTGCGCCGACAGCACCACCGCGATCAGAAGGGTGAAGGGATTGACATAGTCGAGCTCACCCTTCGGCTCGGGCCGCTGCACGGAAAAACGCCGAAAAATCTCATGCACCTCGGCGGGCGTGTAAAGCGAGCGCAGCCCGCCCTTCCGGGAGGGCGTCTTTGCTTTTGCACTGCCGCCTGAGGCTGAGGCCGACGGCTTTTTGACGGGGAAGGATTTTTTGGACTTGGGCGGCGCCATTCCCTTCCTATAATATTTCCGTATGAGCGACACAAACGCCTCGTTCGAAGCCGACAAGCCATTCTTCCAAGCCCTGCTGACGCCGCATCGCTCCCTCGGTCGGACCGGCTTTCTGATACTGATGGGCGCCCTGGTGTTCGGCTGGGCGGTCACCGGCGCGATCTTCCTGGCTCATGGCGCATGGCCGGTCTTCGGCTTCTTGGGGCTGGACGTGGTCGCCGTCTACATCGCCTTTCGCGCCAACTACCGGGCGGCCCGCGCCCGTGAGGAAATATCGGTCTCGCGCACCAGGCTTGACATCCGCAAAACGGCGCCGTCGGGCCGCTTCGAGGATCATCGCTTCAACCCGTTCTGGACCCGCTTTTCGATCGCCCGCCATGCCGAGATCGGCATCATCAAAATGGCCGTCGAGGCGCAAGGCGAAAGCGTTTCGATCGGGTCTTTCCTGGATCCCGATTCCCGCGAAAGCTTTGCTGCTGCCTTTTCGCGCGCACTGGCGACCGCCAGGGCGCGTTGAACTAGCACGGCGCTCGGCGCCCTTGCCGTAGAGCGTCATCAGCAAGGTCTGCCTTACCCCGGTAAAATCTATCTTTTCGCCGGCCGTCATCGCCCTTCGGCTCGAAGCCTGCTCGATCTGGGTAGGGGCCGGAGGAAGGCAAGTTTCGGGTGGTGGCAATGCGCGGGAAGACCGATATTCGCGGCCGAGCAGATAGCCATGGGAGATATTGCCATGAACGCCCAGATGACCATGAATACCCGGATGGAACCGTCAGCGATCCTGCAGAACGACATCACGCCCGTGGGCAGCGACTACGAAATCGTGCGCCGCGCCATCGAGAGGATCAGCCTCGACTATCGCGACCAGCCCTCGCTGGAGGTCCTGGCCGAGGCGGTCGGCGAGACGCCGACGGGCCTGCAGAAACTGTTCACGCGCTGGGCCGGCCTGTCGCCCAAGGCCTTTCTGCAGGCGGTGACGCTCGACCATGCGCGCAGGCTGCTTGATTCCGGCATGCCGCTGCTCGAAACCTCGTTCGAGCTCGGCATGTCGGGCCCTGGCCGGCTGCACGACCTCTTCGTCACGCACGAAGCGATGTCGCCCGGCGACTACAAGACCCGCGGCGCCGGCCTGACCATCCGCTACGGCTATCATATCTCGCCCTTCGGCATCGCGTTGATCATGGTCACCGATCGCGGGCTGGCCGGCCTGGCCTTCTGCGACGCCGGCGGCGAGCGGGCCGCCTTCGCAGACATGTCCGGCCGCTGGCCGAACGCAGCTTACGTCGAGGACATGTCGGCCACCCAGCCCTATGCCGCGCGCGTCTTCGATCCGACCAAATGGCGTGCGGACCAGCCGCTGCGCGTGGTGATGATCGGTACCGATTTTCAGCTGCGCGTCTGGGAGGCGCTGCTGCGCATTCCGATGGGCAGGGCCTGCACCTATTCCTCGATTGCGGCAAGCATCGGCGCGCCGAGCGCCAGCCGGGCCGTCGGTGCGGCGGTGGGCGCCAATCCGATGTCCTTCGTGGTTCCTTGCCATCGTGCGCTCGGCAAGTCCGGCGCCCTCACCGGCTACCACTGGGGACTGACGCGCAAGCGCGCCATCCTCGGCTGGGAGGCGGGACAAATCGCGTCCTGAAACTTCGTTTTTTCCGCGCGCCATTGCGAAAAACCGTGGATCTGAATATAGGTAAGTATAATCGAAACAATACATCCGAAATATCGGGAAATGCAACCGGAGACAACCCCCAGGTTTCGCCGGTTGTAGTTTGAATTGTTTGCAGTCGTTATCTTGTTTAACGCTAAATTAACCACGATAAGCGGATGATACCTCTGTATTGAGCCGCATTTTCCGGCTCGAAAGAGGGGTCCTATGAAGTTCTTTCGCGTCGCAATGGCCGCGAGCCTGCTGGCCGTCTGCACCGGCCAGACTGCATCGGCAGCCACCGGAAACGTCCTCTTCAACGGCACTATCACCGCTACCTGCACGGTCACGATCAACTCTAACGGAGCGATGACCGTCAGCAGCAATCTTCAGTCGCTGAGCTCTCACAATGCCGGCGGTTCGGCCGGCAGCGCCCAGGTCGATACCACCGGCGGCGTCACGCTCAGCGTCGATCCGGTCACCACCACCACCGTCCCGGCCTCGGACACCACGGCCACGACATGGACCCCGACCTTTGCCACCTCCGGCGCGCAGACCATTGCCGAAACCGGCACAGCGACGGCGCTCACCGTACCGGGCACATCGACGGTCGCGGTCAATCTTGCCGGCACCAAGAGCGGCACGGACCGCTTCTCCGCCGGCAACTACCAGGCAACCGTGACCCTGCGCTGCGAATAGCCCTCTCGCGAAAGGAGCGCTCCTTGAGAACGATTGGAATCCTGGCGGCCGGGCTGATCGCCGTGCTGTCTCCCATTGCCGCGGCGGGCCAGTCGATGACGCCGATGCGGGGCGAGGTCAGGTCCTTCACCGATGCTTTCGCGGTCCGGGTCTTCCCCGGCAACCCCTACGACCAGCGCATACGCGTCGAGATTCATGTCTATGACCAGGATTTTCGGCCGGTCGACGCCAGGATCACGCCGAGCGCCTTCGTTCTGGCCGGCCAGGCGTCGCGCCCAGTTCTTGTGGTCGTCCCGTTCGACGGCGCGAACGAGCGTAAAGTGCGTATCTGTACCGAGAGTATCCCCTTTCCAAGCGAGCAGACGCAGATAAGGGCACAGATATGCGGAAAGTTCTTCGGGCATCGCAGGTTCTGACGCTTGCCCTGCTGCCCGCCTTGGCGGTCGCAAGTCAGGGGTATGCTGAGGATATACTGAACCTGAACCAGAACCAGACGGGCTTCACCTTGCCCGGCGTCACCCTCCCCCAGGGCCAGGACGAGGTTCATGCTTCCGACGGCACGACCTGCCGCTCGGCCGTTTCCGGCAGCGGCGCCTATCTGGACGTCGGCGTCATCCGCGGCAACAGCAACAGCCAGTCGAACAGCGACCTCGCCACTTACGGCCGCGTGGTGGTCCCGATCGGCCGGACGCCGAAGCGCGTCGATTGCAGCCGCCTCTACGAACTCGAGGTCGAGCGCCTGCAGCTTGAATTGAAGCTGCTCAAGATGGGTCTCGGCGCCGACGGCCAGACGGGAAGCGTGGCTGCTCCCAATCCCGCGACCGCCTCCGCCGCCGCATCGACTGGATGGGCTAACGAAGGCTGGAGCATCAGAGGCACAACCGGCAATGACAAGAAAAAGAAAAAGAAATAGCCGCGCGCTGATCGCCGCGGTGGCTGCGCTTGCAAGCTTCTCGCTCCCGGCTCCGGCGGCGATCATCGGCACTTGCACCATCATGATCGGCGCCTCGGGAACGATGAAATCGAACCCCGCCATCAATATCTTGGGCTCCAGGCAGGCGGGCGGGTCGAGCGCCGGCGCCACCATCACCGCGAATGCGACGCTATGCACGATCCTCAACCTGCTCGACTGCTATTCCGTCTCGGCGCCGGCGCCGATTGCCTTCACGTCCGCGCCGAGCGGCGGCGACACCGACGTCACCTTCGCCACCGTCTTCGGCCTCGATGGCTCAGGCGCGGACATCCCGGGCAGTTCGCCGCAGCGGGTGACCAACGGCACTCACACCATCCAGGTCGATCTCACGGCCACGAAATCGCCGGGCATCTTCCCGGCCGGCAACTACCAGGGCACGGTGACGGTGCGCTGCGAATGATGCTGTGGGCCGGTGCGGCGCACAACCGGCTTGATCTGGCAATAGACGGTCTTTGCGGCTAGCCTCCCGCGCAAGCAAATGCGTAAATGCAAAGACTTGCGGCATCGGCCTTCGATCGAAGGCTCGCCCGCTCGTGCAGGAGAGCTTTCTTGATCATCATCGTCGGCTCGATCAACCTCGACCTGATCGCCAATGTCGACCGTTTGCCTGAACCCGGCGAGACGGTCCGCGGCTCCGGCTTTGCCACCGCTCCCGGCGGCAAAGGCGCCAACCAGGCGCTGGCGGCCGCCCGCGCAGGCGCTGAGGTGCGCATGGTCGGCGCCGTCGGCAAGGACAGTTTTGCCGCCGAAGCGCTGGCGCTGCTGAAGGCCGGCGGTGTCGATCTTTCCGGCGTCGGCGAGAGCTTCGCCTCCACGGGCACAGCGCTCATCCTGGTCGGCGCCGACGGCGAGAATGTGATCGCCGTCGTGCCGGGCGCTAACGATTCTGTACTGCCCGGCGACATCGCCAAGGCGTATCTGAAGAAGGGCGATGTCGTGCTTTTGCAGCACGAGATCCCGCTGCCCACGGTCGAAGCGGCGCTCGATGCAACCCGCGCGGCGGGTGCCGTCAGCGTGCTCAACACCGCGCCTTTCCGCCCCGAGGCGGCCGGCTTTCTCGGCAAGGCCGACTACGCCGTCGCGAACGAGACCGAGTTCGACTTCTATGGCGAGGCGCTGGTGCTCACCGGCCGCGACCGGGAGGCGCGGATGCGCGACTATGCCGAAAAGACAGGCCGCGCCATCGTCGTGACGCTCGGCGGCGACGGCGTGCTGGCCGCCACTCCCGACCATTTCCTCACCGTCCCGGCACTGAAGATAACTCCGGTCGACACGGTCGGCGCAGGCGACACTTTTTGCGGCTATTTGGGCGCCGGCCTGTCGTCCGGCCTCCCGCTCGAACAGGCGCTCACGCGCGCCGCGGCGGCAGGCTCGCTCGCTTGCTTGAAGCCGGGTGCGCAGCCGGCGATTCCGTTGGCGAAGGATGTCGACGCGGCTTTGGCCGCGCGGTGACGGCGATGCGCCCGTCGACGAAACACGCCGTGCCGCCGGCCGGCGACATCTGTCGCTTGTCCGCCGTAGAGCTTACCGACGCGATCAGGCAGCGCCGTCTGTCGGCGCGAGAGGTCGTCAGCGCCTTTCTCGACCGCATCGATGCTGTGAACCCGCTGGTCAACGCCATCGTGTCGCTGCGCGAGCGCGCCGATATCCTGGCGGAAGCCGACAGGGCGGCCGCCCATTTGGCACGGGGCGGCGCGGCCGGATCGCTGTTCGGCCTGCCGATCGCCATCAAGGACCTCGCCCTGACCAAGGGCTTAAGAACAACCTTCGGCTCGCCGATCTTCGCCGATTTCGTCCCGCAAGAAGACGATTTCTTCGTCGAGCGCCTGCGCAAGGCCGGCGCCATCATCATCGGCAAGACCAATGTTCCGGAATTCGGGCTGGGCTCCAACACCTACAATCCGGTCTTCGGTCCGACGCTCAATGCTTTCGATCCGACGCTTACCGCCGGCGGCTCGAGCGGCGGCGGGGCGGTGGCGCTGGCGCTCGACATGGTGCCGGTCGCCGACGGCAGCGATTTCGGCGGCTCGCTGCGCAATCCGGCGGCCTACAACAACGTCTATGGCTTCCGCCCCTCGCAAGGGCTGGTGCCGGCCGGCCCCGACATCGATGTCTTCCACGCCCAGATGGGCGTTGAAGGGCCGATGGGCCGGAATGTGCGCGACATCGCGCTGCTGCTCGATGAGCAGGCCGGCTATCATCCGCGGGCGCCATTGTCGCATGACAAGCAGGGCTCGTTCCTCCAGGGTTTGCGAACGAAAGCCCCCGGCGGCCGCGTCGCCTGGCTCGGCGATCTCGGTGGGCACCTGCCGATGGAGCCGGGCGTGCTCGACCTGTGCGAGGCCGCCCTTGCCCGCTTCGCGGATGCCGCGTTCCACAGCGAAACGCTGGCGCCGGATGTCGATTTCGAGGCGCTGTGGCAGGCTTTTGTGACGTTGCGCCAGGCGAGCAGCGGCTGCGGACTGAAGGCGCATTATGACGCTCCTGAAAAGCGCAGGCTGCTGAAGCCGGAGGCCGTTTGGGAAGTTGAGCAGGCGATGCGCCTTACCGCGCCCCAGATCCATGCCGCCTCGGTCCGGCGCACCTCATGGCACCGCACGCTGCTGTCGCTGTTCGAGCGCTTCGACCTTATCGTGCTGCCGACCGCCCAGGTCTTCCCCTTCGAGGTCTCGACGCATTGGCCGCGCGAGATCGCCGGGCGGCCGATGGACAGCTATCACCGCTGGATGCAGGTCTCCGCCTTTGCCACGCTCGGCGGTTGTCCGGCGCTCAATGTGCCGGTCGGCTTCGACGGCAAGGGCCGGCCGATGGGTATGCAGCTGATCGGCCAGCCGCGCGGCGACCTGGCGGTCCTGCAGGCAGGCGCCGCCTATGAGGCGACGCTGCCCTGGCCGGCGGGGGCTGCCTGACGGGCTCAACCGGCTGGCGCGCTTGCGCCGGCGTCAACTCCGTGCATTGATCGCGCTCCGCGCGTGTCGGCGCGATCCTGTTCGAGGGAAAACATGTCGCTGGAACTCTACGCCGCCTATGTCGTCGCCTGCATCGTCATCGTCCTGGTACCCGGGCCGACCGTCACGCTGATCATCGCCAACAGTATCCGCCATGGCTCGCGCGCCGGGTTGGCCAATGTCGCGGGCACCCAGGCCGGGCTCGCCATCATGATCGCCATCGTCGGCATCGGCCTCAACACGCTGATCGCCGGCATGGGTCACTGGTTCGAATGGGTGCGGCTGATCGGTGCGGCTTACCTCATCTGGATGGGCGTGCAGATGCTCCGCGCCAAGGGAGCCCTGAACCCCGATGGATCGGCCAAGAAACCGCGCGGCGGCTTCTTCCTGCAAGGTTTCCTGGTGGCGATTTCCAATCCGAAGACGCTTGTCTTCTTCGGCGCCTTCTTCCCGCAGTTCATCGCGCCACAGGGCAATTACACGCTGCAGATCGTGGTCATGGGCCTGACCGCGATGGTCTTCGCCGCCATGTCGGATTCGACCTACGCGCTTGCCGCCGGCCGCGCCGGGCGCATGCTCTCGGCCAGCCGCGTTAAGCTGATGTCGCGGATCAGCGGCAGCTTCCTGGTCGGCGGCGGGCTCTGGCTGGCATTCTCCAAGGCGAAATGAGAGCGAATACTCTGGTCGCAATTATTTTTGACGCCTATTGAATAACTGTGCTTGGCAGCACACTTCTTCAGGATGAACAAGTCAAACGTTTCCTTCCGGAATCGCTTGCTTATTTGGCAATATGAGTACAGCGACGCCGTGATCGGCGTCGCTTTGTTCTGCGCATTTGCGGCTATGAAATCCATCGCCATCGTTGAGCTTCAGGCCAATCCGGTCATCGCCACTCAACGCGTGATGGGCGTGGTCGAATACGTCAGGGTGAAGCCCATCAATCCGTACGGCACGATCGGCCACAATCTATACTACACCTACGATCTGCGCCTTGATGACGACAACACACGGATATCTGTCGACGACGATGTGAGGCGACCCCATCTTGTCGGCTCCGTCCTTCCCATCGAGCGACAGCACCACAATCACGGCGCCGACACCTATCGGTTGCTCAACGGATGACGACGTGTGCTCAGTTGGCCGCTTTGACGGTCAGTTGAGCCGCCCCAGCCGCTCCACCAGCAGCGCGAAGAACGCATCGTGGTCGATGTCGCGCATCACCATGGCGTTCTTCTCGCGCTTGGTGACGCCCCACCAGTCGATGACCGTCATGCCCATGGTCAGCTCGGAGCTGGTCTCCACGCTGACATTGCAGCGGCGACCCTTGAACAGCTCCGGCTTGATGAGATAGGCGATCACGCACGGATCGTGCAGCGGCCCGCCGTCGGTGCCGTATTTCTCCTCGTCGAAGCGCTCGAAGAACTCCAGCATCTCGGCGGTTGCGGTGCCGACCTTGGTGCCGAGCTGGCGGAAGGCCTGGATGCGCTTGGCCGAGGTCAGTGCCTTGTGGGTGACGTCGAGCGGCATCATCACGATCGGAACGCCCGACTTGAACACCAAATCCGCCGCCTGCGGGTCGACGTAGATGTTGAATTCGGCGGCAGGCGTGACGTTGCCGCCCTCGAAAAAGCCGCCGCCCATCAGCACGATCTCCTTGATACGCGGCGCGATCCGCGGCTCGCGGATCAGCGCCAGCGCGACATTGGTGAGCGGCCCGAGTGGGCACAACGTGATCGTGCCCGCTTCCTCACGCATCAGCGTCTCGACAATGAAATCGACCGCGTATTGCCCCTGCAGCGGCATCGTCGGTTCGGGCAGCTGGGGTCCATTGAGGCCGGTCTTGCCATGCACGTCCTCCGCCGTGACGAGCTCGCGCGCCAGCGGGCGGATGGCGCCGGCATAGACCTTGACGTCGGGTCGGCCGCCGAGCTCGCAGATCTTGCGCGCATTCTTCTCGGTGAGCTTCAGCGGCACGTTGCCGGCAACGGCGGTGATGCCGACGACCTCCAGCTCGGCGCTGCCGAGCGCCAGCAATATGGCGACGGCGTCGTCCTGGCCGGGATCCGTGTCGATGATGATCTTTCGTGACTGGGGCATTTCTATTCCTTTGGGGAGTCTTTTTGGGCGGGGTTTTCACGGCTTGAACTTGATCGCGCGGCGGACCATATCAAGACCATCGGGAAAAATGCCATCCGGGTTTTTCCGGTTTGTGTCGCTCTTAAGAGGACAGTGTAACAATGAGTCGAATGACGCCCTTCTCCAGCCCGCTTCTTCTGGGCTTCGACGCCATGGAAAAGACGCTCGAACGTCTGGCGAAGTCGGGCGACAGCTACCCTCCGTATAACATCGAGCGTCTGGGCGCCTCGGACGGCAAGGCCGAAAGGCTGCGCATCACACTTGCCGTGGCGGGTTTCGCAGAGAACGACCTCGATGTCACCACCGAGGAAAACCAGTTGATCGTGCGCGGCCGTCAGACCGACGACACCGAGCGTGAGTTCCTCCACCGCGGCATCGCCGCTCGCCAGTTCCAGCGCTGCTTCGTGCTGGCCGACGGCATGCGGGTGGTCGGCGCGGAATTGAAGAACGGCCTTTTGTCGATCGATCTCGACCGTCCGGAGGCCGAGCGGCTGGTACGGAAAATAAACATATCGGTGAAAGACTGATCTTTGCCGATGGCTCTAATGCGGGACGGCCGGAAGTGGCGTCCTTGCGCCAAGGAGGCTTGTAATGACCAGAATTGACGAAACCCTGACCATGACCAGCGGCGAATTCGCCCATCTCGGCGAAGGTTCGGTCGCATATCTGAGGAAAATATCGAGCGACGATTTGCGCGGCCGCTTCCCCGGCCTCGGCGAAATCGCGCCCGGGCTGGAACTGTGGGCGCTGTTTGCCGCCAACGGTCAGCCGATCCTGCTTTCCGATGCCCGCGACCGGGCCCTGGCGGGTGCGCTGGAGAATGATCTGACCACCGTCGCCATCCACTGACCCCAACCACTATTTGAATTTGAGGTCGTTGCCTGAATTGGAAAGGGCCGCTCCCGGCGGCCCCTCAAGGTTATATCCCAAAAACCGGGTTTATCCAAAGGCCAGCTTCACCCAACCTCAGGCCGCGTGCGAGGCCTGGGTATCCGACAGCAGAGCGTGGATCGCCACTGCGTCGCGCGTCCCCCTGATCTTGGCCACCGTATCGCCATCGCGCAGCACGCGCGCGATACGCGACAGCGCCTTAAGATGGTCGGCGCCGGCGCCTTCGGGCGCAAGCAGCAGAAACACCAAGTCGACCGGCTGGTCGTCGAGCGCCTCGAAATCGACCGGCGCCTCCAGCCGGGCAAACACGCCGGCGATCCGCTTGACCCCTGCGAGCTTGCCATGCGGAATGGCGATGCCGTTGCCGACGCCGGTGGAGCCCAGCCGCTCACGCTGCAGGATAGTGTCGAACACTTCCCGCTCCGGAATGCCTGAAATCGCCGCCGCCCTCTCCGACAGCAATTGCAGAAGCTGTTTTTTGGAATTCGCCTTCAACGCCGGCATGATAGCCGGGACGCTGATGAGATCGCTGAGATCCATGCCTGAAAAATCCCTTGCTCGCCTACCGCGCCGGTCGTCCCCCTCGCGCGGCCGGCTTTCTTATCCCTGCGCGACTTTGGTGGTCGACGGATCGATCCAGCCGATGTTTCCATCCGGCCGGCGGTAGACGATATTGACGTGGTCGTTTCCGGCGTTGCGGAAGACGAAAACCGGGCTGTCCTTGGTATCGAGTTCGATGACGGCAGACGCCACCGACATGGTGCGAAGCGTCACGGTCGATTCGGCGACGATGGCCGGAGCGAAGTTCTCCGGGATTTCCTCTTCGTCGTCGGCGAGCGGCTCCATCACGGCGTAGGCGATGTCGGTGGATTCGCCGTTGCCGTTGCTGGAATTGTGCGACTTCAGCCGGCGCTTGTAGCGCCTGAGCCGCGTTTCGAGGCGATCGGCGGCCGCCTCGAAGGCAAGCGTGGGATCCTGGGCGTCCCCGGTCGCCTGCAGCGAGGCGCCCGAATCGAGACGGATCATGCAATCGGCCGAGAAGCGCGATCCCGCTTTGATGACCGTTACATGTCCTGAAAAACCCCGATCGAAATATTTTTCAATCGCTTCGTTGACACGATCATTGATGCGCGTACGGAACGCATCGCCGATGTCCATGTGTTTTCCCGAAATGCGCAGATTCATCTGAAAACTGACCTTCCCTGCTCAGGCTTCAAACTGTCCCAAGTTTATACCCGTGGTGCGCGCGCACAAGCTTTGCGGCGGCACGCGCGCCGATTTTAGACCCGAACTTTCCGGTTGATCACAAGTCGCCTTCTGGCCGTCCGAGGCCTTCGCTTTGACGGAGCCATTCGCGAGGCGGGCATCACGGCCCGGCTCATGCGGGCGGGCTTCTAGACACTTCATTGCAGCTTGTCAATGAAACACGAAAACTGTGAAAAATCGCCATTCCTCAGCTCGGACCAAACTAGGTCAGGCCCGATGAATATCAACTGCCCTATCGCCCGGCGTTGGCCAGCGCCCGCTTCTCCCGGCGCCGCTGCACCGATGAAGGAATGTTCATGCCCTCCCGGTATTTGGCGACCGTGCGGCGGGCGATGTCGACGCCGCTTTCCCGCAGCATGTCGACGATAGCGTCGTCGGAAAGCACGTCGGCGGGCTTTTCCTCGTCGATCAGTTGCTTGATGCGGTCACGCACGGCTTCCGACGAATGCGCTTCGCCGCCTTCCGCCGAGGCGATCGAAGCGGTGAAGAAATAGCGCAGCTCGAACACGCCGCGAGGCGTCAGCATGTATTTGTTGGCAGTGACGCGGCTCACCGTCGATTCATGCATGCCGATCGCGTCGGCCACCGTGCGCAGGTTGAGCGGCTTGAGATGCCGCACGCCATGGACGAGGAACGCGTCCTGCTGGCGCACGATTTCCGAGGCCACTTTCAGGATCGTCTTCGCCCGCTGGTCGAGGCTGCGCGTCAGCCAGTTGGCGTTCTGCAGGCATTCGGCCAGAAACTCCTTTTCCGCCTGGTCCTTGGCATGGCCGGAAACCCGGGCGAAATAGACATGATCGACCAAAACGCGCGGCAGCGTGTCGGCGTTGAGCTCCACCGCCCAGCTGCCGTCGGCAGCGGCCCGCACCTCGACGTCGGCAACGATGGCGTCGCTCGCGCCGCCCGAAAACGCGGTGCCGGGACGCGGATCGAGCGCCCGGATCTCGGCCAGCATGTCGAGAAGGTCTTCCTCGTCGACGCCGCAGATGCGTTTCAGCGTCTGGAAATCCCGCCGCGCCAGGAGTTCGAGATTAGCCACCAGGGCCTTCATCGCCGGATCGAGCCGGTCGCGTGCGGCAAGCTGCAGCGACAGGCATTCGGCGAGGTCGCGGGCAAATAGGCCGGCCGGCTCGAAGGTCTGGCAGACCGCGAGCGCTCGCGCCACCGCTCCCATGTCCGCCCCCAGCCGCGCGGCAATCTCTTCCAGATCGGCGCGCAGATAGCCCGCTTCGTCGAGGCTGTCGGCAAGCTCGCCGGCAATCAGGCGCTCGGCGGGTTTGGCGAAGGCAAGCGCGATCTGTTCGCCGACATGCTCGCGCAGCGTCACGATGGTCGCGGCCATCTCGCCGACGTCGAAGCCTTCCGACGAAGCGCTGCCGGCGCTGCCCGCGGATGCCGACTTCCACTGCGCGGTGAGATCCGGTCCGAGCTTTTCGCTGGTGCCGGGATCGTCGGGAAACAGGTTCTCCAGCGAAGAGTCGAGCTTTTCCGAGATCGCCTCGGCACTCCATTCCGTCTCGCTTTCGAACCAGTCGTCCCCGGCGGCGGGTTCTGGAGCGGTCTCGCTCTTCTGCGGCTGGTCGCCGCCCGCATCGTCCTGCGGCTCGGCTCGCTCCAAGAGCGGATTGCGCTCGATTTCCTCGTCGATGAAGCGGTCGAGCTCGACATGGGTGAGCTGCAGCAGCCGGATCGACTGCATCAGCTGGGGCGTCATCACCAGCGACTGGGATTGTCTGAGCTGCAGTTTGGCCGCCAGCGCCATGGTTGGATTCAAACGCCTCGTCTACGCATCGAGCTACCGTTTTTCGGTCGGGCATAGAAACTGGCCCGGCTTTTGCTTGTCAAGGCAAACGCTAGCAGAGACGGCTTACCGGAGCGTTATTCGCGGGCAGAGCAGGCATAAAGCCGGAAAATTCAGCGAGAAATTGCCGCGGAACCGGAATTTTCGCGTTTAGAGCGTAAAACCCTCGCCGAGATAGAGCCGCCGCACATCGGCGTTGGCGACGATCTCGTCGGCGCGGCCATGCGTCAGCACCTGGCCGGCATGGATGATATAGGCGCGGTCGATCAGGCCGAGCGTCTCGCGCACATTGTGGTCGGTGATCAGCACGCCGATGCCGCGCGCGGTCAGATGGCGGACGAGCTGCTGGATGTCGGCGACCGCGATCGGATCGATACCGGCGAAGGGCTCGTCGAGCAGCATATAGGCCGGCCGTGTGGCCAGCGCCCGCGCGATCTCGAGGCGGCGTCTTTCGCCGCCGGACAGCGACATCGACGGCGCCTTGCGCAGATGGCTGATGTGGAATTCCTCGAGCAGTTCGTCGAGCGTGCGCTCACGTTCCTTGCGGCTCTTTTCCACCACTTCCAGAACGGCGCGAATGTTCTGCTCGACGTTGAGGCCCCGGAAGATCGACGCTTCCTGCGGCAGATAGCCGATGCCGAGGCGGGCGCGCCGGTACATCGGCATCGAGGTGACGTCGAAGCCGTCGATCTCGATCGTGCCTTCGTCCACCGGCACGAGACCGGTGACCATGTAGAAACAGGTGGTCTTGCCGGCGCCATTGGGCCCAAGCAGTCCGACGGCCTCGCCGGCCCGCACGCCGAGCGTCACGCCGCTCACCACCTTGCGGCCCTTATAGCTCTTGGTCAGGCCCTTGGCGATCAGGGTGCCCTTGAACTTCGCCTTGTCGGCGCCGATCGTCGCCGGCGCAGACGCTTTTGCGGCCGTCCGCCCCGGGAGGCGGGCCAGCAGCGACGATACGCCGGCCATTAGTTGCTCGACGCTCCCTGCTGGGCCGTGCCCTTTTGGGGCGCGCCCTGCTTCTGCGGCGTGATCGACATGATGACCCGACCGCCGGTGCCGCAACCGTCGACATTGGCAAGGCCGCTTTTCATCTGAACGGTGAGCTTGCAGCCCTTGAGCACGTTGTCGCCCTGCGAGAGCACGACTTCGCTGCCGGAAAGAACGAGCACCTGGGTCTTCATGTCGAACGTGCCCTTGTCGCCGGTGGCGATCTGGTCGTTCGATTTGATATAGACTTTGTTCTCAACCACGAGGTGGTCGATGTTGGCTGCCCCGGTCATCGCCGATGCGCCCGCCGCCGCTCCCTTGGGAGCGTTTGGGTCCTTGACGTAATAGACCGTCATCTTGCCGGCCTTGAGCAGCGTCGGCCCCTGATTGACGGTGACGTTGCCGCTGAAGATCGCCGCGCTGTCGGCTTGACGGACCTCGAGCTTGTCGCTTTCGATCTGGATCGGCTGGTCGCCTGACAATTTCAGGCCGGACATCTGGCTGGTGCCGCCGGATTGGGCAAGCGCCGGCGCCGCCTCGAGCAACATGAAGAGAGAGGCCGCCGCTGCAAGCCTTGCCGAACTACTGCGACGCATTCTGCTCTCCGCCCTTTGCCTCTGCCGCCTTCAGACTTGCCGCGTCAATGTTGACGCGCACCCGGTTCTCGAAGACCACGACCTTGCCGTTTTCTTCCACCGACATCGAGTCGGCGGTGATGCGCGATCCGCCGCGGCTGACATCGACCGGATTGTCGGTCTTCATAGAGCCTTTGCCCATGTCTAGGAAGACCGATTTGAACTTGGCTTCCATGCCGTCGCTCGTCGTCACCAGGACATCGCTTGTGAGGTCCATCGTGTTGGCGTCGCGGTCGTATATGCCATGCGCGGCGTTGACCGCCACCACATTGTCGCTGGCGACGGGCAGCTTGGCGTTGATGCCTTCGAGGTCGATGATACCCTGCTTGCCGACATCCTGTGTCGCCCTGGTCGCCGTCAGCGAATAAGGCAGTTTCTGCTTGGTGAAGCCGTTGAGCTTGGGATTGGCCATCACCAGCTTGCCGTCCGAAAAGGCCGTGCCGTCGGCCTGTACCGAGATCGACACCGGCGCGGCGAGATAAGAATAGACCGGAAAGGCGATCGCAATTGCCGCCGCCAGCAGCGGCACGGCGAATTTCAACACGCGCACGCGGCGCGAATGCCGCTGCGCACGATCGAACGCATCGCCGCGCGTGCCGCTTTCGCCAGCGGCAGCCGATACCGTTTCGGCATCGCTCGTTTCGTCAGATCGCGCCAACATGACTATTTTCTAATGAGCCCTTGCCCCGCCAAACACCGCCTATAGGTGGTATGCCGGTCCCCGCAAGCAAGCACAAGCGGAGGAAAACTGCAAAAATGTGACGGCTACTACCGTACGACTAGGACGAATCCGGCTGCACTGCCAGCTCTTCATAGCAGATAGGAACGGGCTGCGTTAATTTTTCGTGAGGTCGTCGTGACCGCCGCGTTGCGCCAAGACCTGTCAGGGCCAGGGCATCAGGAAACGGTAGCCCCGCGCGGATGGTTGCTTTAAAAGCGTCCTTTCCCACCGAATGTGAGGCTGACCATGGCAATGAGAGCCGACGACCTGATCGACCGCCGCCGCTTGCGCCGCAAGCTGACGTTCTGGCGCGTGACCGCGTTTGTGATTGTGGCGGCAGCTCTGATCGCGTTTTCGGCATGGATCTATGGTGACGATTTCACCGGTCAGGCGATCGACCACATCGCGAAGGTCAAGATTGAAGGCACCATCACCGAGGACGAGGAGCTGATCAAAAGACTGGAGACGATCCGCAAATCCGCAACGGTGAAGGGCGTCATCCTGTCGATCGATTCGCCCGGAGGCACCACGGTTGGCGGCGAGTCGATCTATGAGGAAGTGCGCAAGCTCGCCGCCGACAAGCCGGTGGTGGCCGAGGTCGGCACGCTGGCCGCGTCCGCCGGCTATATGATCGCAAGCGCGGCCGACCACATCGTCGCCCGCAAGACCTCGATCGTCGGATCGATCGGCGTGCTGATCCAGTATCCCGACGTGAGCGGCCTGATGGACAAGCTCGGCATCAAGCTCGAGGAAGTGAAGTCCTCGCCGCTCAAGGCTGCGCCCTCGCCGTTCAAGCCGACCAATGACGACGAGCGCGCCATGGTGCGCAAGCTCATCCTCGACAGCTATGACTGGTTCGTCGGCATTGTCGCCGAACGGCGCAAGATGACCCGCGAGCAGGCGCAGGCGCTGGCCGACGGTTCGATCTTCACCGGCCGCCAGGCGCTCGCCAATCACTTGGTTGATGCCGTTGGCGGCGAACCCGAGGCGATCAACTGGCTGGCGACCAAAGGGGTCGACAGCAAGCTCAAGGTCGTCGAATGGAAGGATACGGAGGGGCACGGCCTCCTGTTTTCGAGAAGCATGACCAAAGCCGTCGCCAATGCGCTCGGCCTGCCGGACGCCGGCGGCGACATCATTCACGAGCTTGGCGCCGACCGCTTGTTCCTTGACGGTCTCGTTTCGGTCTGGCACCCTTGACAACCATTGGGACGAGCCAAATAAAGCAATAAAATCATCCTGATATTTGACCGCAGTGGTTTACGGGGAACGTTCATGATCAAGTCCGAGCTTGTGCAGATCATTGCCGCGCGCAATCCCCATCTTTTCCTCCGCGACGTTGAAAACATCGTCGGCGCGATCTTTGACGAGATCACCGACGCGCTCGCCGAAGGCAACAGGGTCGAGTTGCGCGGTTTCGGTGCCTTTTCGGTGAAAAACCGTCCTGCCCGCACCGGCCGCAACCCCCGCACCGGCGAATCCGTCGAGGTCGAGGAGAAGTGGGTGCCGTTCTTCAAGACCGGCAAGGAGTTGCGCGAAAGGTTGAACGGCGGCAAATAGGCGCTGCGCCGGCAGGTCGGGAAACGACGTTTCGGCGCTTAAGCCACCTCCAGGAGATTTGATGTTCAATCGCGTCATGCTCGTCGTGGTCTTCGTGCCGCTGGCCGTCATCCTGATCGCGCTTGCCGTCGCCAATCGCGGCCTCGTCGCCTTCACGCTCGACCCGTTCCATCCTGGCAATCCGGCGCTGACGCTGAACTTGCCGCTCTTCATCTTCCTGTTCCTGGCTTTGGCCATCGGCATGATCGTCGGTAGCATGGCGACCTGGGTGAAGCAGGGCCGCTACCGCAAGCTCGCGCGCCAGCGCGGGCTGGAGGCCGAGAACTTGCGCCAGGCAGTGAGCCGCGCACCCGCTGCGCCGAAAGGACCGGCGCTGCCGAAGCCGACGAACTAAACAGCGCCTTACGGAGCTTTCCATGCTGACTATTTCGGCCGCCGAGGTCGACCGCGCGCTGACCTTTTCAGGTCTGGTCGAGACACTGCGCACCGCCTTCCGCGAAGGCGCCGTGCAGCCGGTGCGCCACCATCACGCGATCGAGCGGCCGGACGGCGCCGCCTCGACGCTTTTGTTGATGCCGGCCTGGACCGACTTCGACGCCGCCGGCACCTCGGCCGGCGGCCATATCGGCGTCAAGATCGTCACCGTCTCGCCGGACAACAACGCCATCGGCAAGCCGGCGGTGATGGGCCTCTATCTGCTGCTCGACGGCGTGACCGGCGAACCCCAGGCCATGATCGACGGCCAGCGGCTGACGCAATGGCGGACCGCCTGCGCCTCGGCGCTCGCCGCATCCTATCTCGCCCGCGAGGACGCCTCGCGGCTCTTAGTGATCGGCGCCGGCGCGCTGTCACCCTTCCTCGCCAAGGCGCATTCGGCGGTGAGGCCCGTTAAGTCGATCCGCATCTGGAACCGCACGCCGGCCAATGCCGAAAAGGTCGCGGCGGCGCTGCACGCCGAAGGCTTTCCAGCAAGCGTGGCAGGAGACCTCGAAACCGAGCTTGGCGAGGCCGACATCGTCTCGTCGGCGACGATCACGACCGCGCCGCTGATCAAGGGCGCGCTGTTGAAGCCGGGCGCCCATGTCGACCTGGTCGGCGGCTTCACGCCGCAGATGCGCGAGAGCGACGACGATGCCATTTCCCGCGCCCGCGTCTATGTCGATACCCGCGCCGGCGCCACCAAGGAGGCCGGCGACATCGTGCAGCCATTGGCTTCCGGTGTCCTGAAGCCGGAAGCGGTCATCGCCGACCTGCACGAACTGGCGCGTGGCGAGAAACAGGGCCGGCAAAGAGAGAGCGAGATCACGCTGTTCAAGTCCGTCGGCGCAGCGCTTGAAGATCTCGCCGCCGGCATCGCCGTCTACAAGGCGCTCAGCACAAGCCAGTAAGAGATAGGGAAGTCAGCAATCAGGAAGCTCACACCCCTACCGCCCTACTGCCCTGCTGCCTCGTTCGGCCAATAGACACGCAGCCGATGACCGTCGGGATCGAGCGCGACGAAGGTGCGTCCGAAATCCATGTCGGTAGGTGCCTGTAGCATTCTCAGCCCCCGTTCCGCCCAGTCCGCATGCGTGGCGTCGACCGCGGCCGCATTCTCCATCGCAAGCACGAGCTCGCCGCCCCCGCCCGCGGCGGCGGCCGCCGGTTCAACCGTGTGACGCGACCACAAGCCGAGCTTGAAGCCGTTGTCGAGGACGAACATGGCGAAGGTGGGCGAGGCCTCTACTGGCTGGCGCCCGAGCAGCGAGGCGTAGAACGCGCCGCTCTTCTCGGGGCTGTCGACATAGAGGATGACGAAATTGGGCGTGGTCATGTCGGTCTCCAAGGTGTTTGAACCTTGGCCAAGCTAGATCATCCCACTGTCAGATTCTGGCAGCAGCGATCAGCCAGTAGGCTCCTGCGCCGTTTTCAGGGCCGATTCATCGAGCGTCGCTCGCCATTCCTTGAGCATCGCCTGGCGGCGGCGCGGATAGCGGATCTCGGTGGCTGTGAGATCGGCCATGCGGTCGGCGCGGAAATGCCGGAAATCCTGGCGCAGCTCGCACCACGCCACCATCACCCGCACCTTGTCGAAGAAGCCGAGCGCGAACGGCCAGACCATGCGCTCAGAGGCCGCGCCGCCGGCGTCGCGGTAGAGGAAGCCGAGCTTGCGCTCGCTGCGGATCGCCTGCCTGACGATGCCGAGATCGATCGCCTCGCCGCTCGCTGAATTCGGCCCGACCAGCAGCGTCGTGGCGTCGAGATCGTCACGCAGATCGTCCGGCAAGACCGCCGCGATCTTGGAGAACGCATCCGCCGCCGCCGCGGCCAGCCGCTTGTCCGGCTGTTTCGCCACCCAGCGCGAGCCGAGCACGATCGCCTCGATCTCCTCGTCGGTGAACATCAGCGGCGGCAGCATGAAGCCGGGCTTCAGCACATAGCCCAGCCCCGCCTCGCCTTCGATCGGCGCGCCCTGCCCCTGCAGCGTCGCGATGTCGCGATAGAGCGTGCGGACGACACGCCCATTTCCTCCGCAAGCGTGCGGCCGCTGGCCGGCCGGCGGTGGCGGCGCAGAATCTGGATCAGGTCGAGCAGGCGTTCGGAACGGGACATGACCGGAGACTTGCCCGTTTCTTCGGGCGAGGTCCATCGCATCGCGACAGAACAGCGCCGGACCATGCGGTTGCGAAGGTCAAGGGCCTATGCCAAAAGCGGCGTGCCGTTCCGGAGATTGTTCTTGAAGTCCTTTCGCGACCGAAACCGCGACAACCGTCCGCGCCAGCCGGCGAATCCCCCCAGCCAGTCGCGGCTGCGGGAGGCGGCTTCGGCGGAGAGGTCGGAGCCGCATCATCGTCAGGAAGCAAAACCAGCGCAGCGCCCTCTTGCACGCCGCGAAGGCCCGTTGCCCGCCGAGCGCCTGCCGCTGATCCTCGAGGTCGCGCCGAATGCCGACTATGCTCTGCTGGACAGCGGCGCCGGCGAAAAACTGGAGCAGTACGGGCCCTACCGCATCGTGCGCCCCGAAGGCCAGGCTATCTGGCAGCGGGCGCTTCCCGCCAAGGAATGGCAGCGCGCCGACGCCATCTTCACCGGCGACACCGACGAGGAAGGCATCGGCCGCTGGCGTTTTCCAAAAACGCCGCTCGGCGAAACCTGGCCGATGAAGCATGACGGCATCGACTATCTCGGCCGCTTCACCTCATTCCGCCATGTCGGCGTCTTTCCCGAACAAGCCTCGCATTGGGACCACATGGCCGGCCTGATCGCCGCGGCAAAGCGACCGATCAAGGTGCTGAACCTCTTCGGTTACACAGGCCTTGCCTCGCTGGTGGCGGCGCGCGCCGGCGCATTGGTCACTCATGTCGACGCCTCGAAGAAGGCGATCGGATGGGCGCGCGAGAACCAGGAGAGAGCCGGCCTCTCCGACAAGCCGATCCGCTGGATCGTCGAGGACGCGGTTAAGTTCGCCGAGCGTGAGGAGCGCCGTGGCAGCCACTATGACATCGTGCTCTTCGACCCGCCCGCCTATGGCCGCGGTCCCAAGGGGGAAGTCTGGCAATTGTTCGAGGATCTGCCGGGGCTCACCGATCTCTGCCGCTCGATCCTGACGCCGAAGCCGATCGCCGTGGTGCTGACCGCCTATTCGATCCGCGCCTCCTTCTTCGCCATCCATGCCTTGATGCGGGACGCCTTCGCCGGCATAGGCGGCACGGTCGAATCCGGCGAGCTGATCATCCGCGAGAAATCCGCCGGCCGCGCGCTGTCGACGTCGCTGTTCTCGCGCTGGGTGGCTTGAATGGTCCCGCATGATGGCGCCCGGCCCGTCGGGCAGGTCAAGGAAGTCACCAGCCTCGCCAATCCGCTGGTCAAGGACATCAAGGCGCTGGCGCTGAAGAAGTTCCGCGACCAGCAGAACGCCTTCATGGCGGAAGGCCTGAAGCTGGTCATCGACGCACTCGACCTCGGCTGGTCGATCAGGACGCTCGTCTTCGCCAAGGCCGGGCGCGGCAACGCGGCGATAGAAAAGGTCGCGGCGCGCACTGTCGCCGCCGGCGGCACCGTGCTCGAAGTCTCGGAAAAGGTGCTGGCGGCAATCACCCGCCGGGAAAACCCGCAAATGGTCGTCGGCGTCTTCGTCCAGCAGACGCTGCCGCTGAAGGATATCCGCGCCACGGACGGCGACGTCTGGGTCGCGCTCGACCGCGTTCGCGATCCCGGCAATCTCGGCACGGTCATCCGCACCGTCGACGCCGTCGGCGCCAAGGGCGTCATCCTGGTTGGCGACACCACCGATCCGTTTTCGCTGGAAACCGTGCGCGCCACCATGGGCTCGATCTTTGCCGTGCCGGTCGCGAAGGCGACGGAGCAGGCTTTTCTGGCCTGGCGGCGCGACTTTCCGGGCCTCGTCGCCGGAACGCATCTGAAGGGCGCGGTCGACTACCGGTCGGTCGACTTTTCGAGAGGCCCGGTGCTGCTTTTGATGGGCAACGAGCAGCAGGGCCTGCCCGACAGCCTTGCGCACAGTTGCGACCGGCTGCTCAGGATCCCGCAGGCCGGACGCGCCGATTCTCTCAATCTGGCGGTTGCTACCGGCGTCATGCTGTTCGAAATCCGGCGTGGCGCGTTGAAGCTCGACCCCACTGCCGACTCGCGATGAGGGCTGCGAAAACGTGAAATCCTGGTCCCCTTACGCCCTGCTGGTCGTGCTCGCTATCGCACTCGACCAGTGGATAAAACAGCTGGTGGAAAACGGCCTCGCCTTCCAGGAAAAGGTGGATCTTCTGCCTTTCCTGGCGCTGTTTCGCACCTACAACACCGGCATCGCCTTCTCGATGTTCTCGTCCTTCGGCGACACCGGCCTGGTGGCCATCGCCGCGCTCGTCGTCGCCTTCGTGCTCTATCTGGCGGTGCGCACGCCCGCCGGTCACGTCCTTGCCCGGATCGGCTTCGCCCTGATCGTCGGCGGCGCGCTCGGCAATCTGATCGACCGCGCGGTCTACGGCCACGTGATCGACTATATTCTTTTCCACACGCCGGTCTGGTCCTTCGCGGTGTTCAACTTTGCCGACGCCTTCATTTCCGTCGGCGCCGCGCTGGTCGTCTTCGACGAGCTGATCGGCTGGCGGCGGGAAACCAGGTCCCAGGATCCAGGCAATTGACCTGGCGCGGCCACCGCCGCAAATTTGTTTCAAACAAAACGAGGAGACCAAAGTGTCCGATACCTTCAAAGCCATCCTCGTTTCGCGCGACGCCGAGAAGAAGCAGTCGGTCGGGATCGTCGACCTCACCGAAGCTGACCTGATGGAAGGCGATGTCACCGTCGCCGTCGAGGCGACGACGGTGAATTACAAGGATGGGCTGGCCATCACCGGCAAGGCCCCGGTCGTGCGCCGCTGGCCGCTGGTGCCCGGCATCGATTTCGCCGGCACTGTCATCGAATCTTCGCACCCCGACTGGCGCAAGGGCGACAAGGTCATCCTCAATGGCTGGGGCGTCGGCGAGACGCATTACGGCGCCTTTGCCGCCCGCGCCCGCGTCAAGGGCGACTGGCTGGTGCCGCTGCCCGACGGCATGAGCCCGCATGATGCGATGGCAGTCGGCACCGCCGGCTATACGGCAATGCTCGCCGTGATGGCGCTGGAGCGGCATGGCATCGTGCCGGATCGCGGACCGGTGGTGGTGACGGGGGCCGCCGGCGGCGTCGGCTCGGTCGCCATCTCGATCCTCTCCACTCTCGGCTACCATGTGATCGCCTCGACCGGGCGCAATGCCGAAAGCCCCTATCTGATCAACCTCGGCGCGGCTGAGGTGATCTCACGCGACGAGCTCAGCCAGCCGGCCAAGCCGCTGGCCAAGGAACGCTGGGCCGGCGGCGTCGACTCGGTCGGCACCCATACGCTGGCCAACGTGCTGTCGATGACGTCCTATGGTGGCGCGATCGCCGCGTGCGGCCTGGCCGGCGGCATGGACCTTCTGACGAGCGTCGCCCCCTTCATCCTGCGCGGCGTCTCGCTGCTCGGCATCGATTCCGTCATGGCGCCGAAAGCGGTCCGCCTCGAGGCGTGGCGCCGCATTGGCGCCGACCTCGACCTCAAGAAACTGTCGACCCTGTCGCGGTCGATCGGCTTCGACGGCATCATCGGCGCCGCGCGCGACATCGTCGAGGGCAGGATCAGAGGCCGCGTGGTAGTCGATCTGTAGGGCAATCCCAGGAATAGCGTTCGGCGATTTCCTGTCCGAACTGCCCAAAATCAGGCAAAAACTGCCGGTTATCGGCACGGACGATTAAAATTCGAACGATCCGCCGCAATCTTCCATAATCTCTGTCTGGCAGGGTTTTCCGCATGCTCGCGGACTCCGACTTCAGACAGGACAGCAAAGCCGCAGGCGACGACGGACTGGGTCCTGACGCGCCGAAGCGGCAGGTGCTTGTCGCGCCGCCGCTGGTCCCCGCATTGCAAGCGGACAGTCATGAAGGCCTGCCGTTCCTGACGATCGTCGCCATAGTCGTCCTGGCCGGGCTGGCGCATCTCACCGGAGCGCCGATCTTCATCACCATAGGCCTCCTGGCGACGGGTCTGGGCGGCCTGATGATGCATCTGCGCAACCAGCGCGCCGAGCGGCGCACCGCCGCACTTCTCGACGAGACGGCCGCCCGTAGCCGCGCCGAGATCGAGACCCTCGCCGATCGCATGTGGGAGATGCAGGAGAGCGAAGAGCGTTTTCGCGGTCTGATCGATGCGCTCGGCGACCTCGTTGTCCATCGCGACCGCGACGGCCACATCGTCTACGCCAACAAGGTGTTCGCCTCGCTCGTCGAGATCGATCAGCGCGACCTCGCAGGCAAGACGCTTTCCGAGCTCGGCATCGACGTCGGCGTCGTGCCCGAGGCCGCCTTTTCGGATCATGAATGCCTGAGCTCCACCGATGTCGCCATCCGCACGCCGAACGGGCCGCGCTGGTTCTCCTGGATCGAGCTCTCGGTGCGGGACAGGGACACCGGTGCTGTTTCGCACCGGGCGATCGCCCGTGACATCACCGCCCGCAAGCGCGCCGAATCGTCGCTGATCACCGCCCGCGAGCGGGCCGAATACGCCAGCCAGGCCAAGTCGCGCTTCCTTGCCACCGTCAGCCACGAGATCCGCACGCCGATGAATGGCATCATGGGCATGGCGAAGCTGCTTGCCGACACCGACCTGTCGCCCGAGCAGCGTACCTATGTCGGCGCCGTCTCGACTTCCGCAAGCTCGCTGCTGGCGATGATCGAGGATCTGCTCGACTACTCCAAGATCGAGGCCGGCCGCTTCGATCCCGAGCCGCAGCCGACATCACTGCGTGAGATCGCCGACAACATCATCGAGTTGCTGGCCGCGAAGGCCTTCTCCAAGACTATCGGCCTCGGCTGTCACGTCGAACCCGACGTGCCGCAGATGATCACCGCCGACCCCGGTCGCGTGCGCCAGGTGCTGCTCAACCTCATCGGCAATGCCGTCAAGTTCACCGACACAGGCGGCGTGCTGCTTACCGTCGCGCGCGCCAGCACCGAGAGCACCGACCGCATCCGCTTCACCATCGCCGACACCGGTCCGGGGCTGCGCGAAGAGGATATGGAGCGCATCTTCGAGGAATTCGAGCAATCCGACGGTACTTCGACCAGGGTGCACGGCGGCGCCGGTCTCGGCCTCGCCATCTCCAAGCGCCTGGTGATCGCCATGGGCGGCACGATCTCGGTTTCGAGCCGGCTAGGCGAGGGATCCGAATTCGTCTTCGACATTCCGGCGACCGCGGCAACCCAACCGCCACAGTATCGCCGGGACATCCTCTCGGGCCGATGCGCGGTGATCGTGTCCAAGAATGCCGTCGAGGCCGATGCCATCGCTCGCACCATCCGCGCGCATGGCGGTGCCGTTGAGATCGCGGCCACGCCGGACCAGGCCATTGCCTTCGCCGCCGGCTGCAACGTGCTTCTGGTCGACGCCGCGCTCGAGAACAGCGACGGCCGCCTGCTCAAGCGGCTGCGTCAGAGCGGTTTTGTCGACTGCCAGGCCATCACCCTGATCGCACCCGCCGATCGCGGCATGCTTGGCGAATTCCGCGCCAACGGCTACGCGACGTTCCTCGCCCGGCCGGTGCGCGGCGAAACGCTGCTGCGCGTGCTGTTGACCAGCCATGTGCCGGCACCCGCCGAGCCGCGGTCGGAACCGCGCGGCACCGCGTCCGTCCGTCGCCGCGACAAGGGCCTGTCCGTGCTGATCGCGGAGGACAATGACATCAACGCGATGCTTGCCCGCGCCACGCTGCTCAAGGCTGGACATCGCGTCAAGATCGTCAGCAATGGCAAGGCCGCGGTCGAAGCCGTCACCGACGCCGGCCTCAAGCATCGTTTCGATGTCGTGCTGATGGATCTCCACATGCCGGTGATGGACGGGCTGGACGCGATCGCCGCCATCCGCCGCCATGAGGAAGCGCTTGCCGTCCCGCCGATCCCGATCATGGTGCTTTCGGCCGACAGCCAGGAAAAGACGCGCCACACGGTTTTGGCCCACGGCGCCAGCGGCTTCGTCACCAAGCCTCTCCACCCCGATGCGCTCGTCCAGGCCGTCGAGAGCCAGGCAGCGGCGTAACGAATTTTTTAGACTTTCCCGAACGCCTTGGATTGCTTGGCTTTCGCAGCCATAAGATAGCCGGTTGAGGGTATTGCCCAGCCGGCGAAGTATTGCCGGGATCGCCGTATCACGGTACTGTCACAATCCTGTTGCACCTACACCGTATCCCCGTGCCAAGAGGGATGGCTCGAAGGAGAATCACTCGTGCATACAGTCATGCCTGAATGCGATACTCGGCCGAACGCCAGCGCCCTTCTCGGCGCGCGTGCCGCCGACGCTTTCGCAAGCGGCGCACCGCTGGGCCGCATCGGCAACCTGGAAGTGCGGCTCGCCCGCAACGGGGCCGAGATCGCCGCCGCCCAGGAAGTGCGTTATCGGGTATTCTATGACGAGCTCGGCGCGAGGAAGGATTTGTTCCAGGCGCAGGATCGGCGCGATGCCGACCGCTTCGACCCGCTCTGCGATCATCTCCTGGTTTTCGACACCTCGCTTCCCGGCCCAGAGCACCGCCGTATCGTCGGCACGTATCGCCTGCTGCGGCAGGAGATCGCCACCGCGGCGGGCGGCTTCTACTCCGAGGGCGAGTTCGAGCTGACCAAGCTGGTGGCGCGCCATCCGGGCCAACGCTTCCTGGAGCTCGGGCGCTCCTGCGTGCTGCCGGAATATCGCTCCAAGCGCACCATCGAGGCGCTCTGGCAAGGCATCTGGGCCTATATCAACCACTATGGCATCGGCGTGATGACCGGCTGCGCCTCCTTCCACGGCACCGTGCCGGCGGCGCATGCGGAGGCGCTTACCTACCTCGCCCATCACTGCCGCACCGACCAGGCCTGGGATGTCCGGGCGGTGGCCGGCCGCTACTGCTCGATGGACTTGATGCCGATCGAGGCGGTCAATGCCAAGGCCGCGATCGCCGCCATGCCGCCGCTCGTCAAAGGCTATCTGCGTGTCGGCGCCCGCATCGGCGACGGCTGCGTCATCGACCACGAATTCTCCACCGTCGACATTTTCGTTGTCATGCCGGTCAAGGAGATCGGCGCCCGCTACGTCAACTACTATGGCGGCGAAGGCCAACGTTTCGCGGCGTGAGTCTGGCGAATAGCGAATAGCGGAGGAAGTAGCGATAGTAGGCTGATTACAACAGCCCATTCGCTACTCTCTATTCGCTATTCGTTGTTTGCTATCACGGAATATCCTCCGGCCTTCGCCCCGGCCGGCTCTTATAGGCCGGGAACGACCAGCCGAACTTGAGCGCCCCGCCCCGCACCAGGAAGGCCGCCGCAAAGCCGAGCAGGCTGGATGGCAGGGCCGACATGCCAACGAGATCGCCAAACGTGAAGAGCGCTGCGCCCGCAAGCGCCGCCGTGACATAGATTTCGGGCCTGAGCAGCACGGAAGGCTCGCCTGCGATCAGGTCGCGCAATATGCCGCCGAAGGTCGCGGTGAGCACCCCGGTGATGACCGACACGACCGGCGAGCCGGTGATCGCCAGGCCCTTTGCAGCCCCCATCACCGCAAAGGCGGCAAGCCCGATCGCATCGAGCCAGAGCAGCAGCTTGTAGCGGGATTCCACACGATGGGCGCTGAAGAAGACAAGCACCGCCATCACGGCGCAGATCAGCACATAGCCGCTGTTGGCGACCCAGAACACCGGCAGGTTGAGAATGACGTCGCGTAGCGTTCCGCCACCGATGCCGGTGATGCTGGCCAGAAACAGGAAGCCGATGATATCGAGCTCTTTGCGTGACGCGGCAAGCGCGCCGGTCGCCGCGAAGACGGCGACGCCGGCATAGTCGAGCAGCTCGATGGGATTCATGGGCGAGCGAATAGTGATTGGCGAATAGTCAGTGCACAGTGAATATCACGAAGCGGTGCGGTTGGTACCGTCCTTCCCTATTCGCTATTCCCTATTCGCTATTGGCTCCCTTCACGCATCCTTCTCGGCCTGCTCGTTCACCGGACCCGGCTCGACCGGCGCTTCGGCGGCGGCCGCCTTTGGGCCGCCCTTGGAGACGCCGACCATCGCCGGCCTCAACACGCGCTCGCCGATCGAATAGCCGGGTTGCACGACCTGGACCACGGTCCCGGCCGGAACGTCGGGGTTGGGCACTTCGAACATCGCCTGATGGAAGTTCGGGTCGAACTTCTCGCCTTCGGGCGCAAGCTTCTTCACCCCATGCCGCTCCAGCGCCGCCAGCATGGCGCGCTCGGTGAGGTCGACGCCCTCGATCAGCGCCTTGAAGCCGGCATCGCCGGAGGCCTTGGCCTCGGTCGGAATGGCGTCCAGCGCGCGGCGCAAATTGTCCGACACCGACAGCATGTCGCGCGCGAAATTGGCCACAGCGTAGGTGCGCGCGTCATGTACATCACGCGCGGTACGGCGCCGCAGATTCTCCATTTCGGCAGCTATCCGAAGCGCCCGGTCCTTCAGTTCCTCGTTTTCCTTCAGCAACCGCACAAGCGCCTCATAGTCGCCGTCGACGCCGCCTTCCGCACGTTCGCCGGAAGCCCGGACCTCGGAAGCCTGGTTGACTTCGATTTCCTCGGGCGCGCGTTCGTCTTTTGCCTGGTCGCTCATCGCCGTTTCCCGTCATTCGGATTGGTTTGGATTTGCGCCCGATATCGAGGTTTAGGGGCCAAAAATCAAGGGGCAAGCGCCGATGACGGCCCTTCCACGATCGCTCCAAATTAATTCAAATTTTACCGTACCGGACGGCTTTGCTTGCCACTAAGGGCCTATGCGGGAACCATTGCCGGGCTGCGAGAGTTTCGAAGCCGACACAGGATTTTGGGACCATGAAGGGCAACATCGGCGAAAGGCGCGCCAAGCTCGCCGACGATATCAGGCGACAGGTTGGCACCGAAGCGACCAAGCGCCTTCTGCGCACGCTGCCGGCATTTCGCCTGGAAAAAGAAGTGCCAAAGCAGTTCACGGATCTGCTCGACCGCCTGGACGGCGCCGAAGCGGACAAGGTGGGCGGCCAGCGGCAGCACTAGCCGCAGACCGCCCTTTCCCAGTTCCACAGCGTAAGGCGCTGAGGAGCTATGCGGCTCTGCGCTCGTCGCGCATCAGCGCCTCGCCATGGCGGATCTCTGTGCCAAGCACCTTGAGGCACTCCCGCATGAACGCCGCAAGGCCGGGCCATCCCTTTGCCGAAACCAGATTGCCGTCGACATGCGCGCCGGTCGGCGACACGTCGATATAGGTGCCCCCGGCAAGCGTCACTTCGGGCTCGCAATACTGCAGCGCCGCCACCTCCCTGCCGCGCACCACGCCGTCGACCGCGATCAGGATTTGGACGCCGTGGCAGATGGTGAAGATCGGCTTGCCGGTGTCGTGGAAATGCCTGACCAGCGCCTGCACGCGCTTGTCGATGCGAATATATTCCGGCCCGCGTCCGCCCGCAGCGTAGACCGCGTCGTAATCGGCGGGATTCACCTCGGCGAATGTCTCGTTGAGGATATAGTCGTGGCCGAGCTTTTCCGTATAGGTCTGATGGCCCTCGAAGTCGTGCAGCGAGGTCTTGAGCACGTCGCCGGCCTTCTTGTCCGGGCAGACGACATGGACGGTGTGACCGACCGCATGCATCGCCTGTTCAAAAACGAAAATCTCGTACTCTTCGCTGAACTCGCCAACGAGCATCAGTATCTTCTTGCCTGCCATGCCGTTTTCCTCCCTTGCCGGCGGTTTATTTCGGGGCGCGAAATAATCACCGTATCCTAAGGGCAAGGCCGCAAAAGGGGAAGTGAAATTCGCAGAACTGGTCTGACCAGATTGTTTTCAACGAGGCGTATGCAACCAGACCAGCTCCGCGCGGACCTCGAAAACAAGATGCTTGGTCAGACCAAAGCTGCAGGCTCGCTTGGTTTTTTATCGGACCGGTGCCTTCGGCGGTCAGGGCGGGACGGCGTCAGCCCGGGCGTTTGCGCCGCCAGGAATATTTCGGGCCCTTGGCTTCCGGCTCTACCGCCGGCTGGTAATAGACCGGCAAGCCGCCTGTGCGGCCTTCCTCTAGCCGCTTCAACAGCACCGGATTGGAGACCTCGAACTCGTCGAAGCCGAGCCGCAGCATATGCGGCAATTGATCGACCAGCACCTGGCCCGTGGCGCGGACCGCGCCTTTGAAGTTATGCCGGGTGCGCAGCAATTCGCCCTTGGAGAAGGAGCGGCCGTCGTTGAAGGCCGGGAAGGCAAGCGCCACCAGCGACAGCTGGTCGAGCAGGCCGACGATCTTGTCGAGCTCGTCGCCGGGGAGCAGGAGCACGCCGAGGCGCTCCTTGGCCGACCTGCGGATATCGTCATCGAGCCCGAGAAAGGCCTGCAACGGGAGGATGAAGCGGCCATTGCCGGCAAGCGCTTCGGCGCTCTCGGCATGGGTCCATTCGTCCTCGCGGAAACCGTTCGGGGTCCAGAGGCGCGTTTCCGATTTGGTCGGCTCAGTCATCAAAATTCCTAATGCCCTAAGATCCTAATGCCCTAAGAATGAAAGGATATGTCGCTGTTCAGGTCGGCCCGGAGTCGAAAATGGTGGCTTTCGAGAACGGGAGCGGAGCGTACTTCAACTACGCGAGCTCCGAAAGCGCAGGAACCCGCCATTTGCAGGCCGGCCTCACCTGAGTAGCGGCTGTCCTTAAAGTGATGCGTCGGTCAGCGACTTCTCCAGCCCCGACAGATGGATGCCGCACTCGGTCTTGGCGTGCCCCGCCCAGCGGCCGCTGCGCGCATCCTCGCCTGGCTGTACCGGCTGCGTGCAGGGGAAGCAGCCGATCGACAGATAGCCATAGGCGACCAGCGGGTTTTCGCGCAGCGCATGCGCGCGCATGTAGTCGGCCTGGTCGGATGTCGTCCAATGCGCGAGCGGATTGATGCGGATGCGCGAGCCGACGGCCTCGAAGACCGGGAGTGCCGCGCGCGTCGAAGCCTGGAAGCGCTTGCGACCGGTGAACCAGGCGCGGAACGGCTCGACGCCACGCGCCAGCGGCTCAACCTTGCGCAGGTTGCAGCACGCGTCGGTAGCGGTCTCATGCAGCCGGCCGGTCGGATCGACGCGTTCGAGCGCCGCTTCGTTCGGCTTGATCACTCTGACATCGGTCAGGCCGAAATCGGCGACCAGCGCGTCGCGGTAGCCCAGCGTCTCCTCGAAATGCTTGCCGGTGTCGAGAAAGATCACCGGCAGCGAGCGGTCGATCTCGGCAATCATGTGCAGGAGGACTGCCGAATCGGCGCCGAAGGACGACACGGCGGCAACCTCGCCGCGGAAGAATTCACGCGCCGAGCGCTCGATGATCTCGATCGGCTTCAGATGGCCGAGCAGCGCGTCGAGCCCCGCCGCTTCCGCGGCGACGCCGGCCTCGACGCCGCCGATCCGGTCAAGCGGCCTTGGTTTCGCCAGCATAGAGCGCCTCCTTGAACGGCGCGGGACCGACACGGCGGTAGGCGTCGATAAAACGTTCACTGGGATTGAGCCGAAGGCCGAGATAGGTGTCGACGATCTGCTCGATGGCATCGGTGATTTCTTCCGAAGAGAAACCGCGGCCGATGATCTCGCCGACCGACGTGTTCTCGTCGGCCGAGCCGCCAAGCGTGACCTGATAGAGCTCGGAGCCCTTCTTCTCCACGCCGAGAATGCCGATATGGCCGACATGATGGTGGCCGCAGGCGTTGATGCAGCCGGAAATCTTCAGCTTCAGCTCACCGATCTCGCGTTGCCGCTCCAGCGAGGCGAAGCGGCGCGAGATTTCCTGCGCGACCGGAATCGAACGCGCCGTGGCAAGCGCGCAATAATCGAGGCCGGGGCAGGAGATGATATCGCTGATCAGGTTGGAATTGGCGGTCGCCAAGTCGATCTCGACCAGGGCGTCATAGACGGCCTTGAGGTCGGCGCGCGCCACATGCGGCAGGATCAGGTTCTGCTCGTGGCTGACGCGCAGCTCGTCGAAGGCGTATTTCTCGGCGATGTCGGCAACCGCCTCCATCTGGCTGTCGGAGGCGTCGCCGGGCACCTCGCCGATGCCCTTGAGCGAGATCGTCACCGCCGCATAGTCGGGATGGCGATGCGTTATCACATTCTGGTCGAGCCACTCCGAAAAACTCTTGGAATCGAGCCGCGCCTGCTTTACCTGCGCGTCGCCTTCCGGCCGGTCGGGCAATGCCGGCGGCGCGAAATAGGCATTGATCGCCTGGATGTCGGCGTCCGGCAGCTTCAGCTCCGCGTCCTTCAACTCCTGCCATTCGGCCTCGATCTGGCGGGTGATCTCCTCGACCCCGGTCTCGTGGACGAGGATCTTGATACGCGCCTTGTACTTGTTATCGCGGCGGCCATAGAGGTTGTAAACGCGCAGGATCGCCGTGCAGTAGGACAACAGCTCGGCTTCCGGCAGGAAGTCGCGGATCTTCTTGGCGACCATCGGCGTGCGGCCCTGGCCGCCACCGACATAGACGGCAAAGCCCAGCTCGCCGGCCGCGTTCTTCTTCAGATGCAGCCCGATGTCGTGCGTCTGAATGGCGGCGCGATCACGCTCGGCGCCGGTCACCGCGATCTTGAACTTGCGCGGCAGGTACGAGAACTCCGGATGCACCGACGACCACTGGCGCAGGATCTCCGCATAGGGACGCGGATCGGCAACCTCGTCGGCGGCCGCGCCGGCGAAATGGTCCGCGGTGACGTTGCGGATGCAGTTACCGCTGGTCTGGATGGCATGCATCTCGACGCTCGCCAGATCAGCAAGGATCGCCGGGATGTCGGACAGCGCCGGCCAGTTGAACTGGATGTTCTGGCGCGTGGTGAAGTGGCCGTAGCCCTTGTCGTATTTGCGGGCGATGTGGCCGAGCATGCGCAATTGCCTGCTGTTCAGCGTGCCGTAGGGCACGGCGATACGCAGCATATAGGCGTGCAGCTGCAAATAGACGCCATTCATCAGCCGGAGCGGCCGGAACTGGTCCTCGGTGATCTCGCCGGCAAGCCGGCGCTGCACCTGGTCGCTGAACTCGGCGACGCGGGCCTTTACGAAATCGTGGTCGAACTCGTCGTAACGGTACATGCTTCGTCTTTCAGGGCGCGTCCGCCCGCTTTCTTGTGTTCTATGCCGCCCGTGCCGGAGCCGGGCTCGCCTGCTTGCCGATGTCGGTGCGGATGCTGGGGCCCGCGGCGCGGATCTTCTCGCGCAGCCGCACCGGCTCGACCACGCCGTTGATCACGGTCACATCGATCAGGTTGACGTCGACGACTTCGTTGTTGGCAGCGGCCGCGGCGCCGATGGCCTCGAGCCGATCCTCCGCCGCCTTGTCATGGGCGATGTCGGCATGAGTGACGGTCTCCGCCCAGCCGCCATCGGCGTACCAGACGGCGATACCGTCCGAGAGCCTGTTCGCGGTCAGAACCTTCATTGCTCAACTCCTTCGGCTGCTACGCCGGCCGTATCTTCACGCGTGTGCGCCGCAAGCGGCTCGGATTGTTCGAAATTGGCGCCGGCGACCGCGTCGCCGATGATGGTCATGACCGGACCGGTAAGATCGGCGCGCGCTTCCAGCGACGGCAGGTCGGCGAGCGTGCCGTGGAAGCGGCGGCGATTGCCAAGGCTGGCATTCTCCACCACGGCGACGGCAGTATCGGGCGACAGCCCGGCTTCGATCAGCCGGCTGGCGACTTCGGCTGCGACCGAGCGGCCCATATAGACGGCGACGGTGGCGCCCGAAATGGCAAGCTTTGCCCAATCGGGCAGTGAGTTGCCCTTGAGGTCATGCCCGGTGGTGAACACCATCGAGGACGTCACGCCGCGCAGCGTCAGCGGCAATTCGAAATCGGCGGCCGCGGCGAAGGCGGCGGTCACGCCCGGAACCACCTCATAGGCGATGCCGGCCTCGCGAAGTGCTGCCATTTCCTCGCCCGCCCGCCCGAACACAAGCGGATCGCCTGATTTCAGCCGCACCACGCGCTTGCCGGCGCGGCCAAGCTCGACGAGCAGAGCGTTGATTTCTTCCTGGCTCTTGGAATGGCAGCCCTTGCGCTTGCCGACAGGCAAGCGCTCGGCATCCCGGCGCCCCATGGTGACGATCGCTTCCGGCACCAGCGCGTCGTAGACGATCGCGTCGGCCTCCATCAGCAGGCGGTGGGCGCGCAGCGTCAAAAGATCCTCCGCGCCCGGGCCGGCGCCGACCAGAGCGATGTGACCTGCGGTCGGCGCGTCCGAAGTCAGAAGTTCGAGCGCAGCACCGTGCGCCCTGGCGAACTCTCCGGCTTCAACCGCCTTGGCCGGGAGGCCGGCGAAGAAATCGCTCCAGAACCGGCGGCGGCGATTGCCTTTCGGCAGCCGCTCGGCAGCAGTGCGAAACGACGACGCCAAGGCCGCCAGCCGGCCAAGCGACGGCGACAGCATGCGATCGATGCGCACCCGCAGCAGCTGCGCCAGCACAGGGCCGGCGCCCTCGGTGCCGATGGCGATGGCGACCGGCGCGCGGTTGACCAGCGCCGGTGTGAAGAAATCGCAGAGCTCAGGCCGGTCGACGGCGTTGACCGGAATGCCCAGCCGGCGGGCGTCTTCCACCACGCGGCGGTCGAGCGCCTCGTCGCCGCTGGCGGCAAACACCATGGCCGCGTCCTCGAGGTGCGCGGCATCGTAGGCGACATCGACGTGGACAGCGCCGGTGGTTGCAATGAAATTCCGAAGCTCGGGATCGGCATTGTCCGCAGTGATGCGCAGCGTCGCGTTTGACTGAGCAAGCAGCCTGGCCTTGGCCAGTGCCTCCTCGCCGTTGCCGACGATGGCCACGGCTTCGCCGTCGACCCGCAGGAAAACGGGGAAGGCGTTGAGCTTGGCATTGGCTGGCGACATGGCGATAAACAGTACGAGAACAGTCTGGCAGTTTTATGCGGGCCTGGGAAAAACCAGAAGGCAAGCACTCGCGCATCCCTTGATGGCAGGCAATCGCTTTTTCGCAGCCGCGGAAGGCAGGAGAAAAAAATTCTACGCCGGAGCTTGAGGTGGTCAGGCACCTCTCCGAGAGCTATTGATCCGGCACAGTTTTTAGCGCCGTGCAGCCGACACGGCAAAACGGTTTTTTCTAAATTCTACTAACTTAGTAGATTAAGACGCGGTCTTGCTGGTGGGTGAGGTCGCTGCCGCCTGCAGCACATCCTCCAGTCGTTGGTTCATCCGGAACTATCATGCTCGGCGGCACGTTTCGCTAACGATCCATCCCGTCGGTCGAGCCGCGCTCGCGGGCTCCATTTGTGCTCAAGGCAAGGAGGAAAATCATGAACATCAAGCTTAAACGCGGTCTCTGGGTGGTCGTGGCCGACGGCGAAAAGGCGCTTTTCCTCCGCAATGAAGGCGACAGCAAGTTTCCGAACCTCGAGGTGGTTCAGGAGATGGAGCAGGAAAATCCCGCCACCAGGGAGCAAGGCACCGATAAACCGGGCCGATATGCCGAAGGACCACGCAGCGCGATCGAAGAGACCGACTGGCATCGCCTCGGCAAGGAACGTTTCGCAAGCGATATTGCCGACCGGCTCTACAAGCTTGCGCATCGGGGTGAGTTCGACCAGCTCGTGCTGATCGCGCCGCCGCAGGTGCTCGGCGAGATGCGGCAGAAGCTGCACAAGGAAGTCAGCGAAAAAGTGCAGGCCGAAATCCCCAAGACGCTGACCAATCATACCGTCTTCGACATCGAGAATCTGCTCAAAGCGGCCTGAGCGGCACGCAGGAACGCACAGTGCACGGGATTGATGCCGTGGCCCCCTGATGGCGGCTCGCTCTGATTTTCTCATCCGGCGTCCGATCGCGGCGCCGAATTCCGTCTAGCGGTGGTTGCGTCCCCGCCCCTCCCCCGACCATATTGCGAAGGGGCGGCGGCCCTCGGGCGGCGCTTATCGACATCGTGAATTCTCGAAAGGCGCTCCATAGACAATGCCGCATGACACGCCCCTGATCGCCACCATCGTCGCCGGTTTGGGGCTTGCCTCCGTTTTCGGAGCATTGGCCAACCGATTCCGCATCCCGCCGCTGGTCGGCTATCTGGTGGCCGGCGTGCTGGTCGGGCCGAACACGCCGGGCTTCGTCGCCGACGCCAGCCTTGCCAACGAGCTCGCCGAGATCGGCGTCATCCTGCTGATGTTCGGCGTCGGCCTGCATTTCTCGCTGAAGGATCTTTTGTCGGTCCGCGCAATCGCCGTGCCCGGCGCCGTCGTGCAGATCGGCTTTGCTACGCTGCTCGGCGTCGGCCTCGCCTGGCTGCTTGGCTGGTCGCTCGGCGCCGGCCTTGTCTTCGGCCTCGCGCTCTCCGTCGCCTCGACCGTCGTGCTGCTGCGCGCCATGCAGGAGCGGCGGCTGACCGAGACCGAGCGCGGCCGCATCGCGGTCGGCTGGCTGATCGTCGAGGATCTGGCCATGGTGCTGGCGCTGGTGCTTTTGCCGGCGCTCGCCGGCGTGCTTGGCGGCCAGCCGCAAGCCGACGACCATGCGAGCCTGCTTTCGCTGCCCGCCAGCCACGGCATATGGGGCGTGGTCGGCATAACGCTGGCCAAGGTCGTCGCCTTCGTCGTCGTCATGCTGGTCGTAGGCCGCAGGGTCATCCCCTGGATCCTCCACTATGTCGCCCATACCGGCTCACGCGAGCTGTTCCGGCTCGCGGTGCTTGCCATCGCGCTCGGCGTCGCCTTCGGCGCGGCGAAGCTGTTCGGCGTCTCGCTGGCGCTGGGCGCCTTCTTCGCCGGCATGGTCATGAGCGAGTCCGAGCTCAGCCACCGCGCGGCCGAGGAATCGCTGCCGCTGCGTGACGCCTTTTCCGTGCTGTTCTTCGTTTCCGTCGGCATGCTGTTCGATCCATTCAGCCTGGTCAGCAACGGCCTGCCGATCCTGGCCACTTTAGCCATCATCCTCATCGGCAAATCGCTCGCCGCTTTCGTCATCGTGATCGCCTTCCGCTATCCGGTCGCGACCGCGCTTATGATCTCGGCCAGCCTTGCCCAGATCGGCGAGTTCTCCTTCATCCTGGCCGAACTCGGCGTCGGGCTGAAGCTTCTGCCCGAACAGGGCCGCGACCTCATTCTGGCCGGCGCCATCCTGTCGATCCTGCTCAACCCGCTGATGTTCCTGATCGTCGACAGGATGAAGCCGTGGCTGGAAAAGCGCGCCGGCAAAACGGCAGAGCCCGAGGAATCAAGGCCGATCGGCCCGGCGACCGAGCCCGGCCAGGTGGCCTCGGCGGAGGCAGTGTCTGAAAGCGAAAATGGTCCGCCGCCGCGGACGGGACTCACCGGCCATTCCATCCTGATCGGCTATGGACGTGTCGGCAGCCTCGTGGGCGCCGCGCTGAAACAAGCCGCCCTGCCCTTCCTGGTCGTCGAGGATGCCGACAAGACGCTGGCGAAGCTGAGGGCCGAGGGCGTCGAAACGGTGGCCGGCAATGCCGCCAATGCGGACGTCTTCGCGGCCGCCAATCCGGAAGGCGCCAAACGGCTGATCCTCGCCATCCCCAACGCATTCGAGGCGGGACAGGTGGTGCTGCGGGCGCGCGCGGCCAATCCCGGCATCAGCGTCATTGCGCGCGCCCATTCCGATGCCGAGGTCGAGCATCTCAAGGCTCTCGGCGCCGACACCGTGATCATGGGCGAGCGCGAAATAGCACGCGGCATCGTCGAGGCGGTTACCGGCATGTCACCCGCTCGGCTGGACGACGCCGCTGTCGAGATCAGGCCGCAGCCTGCCTGACGCTCGTCTACACAAACCAAGCGGATCAGGGAACGAATAACGGAAGCGATGTCGCTGAGATGGAAGTCACACGTGCTGGCCGCCGTTGATGTGGATCTCCGAGCCGGTCACGTAGGACGCCTGGCCCGAACACAGGAAAAAGATGATGTCGGCCACTTCCGACGTGGCGCCCAGCCTTCTCAGCGGGATCGTCTCGACGATCTTGTCGGTGCCGGGCGACAGGATCGCCGTGTCGATCTCGCCCGGCGCGATCGCATTGACGCGGATGCCGTGCGGCCCGAAGTCATGCGCCATCTCGCGCGTCAGAGAACCCAGCGCCGCCTTCGACGTCGCATAGGCCGTGCCGGCAAATGGATGCACGCGCGTGCCGGCGATCGAGGTGACGTTGACGATTGAGCCCTTGGCGGCGGCGAGTTCCTTGAACAGTCCTCTCGCCAGCATGATCGGCGCGAAGAAATTGACCTGGAAGACGTCGCGCCAGACATGCATCGGCGTCTCGATCGAGTTCATCCGGCCGCCGTCCTTGAGCTTCGGCGAGATGCCGGCATTGTTGACCAGCGCGTGCAACTGCCCGCCATGCGCCTCCAGCCGGTGGCGGATTTCCGAGACGGCAATGCCGACATCCTCCTGATCGGCAAGGTCGACCTTGATGTGGTCCTCGGGACCGGCCGGCCATGGGCAGTCCTCGGCAAAGGCCTGTCGCGAGCAGGTAATGACGCGCCAGCCCTCGCGTGAAAAGCGTTTCACCGTCGCATGGCCGATGCCGCGGCTGGCGCCGGTGAGCACGATGGTTTTTCTGCTGTCGATTTCGGCCATGGCTGTTATCTCCGGCCGGACATGTAGCCGAAGGCGCCAGCCATTGCGAGAGGCGAGTTGCCGCTCAACCGCCGCTGAGGATGTCGAGGATCGACGTCTGGCGCCTTTTCTTCGGACCGCCGACATCGCCGGGCGGCACCGGATGCCCGACCGAGGCGGTGGTACCGCCGTCGCTCGGCATATCGAAGCCATCGGCATCGACCGTCTGGGCTGGACGCGCCTGCCGTGCGGGCGCCTGGGCGACAGGGCTCGACTGGCCGACGGGCGCGGGGGGCGCCGGCTGCGAGTTGTCCGCCGAGGGTATCTCGTCCGGCACGACCGTATCGGGCGGCGTCGATTTCCACGTGCCGGGCAACGGCCTGACCGGCAAGCCTTCATGCGCGGCGACCATGAATTCGTGCCAGGCCTGCGCCGGCAAGGCGCCGCCGGTCACCTTCTTCATCGGGCTGCCGTCGTCATTGCCGAACCACACACCCGTCGTGAGGTTGGCGGTATAGCCGACGAACCAGGCGTCGCGTGAATTCTGGCTGGTGCCGGTCTTGCCGGCCGAGGGCCAGTTGAAGGCCGCCTTCTTGGCGGTGCCGACTTCGACCGTGCCCGTCATCATAGAGTTCATCATGCCGACGATGTCGGCCTTGAGGACGCGCGGCGCGCTGCCGCCATTGTTCTCGTAGAGCACCTTGCCGCTAGCCGTGGTGACGCGCTGGATGAAATGGATATCCGGCTTGTAGCCGCCATTGGCGAAAGGCACATAGGCGGCGGTCAGTTCCAGCGGCGTCACTTCCGAGGTGCCGAGCGCGATCGAGGTGTTCGACTGCAGGTCGGATTGGATGCCCATGCGGTGCGCGGCCTCAACCACGGCGTCGGGGCCGACCTCCATGGTGAGTTGCGCCGCCACCGAGTTCAGCGACTTCGCCAGTGCGGTGGCCAGCGTCACCTTGCCATAATATTTGCCGCCATAATTCTCCGGCGTCCATTTGCCTATTCTGATCGGGGCGTCGTTGCGCACGCTGTCCGGTGTGCGGCCTGCTTCCAGCGCCGCCATGTAGACGAAAGGCTTGAAGGCCGATCCCGGCTGGCGCCGCGCTTCCGAGGCGCGGTCGAACTGGCTGGTCGAATAGTCGTAACCGCCGACCATGGCGCGAACGGCGCCGGAATCATCGATCGACACCAACGCGCCCTGGGTGACGTTGAGCTTCTTGCCGCTCTCGTCGATCAGCCGGCGGATCGACTGCTCGGCGAGCTTCTGCAGCGTCAGATCCACGGTGGTGTCGATGATGATGTCGCCGCGCACGTCGCCGATCAGGTCGGGAAGCTCCTCCATGACCGTGTCGGCGACGTAATTCTCCGAACCGGTCCAGTAGGAGGGCGAGCGCGTCGCCGGCGCGCTCAGCGCCATTTTGTATTCCTTGTCGCCGATCTTGCCTTCCTCGCGCATGGCGGCGAGCACGAGCTGTGCGCGTTCTTCCGCCGCCTTGGGATCGCGCGCCGGCGAAAGCCGCGACGGCGCCTTGAGCAGACCGGCCAGAAGCGCTGCCTCGGAAAGCGTGACATCGCGCGCGCTCTTGCCGAAATACCGCCGCGAGGCGGCCTCCACGCCATAGGCGCCGGACCCGAAATAGACCCGGTTGAGATACATTTCGAGGATCTGGTCCTTGCTGTGCTTGTGCTCCAGCCACAGCGCCAGCAGCACTTCCTGCACCTTGCGCTCCAGCGTGCGATCCGGCGTCAGGAACAGGTTCTTGGCCAGCTGCTGCGTCAGCGTCGAGCCGCCCTGCGAGAAATGACCGCCAAGGACGTTGGTGACCATGGCGCGCGCCAGCCCGATCGGGTCGATGCCGAAATGCGAATAGAACCGCCGGTCCTCGATGGCGACGACGGCCTCGGGAATATAGGGCGACATTTCATTGAGGCCGACGGCTTCGCCGCCGCTCATGCCGCGATTTGCGATGAGTTGCCCGTCGACCGAGACGATCTTGATGTTGGGCGCGCGGTCGGGGATCGACCATGTGGTCGCCGCCGGCATCTTGGCGCCGTAGTAGACGACGACGCCGGCCACCGCGATGCCGCCCCAGATGCAGAAAACGAAGCACCAGTAGAGCAGGCGGCCGAAGACGGAAAACAGCCCGCGCTGGCTGCGATCGCGCCCCCGGCCGCGCGATTTCGCCTTGGCGGATTTGCGTTTCGCTGCGGATTTGCGATTTGCCGGCACGACGCGATCCTCCTCGCTGACCGAAAAGCCGTCGGAGGATTTCGCCCGCGGCGAGCCCTCGAAGCTCGGTTCGATGCGACTGTCTCTGCGGTTCGCCATTGCGCTGTGCTTGCTGTCCCCGATGCCGATGGCGCTCGGGTTGCAGAGTAGATGCGGCGGTTTAAAGGCGCGTTAAGTGGGGAAGAATCGAAGTGATTGAAAATCAAATGTTTGGTAAGCGGCCACCTGACGGAGCGCGATCGGCGTGGGATTCCGGCCGCGCTCCAGCGTTTGCATAGGCGGTCGGCTCGGACTAGTCGAGCACGGCACGGACCGAGAGCGCAGCTCTCGATGCCCGCATGACATCGCCGACATGGCAGTAGCAGACGATCTCGTGCAGCTGATAGTCGGTCAGCTCGAAGAAGCGTTTTGCTTCGCCGTAGGTGTCGTTCTTCAAACCCTCGTCGTGCAGAACGGGGTCTTCCAGGGCGACGGATATGGGCGAGCCGGCGCCCCGCATGACATTGCGTTCCCGCGGGGCACGATACTCGGTGCCGATCAGCGCGGTCAGGAGCCGGTTTGGCTCACGTTCGAGAAGCTCCGCCCAACGTGCGAGGCGCTGGGTTCGGCTCATGACGGGTTTGGCGGTGCGGACCTCGGCAACGGCGTGCAACTGGTCCAGTGTCTGGTGCTTCATGGCAACCTCCTAGAGGCTAGGTTGGTCGGCCCCAAACTCCCTATACGCAGCATGATATCGCCGAACCGCGCGGACGTCATCCGTTTGCCGCCCACGCCGGCAAGATTTGATGGAGCTGCGCGCGGCCCCCGTCATTCTCATGCCGTCGCCAGAATATGGAGCCGAAATCACAGGCTTATCCTGGACGTCAAAGAACGCGGAACTCGGGCTCCGCCGCCTTTCGACCGACGATCGACGACAGGCCGTAGAAAGCCAGCGGCTGTTCCTGACAAGTCACCGCCACGACGCTGTTCGACTTGTCTATGTCCAGGCCCTTCGGCCCACCCTCCTCGACGCTGGCCCTGCCGCGCAGAAAGCTTTCGTCGTCGAGCACGGCGACCGAACGTGACGGCGTGCGGCGCCCCTTCCAGCCTTCGTCGCTTGCATAGACGTGAACCATCGGGCTGCCGGCGTCGGCGACAAGAATGTGGCTGCCGTCCTGCGTGAAGCGCAGGCCGTGCGGGTAGTTGGCATTTTCCAGGACACCGGCGGGCCGGGTCTCACCGCCAAGCGGTGCCGACATGTCGTAGATCTTCACGTCGTTGGTGCCGTGGCTGCTGACGGCGACCCACCGCCCGTCATGGCTGAGCGCGATGCCGTCCGGGATGTCGAGGCCCTGCTCCAGGAGAAGCTGATTCCACAGGGCGCGGTATCCCCATCGCCGGTGAATCACATGGCGGGTCACCCGATGCGTGTAGTTGTTACAGACCAGCAGGCTGAGCCGGCCATGCGACTCACGCCTGACGGCGACCGAGCCGGGCGTTCTCAATCTGCAAAATCGGCTGCCTTTGATCACGCGAAGTGGCGAGATTTCGTGCCCTTGTCCGGCCGGATCGCCTTGCGGCAGGGCGAAGACGGCAACCAGCCCATCGCGATTGGCGACCACAAAAGTCCTGTTGTCGATGAAATCGAGGCCATGCACCTCGCCCATGCTGTCCGATCTGAGCTCCACGAAGCCACGGATAACGATGCTCGGTGCACCGGCCGTCGGCTCTATGTCGATGCGCAGCATCAGGCATCGCCTGCGTCCATATCCGGCGACGGCAAGCAAGCGGTTGTCGGGCGAAAAGCGCAGGTCCTCGGTCCGTCCGATCGCGGCGAGCGCATCGTTCACGGCACCGGTGGCCTCGAAATCGATCCGGGGATTCATATCAAAAACCACCACCGCTCCAGCGAGCGGACCCGGATGCAATAGGCGCTATCCGGAGCCGACCGGTCAAGTCCGCGAGATGCGGACGTGGTGAGATCAATTCTGTTGGATCGAAATGCCCTTGTCGTCGATCTTGAGCTCCACGCCTTTCGGCCTGGTCTGCTCGCGGTAGATGTAGATGCCAAGCGCGATGATCACGACGACCAACGCGCCGATGATGAGGTAGAGCATATTCTGTCTCATCTCGCCCCCTTCTTGCAGCCGAGTCTCGCGCCTGCTTCGAGGCCCTGCGGCGGTCGCTCACTGGTCGCTGTCATCATTGGCCGATGCAGGCCGCCAACTGGTCGGCTCGACTTTTTTCTGGGTGTTGCTGTCGGTGTAGACCCACCAGCCGCCGTCGCGGTATTGCCCGACGGATTCGTTGACCACGCCGTGTTCGTCGTTCCACAGGATCGTGACCTGCGAGCCGTCCTTCGGCGCGCTCGCTATCGGTTTGCGCTCTGCCATTCAATCCCTCCCCATCTCACGCCGACAATGGACCGGCAGCAACGTCGCTCGACGCGCCGGGTTCCGTCAGCTATGCGCGAAGATATCCTCTTCGGCCCAGCCCATCAGATCGAGCTTGGCGCGCGTCGGCAGGAAGCGGAAGCAGGCTTCGGCCTCCTTGGTGCGACCCTCGCGCGCAAGCCGCGCGGCCAGCACCTCGCGCAGCCGGTGCAGGTAAAGCACGTCGGAGGCGGCATATTCGAGCTGCTCGGGCGACAGTGTTTCCGCCGCCCAGTCCGACGATTGCTGCGCCTTGGAGAGGCCGATACAGAGCAGTTCGTTGCATATATCCTTCAGCCCGTGGCGGTCGGTGTAGGTACGGGTCAGCCGCGAGGCGATCTTGGTGCAGAAAACCGGTTCGGCCATGACGCCGAAAGCGTGATAAAGGACGGCAATGTCGAAACGGCCGTAGTGAAACAGCTTCACCACGGCGTCGTTCCTGAGAAGGCTGACGAGGTTGGGCGCCTCCTTCTGGCCTGGCGCGATCTGGATGACGTCGGCGCTGCCGTCGCCGGGCGAGATCTGAACCACGCAGAGCCGGTCACGATGCGGGTTCAAGCCCAGCGTTTCCGTGTCGATGGCGACCGCACCGACATTGTAGCGGGAAAGGTCTGGCAGATCGTGCTTGTGGAAACGGATGTCGGTCATTCTCTTCTCCGGATCGCGGCCAGCGGCGCACCCGTTTTTGGACGCGAAGGCGCCGCGCATTGCGCTATCACGCCCGTCCTTGCCGCGATCCGGAAAAAAATCAACAGAAAGTTGATTTTCGCGGTCCGCGCGGGTTCACCTCAGCGTGTCAGAGCATCGAGAATGCGCGCCCAGGAACGCTGCCCCTTGTGGAAGGAGGTGAGTTCGTACTTCTCGTTGGGCGAATGGATGCGGTCGTCATCGAGGCCGAAGCCGACCAGCAGCGATTCCATGCCGAGATAGGTCTGGAAATCGCCGACCACGGGGATGGAGCCGCCGCCGCCGGTGGTGACAGCCTGCTTTTCCCATTCGTCGGAGAGCGCATCCTTGGCCTTGGCCAGGAACGGCGAGTCGTAGGAAAGCTGGATCGCCGGCGAGCCGCCATGCGGATGGAATTCGACGGAGCAGTCGCCGGGAATCCGATCGCGCACGAAAGCCTGGAAGGCGGCGCGGATTTTTCTCGGATCCTGCTTGTGGACGAGCCGGAACGACACTTTCGCCGATGCTTCCGCCGCGATCACCGTCTTGAAGCCCTTGCCGGTATAGCCGCCGATGATGCCGTTGAACTCGGCCGTCGGCCGTGCCCAGGTGAGTTCGAGCACGGAGCGGCCCTTTTCGCCGGCGGGAATGGAAAGCCCGACCGGTCCGAGGAAGGTCTCGGCGGTCTCGCCGAGCCCCTCCCAGGATTTCAGCACCTGCGAGGGCGTCTCCTCGACGCCGTCATAGAAGCCCGGGATGGTGACACGGCCGTCTTGATCATGGATGTCGGCGAGGATTTTGGTCAGGATCCGGATCGGATTGGCGGCCGGGCCGCCATAGAGGCCTGAATGCAGGTCGCGGCTGGCTGCCTTGACGGTGACTTCCTCGCCGACCATGCCGCGTAGCGACACGCAGATCGACGGCGTCTCGCGGTTCCACATGCTGGTGTCGCAGACCAGCGCGAAATCCGCTTTCAGCTCGGCGGCGTTGGCCTCGAGAAAGGGCTTGAGCGACGGCGAGCCGGACTCTTCCTCGCCCTCGAACAGGATCGTGACGCGGCACGGCAGATTGCCGTGCACCTGCTTCCAGGCGCGGCAGGCCTCGACGAAGGTCATCAGCTGACCCTTGTCGTCCGCCGAGCCGCGCCCGGCGATCACCTTGCGTCCGGGCCCGATCTCCTTGATCGCCGGCGCGAACGGGTCCGTTTCCCACAGCTCGATCGGATCGACCGGCTGCACGTCGTAATGGCCGTAGAACAGCACATGCGGCGCCCCGGCCGGTCCTGCGTGATGCGCCACCACCATCGGGTGGCCGGGCGTGTCGCGCACGCTGGCGTCGAAGCCGATCAGCTTGAGCTCGGCCGCCAGCCATTCGGCGCCCTTGCGGCAATCGGCGGCAAAGGCCGGGTCGGTGGAGATCGACTTGATACCAAGCAAGCCGAAAAGCCGCTCCAGGCTCTGGTCGAGGTTCTGGTCGAGACGGTCAAGGACGGGGGAGAGTCTGGACATTTCTTCAGCCTTTCGATTCTGGCCCGACCCTAAAGGGGCGAGCAGAAAACGCAAAGCCGCGATCGTTGGACCACGCGTTCCGGCAACACGCGGGCTGGGAGACAAAAAAGAACCGCCGTGGTGGAGGGGGAACCACGGCGGTCTTTACTCGAAACGTTGCGGCAGCCCGGAGAGGGGGGATAGGCTGCCGCAGTTGCCCGGGATAGGCGGGGGACGGGCCTTACTCCGGACTTCGGCGAAAATTGCCGATGACAGCTATTTGGGTCTGTGAAAATGGCGATTCAAGGGCACGAAGATTACACTTTTGTAACATGCCCGTGAGCGGCTGAATTTTGTCCGAGACCTGTCTGTCAGGGGTGTTGCCGGAACCGGCCGTTTGCGCAGCCTTTGGCATGGACCGCGAAGCTTGGCCGCGCTATCCCTGCCGGCATGAAAAAAGGCGATCATCTCTTTCTTGTCGACGGCTCCGGCTACATTTTCCGCGCCTACCACGCGCTGCCGCCGCTCAACCGCAAATCCGACGGCCTGCCCACCAGCGCCGTGCTCGGCTTCTGCAACATGGTATGGAAGCTGATGCAGGACGCCCGCAACACGAACGTGGGCATCGTGCCGACCCATTTTGCCGTCATCTTCGACTATTCGGCGAAGACCTTCCGCAGCGATCTTTATCCCGAATACAAGGCCAACCGCTCGGCGCCGCCGGAAGACCTGATCCCGCAATTCGGCCTGATCCGCCAGGCGACCGTGGCCTTCAACCTGCCCTGCATCGAGATGGAAGGCTTCGAGGCTGACGACATCATCGCGACCTATTGCCGGCTGGCCTGCGAGGTCGGCGCCGACACCACCATCATCTCCTCCGACAAGGACCTGATGCAATTGGTCGGCCCGACGGTCGGCATGTACGACCCGATGAAGGATCGCCAGATCGGCATTCCCGAGGTGATCGAGAAATGGGGCGTGCCGCCGGAAAAGATGATCGACCTGCAGGCGCTGACCGGCGACTCCGTCGACAACGTGCCCGGCGTGCCCGGCATCGGCCCGAAGACCGCGGCGCAACTTCTGGAGCAGTTCGGTGACCTTGACGGCCTGCTGGCGCGCGCCGGCGAGATCAAGCAGGAAAAGCGGCGCGAATCGATCATCGCCAATGCCGACAAGGCGCGCATCTCGCGCGAGCTGGTGACGTTGAAGAACGACGTGCCGCTCAAGGAGGGGCTGGACGACCTTGTGCTGCATGCCCCGGACGGGCCGAAGCTGATCGGCTTCCTGAAGACGATGGAGTTCACCACGCTGACACGCCGCGTCGCGGAAGCGACTGCAACCGAGATCGGCGACGTCCAGGCTTCCAGTGTCACCATCGAGCGCGCCGACACCGCACATGGTCCCGATGTCGGCGCCGGCACGCCGACTGCCTCAAGACCGGCGGCGACGCCGAACGGCGCCGCGAAGCCTGCAGCACCGGTCAGGCCCCAGGATGCCCCACCGCAGGGCGATACGCCTTCCCTGCTCTCCGCGCTGCGGCTGGAGCAGGCGACGGCGCGCAAGATCGATCCCGCGGCCTATGTCGCCATTCGCGATACGGCCGCGCTGAAGGCCTGGATCGCCGAAGCGAGGGAAGCCGGCATCCTTGCCTTCGACGCCGAGACCTCTTCGTCCGATCCGATGCAGGCCGACTTGATCGGCCTGTCCATGGCGATCGCGCCGGGCCGCGCCGCCTACGTGCCGCTCGCCCACACGAGCGGCAATGGCGACCTGCTTGGCGGTGGCATGCTGGCGGACCAGGTCCCGGTCCGCGACGCGCTGGCTCTGCTCAAGCCCCTGCTCGAGGACCGGTCGGTCCTCAAGATCGTCCAGGACATGAAATACGACATCGTCGTGATGAGCCGGCATGGTATCGAGGTCGGCCCGTTCGACGACACGATGCTGATCTCCTACGTGCTCGACGCCGGCACATCCGGCGGGCATGACCTCGCCTCGCTGTCGGAGAAGTGGCTCGGCCATGCGCAAGGCACGAAGAAGGAGCTTGCCGGCTCGGGCAAGGGCGCGGTCGGCTTCGACCAGGTCGACATCGTGCGGGCGACCGCCTATGCCGGCGAGCAGGCCGATCTGGCGCTGCGGCTGTGGCAATTGCTGAAGCCGCGGCTCGCCGCCAAGGGTCTCGTCTCCGTCTATGAAAGGCTGGAGCGGCCGCTTGTGCCCGTGCTTGCCCGCATGGAGCAGCGCGGCATTTCGGTCGATCGCCAGATTCTCTCCAGACTGTCCGGTGAGCTGGCGCAAGGCGCCGCCCGCGCCGAGGAAGAGATCTATGGGATCGTCGGCGAGCGCATCAACATCGGCTCGCCGAAGCAGCTCGGCGACATATTGTTCGGCAAGATGGGGCTGCCGGGCGGCTCCAAGACCAAGACCGGCCAGTGGTCGACCTCGGCGCAGCTGCTGGAAGACCTCGCCGCCGAAGGCCACGAGCTGCCGCGCAAGATCGTCGACTGGCGCCAGCTCACCAAGCTGAAATCGACCTATACCGACGCCTTGCCCGGCTTCATCAATGCCGACACCAACCGCGTCCACACTTCCTATGCGCTGGCCGCGACGACGACCGGTCGTCTGTCATCCTCCGATCCCAACCTGCAGAACATCCCGGTGCGCACCGCCGAAGGCCGCAAGATCAGGACCGCCTTCATCGCCGAAAAGGGCCACAAGCTGGTCTCGGCCGACTACAGCCAGATTGAATTGCGCGTGCTGGCCCATGTCGCCGAAATCCCGCAGCTCAAGCAGGCTTTTGCGGACGGCGCCGATATCCACGCCATCACCGCGTCCGAAATGTTCAACGTGCCGGTCGCAGGCATGCCTTCGGAAGTGCGGCGGCGTGCCAAGGCGATCAATTTCGGCATCATCTACGGCATCTCGGCCTTCGGTCTGGCGAACCAGCTGTCGATCCCGCGCGAGGAGGCGAGCGCCTACATCAAGCGCTATTTCGAGCGCTTCCCGGGCATCCGCGACTATATCGAGGAAACCAAGGCCTATGCGCGCGAATACGGCTTCGTCGAAACGATCTTCGGCCGCCGCATCCACTATCCGGACATAAGGTCCTCCAACCCGTCGGTTCGCGCCTTCAACGAGCGCGCTTCGATCAATGCGAGGCTCCAGGGCACTGCGGCCGACATCATCCGCCGCGCCATGGTGCACATGGAACAGGCGCTGGAGAAGGCGAAGCTGTCGGCCCGCATGCTCTTGCAGGTGCATGACGAGCTGATCTTCGAGACGGTGGAAGCGGAAGTCGAAGCGACAATTCCCGTGGTGCGCCGCGTGATGGAGAACGCGCCGATGCCGGCGGTCTCGATGTCGGTGCCGCTGCATGTCGATGCGCGGGCCGCCGACAACTGGGACGAGGCGCACTGATACCTTCGTCATCCTCGGGCTTGACCCGAGGATGACGACTCGAGGGGCTAAGCCGCCTCAGCTCTACACTTCGCGCAAACCCCGCGAAACTCGATCACCGCCTTCTTGGCGGCGAAGCCGGTCGAGCGCACCCATTCGTCCAGCCGGTGGTCGACATCATGGTCGGACATTTCGGTTACCTGGCCGCAGCTGTCGCAGATGGCGAATGCGGTCATCGAATGACTGTGGTCGTGCGGCTCGGCGCAGGCGACGAAGGAGTTCAAGCTTTCGAGCCGGTGCACGAAGCCCGACTTCACCAGCGTGTCCAGCGCGCGGTAGACCTGCAGCGGCGCCCGGAACCCGCGCTCGCGCAGTTGGTCGAGCAGCATATAAGCGCTCAGCGGCCCGCTGGCGGCTTCGAGCTTCTCAAGCACGCACAGCTGGTTCTTGGTCAGCGCATCCCTTGCCGTCATCTTGTCTCCGGTCGTCGCGTCGTTTCGCGTGCCGACTGCGCACGCGAACGGCCTTTGGTCCATGAGATAGCGACGAACGCGCATCTTTGCCACTGTTTCCGCAGCTGGCGGCCCGGCGCGGGCCACTACTTGCGTGGCGGCCCCTTGCGCTCGGCGGAGGCCGCCCAAAGATTGATGTCGGCCTCGCGCGCATAGGTGTCGATCTCGGCAAGCTCGGCGTCGCTGAAGTCGAGCGCCTTGAGAGCGCCGACGCAATCCTCGACCTGTTCCGGCCGGCTGGCGCCGATCAGCGCCGTCGTCACGCGTCCTTTGCGCAGCACCCAGGCCAGCGCCATCTGCGCCAGCGTCTGGCCGCGCCGGCTAGCGATGGCGATCAATGCCTTGATGTTGGTGACCGACTTATCGTTGATGAAGGCCGGACGCAGCGACTTGCCCTGGGATGCGCGGCTGCCTTCCGGGATGCCGCCGAGATATTTATCGGTCAACATGCCCTGCGCCAGCGGCGAGAACACGATCGAGCCGATGCCGAGCCCTTCCAGCGTATCGAGCAGCCCGTCTTCCTCGACCCAGCGGTTGAGCATGGAATAGCTCGGCTGGTGGATCAGGCAGGGCGTGCCGAGCCGCCGCAGGATGTCGGCCGCCTCGCGGGTGCGCTGCGAATTGTAGGAGGAGATGCCGGCATAGAGCGCCTTGCCCGAGCGCACCGCATGGTCGAGCGCGCTCATCGTTTCTTCCAGCGGCGTCTCGGGATCGAAACGGTGGGAATAGAAAATATCGACATAATCGAGCCCCATCCGCTTGAGGCTCTGGTCGAGGCTCGCGAGCACATATTTGCGGCTGCCCCATTCGCCGTAGGGGCCGGCCCACATCTCGTAGCCGGCCTTGGTCGAGATGATCAGCTCGTCACGATAGGCGGCGAAATCGGTGCGCAGGATCTCGCCAAAGGCGGTCTCGGCCGAGCCGGGCGGCGGGCCGTAATTGTTGGCGAGATCGAAATGCGTGATGCCGAGGTCGAAGGCCTTGCGCACGATCGCCTGCTTGGTCCTGTGCGGCGTGTCATTGCCGAAATTGTGCCACAGCCCGAGCGAGATGGCCGGCAGCTTGAGGCCGGACCGTCCGCAGCGGTTGTAGACCATCTTCTCGTAGCGATTCTCGGCGGCGATATAGGGCATAGGGAATCCTTGGGAGAGGCGGCCGGGATCGCCGCTAGGTGACTTGAATCGATGCTCGCCCCGCACCTTTACCCTCTCCCCGCCGAAACGGGGAGAGGGGTTGCCACCTACTTTTTCTTCGCCAGCAGCGCCTTCCCTTCCTTGATGCCGAGCGCCGCCGGCCGCTCGCAGGTCGTTTGCATGGCGACGAACTTGCCGCTTTCGCCGGAGCGCAGGACGCCGGTCATGACATCGACGGCATGCAGCGCAAGCTCCATCGAGCAGCGGTGCGGCCGCCCTTCGCCGATCGCGATCGCCATGTCGGCAAGACCTGCCGTGCGGTAGTTGGCCATCATGCCTTGGCTGTGCATCTCATTGGGCACGCCGAACGGATGATCCCACTTGGGAAGCTTCTTCACCGGCTTGGTCGCATCGGTGAAGCGGACTTCGCCGCCGAAGAAATTCGGGTCCGGCACAAAGACGGTGCCCGCCTCGCCGTAGAGCTCCATCGGCGCATGGCCGTGGCTCCACACGTCCCACGAGGTGTTGAGTGTCACCACCGCGCCATTCGCGAATTCCAGCAGCGCATGTATGGTGGTCGGCGTGTTGACCGGGATTTTTTCGCCCGCGCGCGGTTTGGAGCTGATGGTGCGCTCCTTGGCCGGCGTCGCCGCGAAAGCCGCGACCTGCTTCACCGGCCCGATCAGCTGGATCAGGTTGGTGACATAGTACGGGCCGATGTCGAGCACCGGACCGGCGCCCGGCTGGAAGAAGAAGTCGGGATTGGGGTGCCAGTGTTCCATGCCATGGCCCATCACATGGCAGGTGCCGCTGGTGATCTTGCCAAGCTTGCCGCTGTCGATCAGATCGCGGGCCAGCTGATGCGCGCCTCCGAAAAACGTGTCGGGAGCCGAGCCGATGCGAAGCCCCTTCTTCTCCGCCCGCTTCTTGAGATCCAGTCCTTCCTTGACCGACAGCACGAAGGGCTTTTCCGAATAGACGTGCTTGCCAGCGTCGAGCACCGCCTTCGACACGTCATAGTGCACGGCCGGAATGGTGAGATTAACGACGATGTCGATGTCGTCATCTTTGAGAAGGTCGTTGACCGTCTCGGCGCGGAGCTTGAACTCCTTCGCCCGCATCTTCGCCGCGTCCATGTTGATGTCCGCGCAGGCGCGCATCTCGATGCCGCGGAAGAGCGGCGCCAGCGAGAAATACGCCTTCGAGATGTTACCGCAGCCGACGACGCCTACGCCAAGTTTGTTTGCCATGATGGTATGTCCTAGAAATTCTTGACGGATTGGATCGAGCGACGGGCGAAGCGCTCGATGTCGTTGGGGTTGTCCTGCTCCATGACGAAGTACTTCGTCGCGCTTTTCGCGCGCAACGTCTTGATCAGGCCGGCCCAGTCGATGGTGCCGTGGCCGACATCCGACCAGCCGTCCTCGTCCAGCCCCTCCCCCGGCTTCGCCATGTCCTTGACGTGGACGGCACTGATGCGCTTGCCGTGTTTTTCGATCCAGGGCAGCGGATCGGCGCCGCCGCGCACCACCCAGGCGACGTCCATCTCCCAGCCGATGTCAGGCGCGGCGGACAGGATGTGCTCCTGCGGCAGCGAGCCGTCGGCGAGCGGCTTGAACTCGAAATCATGGTTGTGCCAGGCAAAGCCGTAGCCGGCCTTCTTCGCGGTGTCGCCCACCTTGGCAAGCCGCTCGCCGAAGCCGCGCCAGCCGGCGGCGTCGCCCGGCCGCGCATCGGGCATGAGGTAGGGGCAGATGAGCAGCGAGATGCCGAGCACATCGGCAATCCTGCGCACGCCGTCGAAATCCTTCTCCAGCGCATCGATCGAGAAATGCCCGGTCGGCATGGCGAGCCCGTTCTTGTCGAGCTCGGCGCGGAAAGCCTTGGGATCGTCATAGACGCCGCCGAAACCTTCGACTTCTTTGTAGCCCAGTTCGCCGAGCATTTTCAGCACGCCGTCCCATGGCTGGAAGTTGCGGGCACTGTAAAGTTGGAATGACCAGTTCATCTGTCTGTCCGTTCTGTTTGATGGTTCCGGGAGGTTGTGGTCTGGGAGGTTAAAGGCGACTGTCGGTCTCGGCGTCGAACAGCGAGGCGCGCGCCGGATCGAAGCCGATGCGGATCGCGTCGCCGCTGCGCAGCGTCTTGTCGGCTTCGACGCGGAAGGAGAGGATCTGGCCGCCGAGCTTCGTCCACACCAGCGTGTCGGAGCCCATCGGATCGACAATCTCGACAGTTGACTCGGCGGTGAACGGCATGGCCCTCGCCGCTTCGCCAAAAGCGATATGCTCCGGTCGGATGCCGAACACGCAGGGCTTGGCGGCGCGCCCGCCTTCGTTGTCGAACTGATAACGGCCGAGCGGCACCGAAACACCGTCGGCCTTGAACACCGGCGCGTCGCTTGCTTCCAGGTGCCCCTTGATAAAATTCATCGCCGGCGAGCCGAGGAAGCCGGCGACGAAGCGGTTGACCGGGCGATTGTAGATCGTCTGGGGCGCATCGAGCTGCTGGATGACACCGCCTTTCATCACCGCGATACGGTCGGCCAGCGTCATCGCCTCGATCTGGTCGTGGGTGACGTAGATCATCGTGTTCTGCAGCCGGCGGTGCAAAAGCTTGATCTCGACGCGCAATTCCGACCGCAGCTTGGCGTCGAGGTTGGAGAGCGGCTCGTCGAACAGGAAGACGTCGACGTCGCGCACCAGTGCCCGCCCGATCGCCACGCGCTGCCGCTGGCCTCCGGAAAGCGCCGACGGCTTCCTCTGCAACAGCGGCTCGATCTGCAGGATCTCCGCCGCGCGCGCGATGCGTTTGGCGATCTCGTCCTTCGGCACGCCGGCGACGCGCAGGCCGAAGGAGAGGTTCTTCTCCACCGTCATCTGCGGGTAGAGGGCGTAGGACTGGAACACCATGCCGATGCCGCGATCCTTCGGCTCCTCCCAGGTGACATTCTTGCCCTTGATGAAGATGCGGCCCTCGGAGATGTCGAGCAGGCCGGCGATGCAGTTCAGCAAGGTCGACTTGCCGCAGCCGGATGGCCCGAGCAGCACGATGAACTCGCCCTCGGCTACGTCGAGATTGAGCGTCTTCAGCACCGACATGACGCCGAAATTCAGCGACAGGTCCTGGATCGAAACGCTGGGATTGGCGATCGCTGCTGCCATCATCATCCTTTCACCGCGCCGGAGGCGATGCCGCGCACGAAGAGCTTGCCGGAAACGAAGTAGACGATGAGCGGCACAAGGCCGGTCAGGATGGTTGCGGCCATGTTGACGTTGTACTCCTTCACGCCCTGTACCGAGTTGACGATGTTGTTGAGCTGCACCGTCATCGGATAGGTGTCGGGGCGGGTGTAGACGACGCCGAACAGGAAGTCGTTCCAGATGCCTGTCACCTGCAGGATGATGGCGACGACGAAGATCGGCAGCGACATCGGCAGCATGATGCGTAGATAGATGCCCCAGAAACCGGCGCCGTCGACGCGCGCGGCGCGGAACAGTTCCTCCGGCATGGACGTGAAATAGTTGCGGAACAGGAGCGTCAGGATTGGCATGCCGAAGATCGAATGCACGATCACCAAGCCGGTCAGCGTGCCGTAGATGCCGATCTCGCGCAGGATGATGACGATCGGGTAGATCATCACCTGATAGGGAATGAAGGCGCCGACGATCAGGATGATGAAGAAGGTGTCGGCGCCCTTGAAGCGCCAGTTGGCCAAGGCATAGCCGTTGACCGACGCGATCGCGATCGACAGCAGAACCGACGGCACGGTGATGCGCACCGAGTTCCAGAAGCCGCGCGACAGCCCGTCGCAATTGAGCCCGGTGCAGGCCTGCGACCACGCCTTGACCCACGGCTCGAAGGTGATCTCCAGCGGCGGCGAGAAGATGTTGCCGAGGCGGATTTCCGGCATGCCCTTCAGCGATGTGACGATCATCACGTAGAGCGGCAGCAGGTAATAGAGCGCCACGACGATCAGCGTGCCGTAGAGGAAGATGTTGCGGCGCGAGAGCGCGTGCCGCGGCTTCGTTCCGCTCGGCCCCGATGCATCGCGCGACGAGGCTTCGCGCCGAAGAGCGTCACTGGACATGGAGGCAGCAGCTTCAGCCATGCTTCTTGCCTCCGAATTCGAGGTAGGCCCATGGCACGATGACGATCACCACCGAGAGCAGCATCATGGTCGAGGCGGCAAAACCCTGGCCGAGATTCTGGGCGAAAAACATGTAGTCGTAGACGTATTTCGCCGGCACTTCGGAAGCGATGCCCGGACCGCCGCTGGTCTGCGCCACCACAAGGTCGTAGACCTTGACGATGCCGGCGGCGATGATCACCAAGGTGGTGATAAAGACCGGCCGCATCATCGGGATGATGATGAAGAGATAGGTCTTCCACATCGGTATGCCGTCAACCCGTGCGGCCTTCCAGATGTCCTCGTCGATGCCGCGCAGGCCGGCGAGCATCAGGCACATGATCAGTCCCGTGCCTTGCCAGAGCGCCGCGATCGAAATGCCGTAGATGACGATGCTGGAATTGTAGAGAGGATCGAAGCTGAAGCTCGTCCAGCCGAGGTCGCGCACGACACGCTGGATGCCGAAATCGGGATTGAGCAGCCACTGCCAGACCAGCCCGGTGACGATGAAAGAAAGTGCGAAAGGATAGAGGAAGATCGTGCGAAACGTGTCCTCGAAGCGGATCTTCTGATCGAGCAATGCCGCGAGGATGAAGCCGATCACCAGCGAGAACAACAGCGAGATCACGCCGTAGATCAAAAGGTTCTCGATCGACACCAGCCAGCGCGGCGTCGCCCATAGCCGGTAATATTGGTCGAGGCCGACGAAGTTCAGCCGCGGCAAGAGCTTCGAATTGGTGAAGGAATAGAGCACCGTCCAGGCCGTGCCGCCGACGAAGACGACCAGCGCGGTCAGGATCATCGGGATTGATGCGACCTTGGCGTTGAGGTTGCGTAAAAGCTGGTTGGGGCGTTCGCTGTTGCTCATCTCGGCAGCCGGGCTGGGACAATGAGGACATCACGCTCCCGACCCCGGATAGGCGGGGGCCGGGAGCTGGCGGGGGCGCCGTCGATCAGTCGGCCGACGCGATGATGTCGGCGAAGCGCTTCTGCGCCTCTTCGAGCGTCATGTCGGGCTTGGCGAAGAATTCGGAGAACAGATCCTCCTTCTGCTTCTGGCTGTCCTGCGACAAGAGCTGGTCCGTCCACGGGATCACCGCGCCCTTGGCGAGGATGGCGAGGCCCTTCTTCATGCAGTCGTTCGCCGTGTTGAGGTCGACGTCGCCGCGCACCGGAAGCGAGCCCTTCTTGAGATTGAAGGCGACCTGGGTCTTCGGGTCGAGCAGCGTCTCGGCCAGAACTTCCTGAGCCTTGGCCTTGTCGGCATCCTTGAGCAGCGGGAAGTAGAACGCGTCGCCGCCCGTGGCGATGACCTCGTTCAGGCCGAGACCGGGCAGGCAGGTGTAGTCTTTGCCGGCGGTCTTGCCGGCGACCTGGAACTCGCCCTGCGCCCAGTCGCCCATGATCTGGCCGCCGGCCTTGCCGGTGATAACCAGATTGGTTGCCTGGTTCCAGTCCTGCACATTGGTGTTCTTGGCCATCTTACGGGCGTCGTCGGCGGCCTTGAACACCTTGGCGATTTCGGGACCGCCTGCGAATTTGGCGTCCTTGTCCCTGTAGACCTTGAGGAAGGCGTCGGTGCCGCCGACGGCGGCAAGCAGCACGTCGAAGGCGCCGGACGCCTGCCAGGGCTGCCCGCCGACGGCGAGCGGGATGATGCCGGCCTTTTCCAGCGCCGGCGCAGCCGCCACGAATTCATTCCAGTCCTTCGGCATCGGCACGCCGGCCTTCTGGAAGGCTTCGTTCGACAGCCACAGCCACTGCCAGGAATGGATGTTGACCGGCACGCAATAGATCTTGCCGCCGATGGTGCACGAGTCGAGCAGGCTCTTCGGCCGCACGATTTCCGTCCACTTTTCCTTGGTGGCGAGATCGGTGAGGTCGCGCATCAGCCCGGCCTGGACGAGCTCCTCCGCCTGCCGGCCGTGGTTGAACTGGGTGGCGCCCATCGGGTCGCCGCCGGTGATGCGGCTGATCATAATCGGCCGCGCTGTGCCGCCGGAACCGGCGATGGCGCCGTCGACCCAGTGATTGCCGGTCGCGTCGAACGCCTTGGCAAGTTCGGCCACCGCCGCCGCCTCGCCGCCCGAAGTCCACCAATGGGTGACTTCGAGATCGGTCGCGGCCGCCGGTCCGGCGAAGTTCAGCGCGGCCGTCGCAGCGAACGCGGCGGTCAGGAATTTGTATCGCATTTCGGTTCCTCCCAGAATCTGAAACGTTACAGATTTTCGATACGGCAAATGGCCCTTATAGGCAACCCCTCGAATGTAAACGGCATGGGATTTCTTCGGGGCACGAACAAAATCCTCTCCAAAGCCTGTCGGGGAGTCGATGGTGCGGCCAATCGATGCGAAAAGCAGAGGTAAATCGAGATTTGTTTATGATTCCAGTGGCTTTCAGTCCACCCCTCCAGCGCTGACCGCAACGAGTGCGACCTGCCCATTGATCATGGGCGTTGGCAATCTGTAACGTTTCAGTGTATTGCACCGTGTCACGGGCTGAAGGCCGCGCAAATGCGATGGGCGCGATTGCCGGCCGGCCTCGCGGCTGCTATGCGCCTGACGGGCGGGACGAATGGACAGACGAGCAAACGAGAAGGACGACGACACGTCGGCTAAGGAACGGCCGACGCTGAAGACGCTTGCCTTCATGACCGGGCTCGGCGTCACCACCGTCTCGCGCGCGCTGAAGGACGCGCCTGAGATCGGCGCCGAGACCAGGCGGCGCGTGCAGCTCGTCGCCAAGCAGATCGGCTATCGCCCGAACCGCGCCGGCGTGAGGCTGAGGACCGGCAAGACCAACGTTATCAGCCTGGTGCTCAACACCGAGCACGAGCTGATGAGCTTCGTCTCGGACATCATCTACGGCGTCACCGAGGTGATCGCCGACACGCCCTATCACCTGATCGTCACGCCCTATTCGCGCTCGCAGGACCCGCTGGATCCGGTCCGCTATCTGGTGGAGACGGGCTCGGCCGACGGCGTCATCATTTCACGCACGCAGCCCAACGACCCGCGCGCCCGCTATATGCTGGAACGCGGCATCCCATTTGCCACGCATGGCCGCACCGACATGGGGCTGGTGCATCCCTATCACGACTTCGACAACTATGCTTTCGTCGGCGAGGCGGTCCGCCATCTCGCCGGCATGGGCCGGCGCCGGCTGGCTCTGGTGACGCCGCCGGTCGGCCTCACCTATTACGACCACACGGTGAACGGTTTTGCCGATGCGCTGAGCGAGGTCGGCGCCAGCGAGGTGCCGTTCAACACCGTCTCCATCGACCACACGATCGAGCAGATCAGGATGCGAACCGCGCAGCTCATGCGCCGCGAGAGCCGTCCGGACGGCATCGTCAGCAGCGCCGCCGCCGCTACGCTCGCCGTTGTTGCAGGCATCGAGGACGCCGGCTTGAAACTCGGCCGCGATGTCGACGTGGTGTCGAAACAGTCCTCGGAACTGCTGCATTTGTTCCGGCGCGAACTGCTGGTCGTGAACGAGAATTTCCGGCTCGCCGGCTCCGAGCTTGCCCGCGCCGTGCTCGGCTGGATCGGCGGCAAGGAACCTGGCTCGCTGCAATCGCTGAGCAAACCGAGCGAGGTCCTGCCCTATCGGGGTTGAACTGGCGCGACTTGAGAGTCAGGTCAGGCTGAGTTGGCGGCTTCAGAGAACCGGAAGCGTGCTTGAGTAGCACCGGGAGCGCAGGAAGCCGCCTTTGCACCCTGGCATAACCTGACTCTAGGCGGCGCCGCTTCCCCACGGCCCATGGAACGCCCCCTCCTCGCCGATGCGCTCGAAACCGTGCGCGCCGAAGAAATCGCGCTGCGCCTGGATCAGGTTCGACGTGCCGCGGCCCTGGCGATAGCTGTCGAAATAGGCGAGCGCCGAGGACAGCGCCGGCACCGGTGAGCCGGCCTCGGAGGCCCGCGCCACGATGCGCCTGAGCGACGGATGCGCCTCCTTTATCATGGCGATGAAGGCCGGCGCCATCAGGAGATTGGTCGAGGCGCCGCCTGAGCCGAAGGCCTCCGCCATCGTGTCCAGCATCTGCGAGCGGATGATGCACCCGGCACGCCATATCTTGGCAATGGTCGGCATCGGCAGGTTCCAGTTGAATTCCTTTGAGGCGCCGCTCATCACAGCAAAACCTTGCGCGTAAGCCGCGATCTTGCCGGCAAACAGCGCCAGCTCGAGATCCTTCAGCAGCGCCGCCTTGTCGCCGGAAATCTTCTCGACGCCGATATTGCCGTAGGCCTTTTCCGCCGCCTGCCGTTCGTCCTTGATCGACGACAGCACGCGCGCCGCTACGGCAGCCTCGATGGCCGTCGCCGGAATGCCGAGCTGCTGCGCTTCGATGACCGACCATTTGCCGGTGCCCTTCTGGCCGGCGCGGTCGAGGATGACGTCGACCACCGGCTTGCCGGTCTTGGGATCGTCGGCTGCGAGAACCTTGGCGGTGATCTCGATCAGGTAGGAGTTGAGCCGACCCTGGTTCCAGCCGTCGAAGACCTTGCCGATCTCCTTCGGCCCCATGCCTAAGCCGTCGCGAAGGATGCCGTAGATCTCGGCGATCATCTGCATATCGGCATATTCGATGCCGTTGTGAATGGTTTTGACGAAATGGCCGGCGCCGTCGGTGCCGAGCCAGGCGGCGCAAGGCTCGTCCTTGAACTGGGCGGAGATCGCCATCAGCACTTTCTCGACACGCTTCCAGGAGTCTTCCGTGCCCCCAACCATGATCGACGGCCCGTGGCGCGCGCCCTCCTCGCCGCCCGACACGCCCATGCCGATAAACGTCAGGCCGGAGCCCGACAGCTCGGAGAAGCGCCGCATCGTGTCGCGGAAATTGGCATTGCCGGCATCGATGACGATGTCGTTGTCGGAGAGCACGCCGCGCAGCGCCGCGATCTGCTCGTCGACCGGCTTGCCGGCCAGCACCATGATGATGATCGGCCGAGGCGGCCGGATCGCTGCGGCGAGTTCCTCCAGGCTGTAGCAGGGCACAACCATGTCCTTCAGCGGACCGGCGTTTTCGACGAAGGCGCCGGTGCGCGACGGCGTGCGGTTGAAGACGGCGATGCGGTGCCCGTGCTCGGCGATGTTGAGCGCCAGGTTGGAGCCCATCGTGCCAAGGCCGATCAGGCCGATTTCGGCTTTTTCCATCGTTTCTTCCCTGCTTTCGAACTTTTGTTGAAGCCGCGTTTTGGACGGATGATTGACGGGCCTTCGCGACGGCGTCAACCGCCTCGCCGAATTGTGTCGCGGTCTAGCAGGCTGTTGAAGAAGTGCATTTGCGGGCGATGAAATTAGCATCGTCGCCGTTGTGGAAGCAGATTTGGCCCATGATCGAGCCGTCAGGTTGGATTTCGGCC